>JAQGOV010000344.1 GCA_028293425.1 Verrucomicrobiales bacterium
GCAAGACCTTTTCCAAGCCGCCGTCTTCTTACACGGAGTCGCCTGCTGGCGCGGCTCTACATGCGCCTGAAAAAACAAACCGGCCCAAGCCTGAGATTCACCCATAAATCCATGAAAAAAGTAACCCCACGCGGGACACCACAGCCCATACTCCATCAACTCGAACTCCTTTCCCGCCGACGGCTGCTGCGCCGAGTTATGTTCAGCGCCGCGTGGCTGCCCTGGCTCGGGGCATCCGCGTTTTTGCCCGGTCGCCTGCTGGCGGCGACGGAAGAATCACCGGAAACCGAGAACAACTGGCAAGGCCCGTTCTACAAAGTGGGCGCGCCCGTCCGCTCAGTGTTACTCGAAAAGGGTATGGCCGGCACGCCGCTCACCGTCAGGGGGCGCGTCTTCAATACGCATGGCCGAGCGCTCAAGGGCGCGTTGCTCGACGTCTGGCAAGCGGACTACAAAGGCAGCTACGACAACACGGGCTTTCTCTTGCGTGGCAAGCTCTACACCGACGACAAGGGACGCTACACGCTGCGCTCCATCAAGCCGCTTTACTATGGGGAGCCCGGTGACATGCGGCCGGCGCATATCCATGTCAAGGCCAGCTTCGAGAAGTCGCCGATACTGACAACGGAGCTCTACTTCAAGGGGGATCCGTGGATTCATCGTGACGCCGGCGTCCGCCCGTCGCTCATCATGTCACCTCGCCGCGAATCAGAGGGTCTCGTGGCGGAATTTGATTTTACCATCAAGGCTGGTTGAAATCTGGAGAACACCAATGAACCAAATTCAACCGCCCCGCCTGCTCATCACAGCGCTCCTGCTCTTCTTGTCGCTGCCCCGACTGTTCGCCGCAACGCCAGCGGAGGAACTCATCAACGCCATCTACAAAGGCGATGAGAGGAAAGCCATCCTGCTCCTCAAGCAGGGGGCCGACCCGAACGCCCGGGACATCGGGACCCAACCAGCCATCGAGGCGGCGGCATATTTGGGGCGCGACAAAACCGTACGGGCGCTACTGGCGAGCCACGCCGATTTCCGAGCCGTGGACAACGATGGAGCCAACGCCCTCCATACCGCTGCCTACGGTGGTCACCGGGCCATCGTCGAGCTGCTGCTGGCTTCCGGACTCGCGGCGGATGACCGCGCCAGCACCGACGGCATGTCATCGCTGGCATACGCCTCCGTGCGCGGGCACCTGAAGGTGATGCGACTGCTCCTCCACCGACAGGTAAACGTCAATCTCCCCGACTCCGGTGGCAACACACCGTTGATCCACGCGGCGATGCGGGGGCGCACCGAAGCGGTCCGCCTGCTGTTGGCACACGGCGTGAAGGTCAACGCCGCATCAAGTCACGGCTGGACACCTTTGATGGCTGCGGCATGGGAAGGCCATACGAGCATTGTAAAACTTCTGTTGAAACACGGTGCGGACACCACCTTATTGAACAGTGAACGAAGATCAGCACTGATGCTGGCGGAGTCGGAAGGCCATGCGGGCATCGTGAAGCTGCTGCCAACTAAGTGAAAGGCAGGGCGAGCGCGCCGCCCGGCAGCGCCGGAAGATTGCCGAGCGACACCGAGTGGTAAACAGGGGCCCCCGGTCTCGTAATTTCTGCGGAATACCAGACTGGAAATAGCGACTTTCCTTGGGAATCCGCTTTCGTATAATCACGAGGGGTCGATTCCCTCGATCAAGGTCTGGCGCATGCGATGGCCGAAGCCGCGGACGAGACGGCGATGGCGGCGGCCATTGCCGAAACCGTTAAAACTTTTGGTGGCGTGGACATTCTCTTCGCCAACGCCGGTACGGAAGGAAAGGTCAAGCCGCTGGAGGCGATCGCGCTGGAGGACTTCGAACAGGTGCTGCGCACCAACGTGCTTGGCGTCTGCTGGCCATGAAAGATTGCGTCGAGCCGATGAAAAAGCGAAGCGGCGGTTCGATGATCGCTACGGCTTCGATTTCGGGCGTGATCGGTTTCCCCGGGATTGCCCCCTAGATCACAAGCAACACGCCGTCTGCGGTTTGGTCAAATCTGCCGCGCTCGAACTGGGTCCATCGGGTATTCGGGTCAACGCCATCGCGCCGGGACCAATCAGAATCGCATGATGCGCTCCATCGAAGGGCAGGTCGCGCCCGAAGATCCCGAATCCATTCACGAAGGCACCAAAGCGGTGATCGCCCTAAAGCGTTATGGCACGAACGAGGAAGTCGCCCGGCTCGCATTGTTTCTGGCGAGCGACGAAGCCTCGTATTGCTCCGGGGGCATTCACATGATTGACGGTGGATACACGGCGGGATAAGCGGATGCTCAACGCCCGTAAATCAAATCAGACTTAAAGGAAGGACTTCACCATGAAAGCGTATGCCATCGGTTCGGTTCAAATGCGGGATGATTCCAGGGTGAAAGACTATGCCGCGAAGACCGAAGCCATCGTCGCGAGACACGGCGGACGTTATCTGGTCCGTGGCGCGACCATGGAAAAACTGGAAGGAGCCGGACCGCTGCCCCACGTGATGGTCGTGATCGAATTTCCGTCCATGGAACACGCCCGCGCGTGGCACTCCGATGCAAAATACGCCCCGCTCATCAAACTTCGACAGGCTTGCTGCGATATTGATCTGGTGCTGGCTGAAGGGATGTAGGGCGAACTCCGCCGCCTCAGGCTTTGTTCCCCTTGGGAACATGCGTGGCCCAGGTCTGGCCGGATTCCGGGTGGACATGGGTGAAGCCGGTGCCAGCGGGCGGATTTGGAATGCGGATGAGATGGTTGCATCCCGGGCATTGAATTTGCCGGCCCGCATAGCGGGGATCGCACTTCAACGGCTGGTCGCAATGGGAACAATAGAATTTGAATTCGGAGGTACTCATATCTTCACCTCATCATGCGCAAACGGGCGCCGAAAAGTATGTTTTAAAAATCTTAATACTTTCTGTCCGCCGATTGCGCATGTAAGACTGGATGATCCCATCACACATGCCATCTAGCCAGGAACGTGAGTCCGCGCTGTTCGCGCTCGCGCTTGAGAAGCCGCTGTCGGAGCGGTCGGAATTTTTGCGGGCGGTTTGCGGCAGTGACCCAGCGTTGCGGCAGCGTCTGGAATCCCTGCTGGCGGCGCACGACGAGCCGGACGCCCTTTTACCTGAGCAAGCCAAAGTGGTCCGCGGCACCATGAAAATTGAATTTGCCGACGAACCGGGGGACGAAGCAGTGGGGCAGACGCTCGGACGCTACAAACTTTTGGAGCGGGTCGGTGAAGGCGGTTGCGGTGTGGTGTATGTCGCGGAGCAAACCGAACCTGTGCGCCGACGCGTCGCGCTGAAGGTCATCAAGCTGGGCATGGACACCAAGCAGGTCGTGGCGCGGTTCGAGGCGGAACGGCAGGCGCTGGCGATGATGGATCATCCGAACATCGCCAAGGTGCTCGACGCCGGCACGACCGACGTGGGCCGGCCATTCTTCGTGATGGAGCTGGTGCGCGGCATTCGGATCACCGATTACTGTGATCAAGCGAACCTTACGACCAAAGAACGGCTGGATCTCTTCATCAAGGTTTGCCAGGCGATCCAGCACGCGCATCAGAAAGGAATCATCCACCGCGACATCAAGCCGTCGAACATCCTCGTGACGCTGCACGACGGCGTGCCGGTGCCCAAGGTCATCGACTTCGGCATCGCGAAGGCGACGGAAGGCCGGTTGACGGACAACACGGTTTACACGCAGTTGCATCAGTTCATCGGCACCCCGGCCTACATGAGTCCGGAGCAGGCGGAGATGAGCGGATTGGACATTGATACCCGCAGCGACATCTACAGCCTGGGAGTGTTGCTCTATGAATTGCTTGCCGGCAGCACGCCGTTCGATCCCAAGGAACTGATGGCCTCCGGGATCGACGCGATGCGGAAGACGATCCGGGAGAAGGAACCTCAGCGTCCGAGCACGCGCGTGGCAACACTTGGAGCTGATCAACTGACGACTACTGCCAAACGCCGTTCCGCCGACACCTCGAAGCTGCTGCACCAGCTCAAGGGCGATCTGGATTGGATCGTGATGAAGTGCTTGGAGAAGGATCGCCAGCGGCGTTACGACACGGCAAACGGATTGGCTGCGGATCTCAAGCGCCATTTAAACAACGAACCCGTCGTCGCCCGCCCGCCCAGCGCCGCCTACAAATTTCAAAAGGCCTTTCGCCGAAACAAACTAGCGTTCGCGGCCGCAACTGTCGTGCTGGGCGCATTGATTGCTGGATTAGGCCTCGCCGCCGTTGGACTCCGGCAGGCGGTCAACGAACGCAACCGCGCGCTCGCCGCCCAGGCAAGTGAGCAAGTGCAGCGTCGCCAAGCCCAGCAGGCCCAGTCTAGCGAGGCTCAATTGCGTCACGCAGCCGAACTTCAGGAACTCGCCGCCCGCCGTCGCGCTTATGCCTCGGACATGAACCTCGCTCAGCAGTCCATCTCGGCGAATAATTTCGGACGCGCTGTGGAATTGTTGAACCGCCATCGGCCCGCTACCAGGGCCGAAATTGATCTGCGCGGCTGGGAGTGGCGTTATCTGTGGCAATTCTGCCAGGGCGACGACCTCTTCACGCTTTGTCGTCAAACCGATTCCGTATTCTCGCTTTCGGCTTCGCGAGATGGTCGCTGGCTTGCCATCGGCGAGTTTTCAAACGGCAAAGTTTCACTCTGGGATTTGCGCACCCGGCAAGAAATCGCCAGTCCGGCTGCCGCCGCCGCGACCCAGACGACAACGCACCTGCTCTTTTCCCCCCGCGACCCGCTCCTGGCATACTCAAGCGCCACGCAAGCAAGTAATGCAATCCAATTATGGAGCGCGGAAGCACAGCGCATCGTGGGTACACTTCCTTTGGACGGCCCGTGCCTCGGCCTTACGTTTTCCGAGGATGGACGTCGGCTGGCCACGTTCACCCGCACGGTCACCCTGTGGAGTATTCCGGACGGCCAGAAGCTCAGTACCGTCGCGATGAGTGGGCAGGACTTTACGATGGGGCTGTCCCGGTTTTCGACAAGTCGCGATTTAAGTTCGGCGGCCTATGGGATGTTCGGCGGGCTGATTCGGGTGGTTGATTTGACCACCGGGCGAGAACGCTGGTCTGCCAAGGCCGCCAGCGAATGGGTCATCGCACTTGCCTTCTCGCCCGATGGAAAGACGCTTGCGTCCACCGCAGGCTACGCTGAGGGAACGATCAAGCTGTGGGATGTCGCCACTGGCCGGGAACTCGGACGCCTGGAGGGGCATCAGGGCTGGGTTTCGTCTATCGTATTCTGGCCTGATGGCAAGAAACTCGCATCAGCGGGCGCCGACCAAACCATCCGATTGTGGGATCTGGAAAATCCAGCCCAGGCGCGTCCGGTGGGCCTTCTTCGCGGGCACAATGCGGAAGTGTGGGACCTCGCCCTGCTCCCGGACAATGTGACCTTGATAAGCGGTGGCAAAGACGGTTCGGTGCGCGCATGGGACACGACGAAGAAACCGCGAACTCAAACCGCCGCGACCCTCGCGGTGAAAGTACGGCGCTGGCATTTCGCCGCTGACAGCAAATCCCTAATCTGTCTGGATACGGAGGGACGCGTCACTCGATGGTACGGAGAATCTTTTCAGGACGAGCAGCGCGTGAGCCGGATTGAACGGCCCCTCCCCTTTTCTCCGGATATTTTCCTGCTGTCGCGCGATGGACATCGGACAGCGGTGGGCTCCACTAACGGCACGGTTCAACTATGGGATTCGGATCGCGGGACATTAATTCGCGAGCTTTCCACTCAACCGGGAGTCGTCCTGCCGTTGAACTTTGTCCAGCGAGGCGACGGGATCATCCTTCACCACGAGGACGATTCAATACGTGAGTGGAACTTTTCTTCGGGACGGCAGACTCAACTGTGGCAAGCCCCGGACCGGCAAATCGCGTGGGCTCTTTCTGCGGATGAAAGATGGTTTGCCGCTTTCGCTTTCAATGGGACCAGCATTTTGCAAGACCGTTCCAGCGGCGCGAAAACCGACCTCCGCGTGAACTTGCGGGAGGCCAGTGCCGCCACCTTTTCTCCTGACGCAAAAAGCTTCGCGGTGGTCAGTTGGACCGGGATCGGAAAGGTGTGGTCCCTCGAGCCGTTGCGCGAACTCGGAACGTTGCGCGGGTTTTTGCAGGGAATTGATTCCGTGGTGTTTTCCCCGGACGGGAGCCGCCTCGCCGCCGGTAGTGGCGGCAAGGAAGCGCTCAAACTCTATGACACGGCAAGCTACCAAGAGTTGCTCACCTTGGAGGCCGACGGCTCAGGCTACAGGGACACTGAATTTTCCCCCGACGGCAGCGTCCTCGCCGCGCTGAGCGGCCCCGGCGTCCCGCGTCTGTGGCGCGCCCCGTCTTGGGATGAAATCGCCGCCGCAGAAGCGAAGGAGAAGACGCCGAATCAGCAGCCATGAATCCGAACCGCGAAGAGGCCTTGTTCGTGCTGGCGTTACAGAAGCTCGAAAGCTCGAAATGGACACCAAGCAGGTGGTCGCGGGGTTCGAGGCGGAACGGCAGGCGTTGGCGGTTATCGATCATCCCAATTATCGCCAACATGCTCGACGCGGGCAGTATCAAGTCCGGCCGGCACCACCTTCATCATTCACGGCTGACGATACTAACTGGCCATGCCGCCACGATGCTCTCGAACTGATTTGTGATAACAGACCCCGAATTCCCTATCAGCACTCAATCGACTGGAGTGGTTTCCAAAGGTTGACCGTGGCCGAGAGTTGTTATTTTTGACCAAGAGCGGGGTCCAATATCGTTGCTTCGCTTGGTTTTCAGGCGTCATCACTGGTATTTCCGCCTTGATCCGCTTTGGTAATACTCACGAGGGTTCGATTCCCTTCAAACCGCTCCGTTGATTGCTGAAACGGAAGGCACTGCCAACCTAGTCTTCTCTATCATCATTCGACCGGAGTATGGGATAAAAATGGGTGGCCCATGAAAAGACCACACAGTTCGACGCACAGCAACAATTCACGACGGACCTTCAACACCCAACAAACATCGCGGGACTTGGCATCCCTGCCAAAGCCCCGCGATTAGAGCGCAACTACTACTTCAGCAGAGTACCGCCATTCGCCTGCCGCTCGATATCCACCGCTTTCTTGCGAGCCGCAGATTCGGCATCCGCCTTCTTTTTATCCGCTTCGATTTGAGCTTTGTCGATTTGTTGGCGGGCTTCGATTTTCACTTTTTCAATTTGTGCGTCCACGTCGGCCTGCTTTTTGGCTTCGGCGGTAGACCTATCGATGCTGCGAGCGTCGGCATCCAACGATTTCTTCTCCTGCCGAGCCTGATCGTCAATCTCGTTCTTCCTCCGATCGCATCCCGCCAAAGCAAGAATGGCGAAGGCTACTACTCCCATTTTTTTCATACAAATCCCTTTCATTCCAGTAGCATCTGTCTCTCGCACAAATTGATCAATGCGATGGGTCCCGTATTTTCTCTCAGGTTTCCTCTGAGCGTTCCGCGAAGATTCCGAATTCCGAAGTGGAATTGAGCTCCTGCTGGCTGCAGGAAAACTAAAAGCTCAGGCTGAAATCACAAAATGGCGCGACTGCAAAATTCGGCTGCGCTAGCCGAAGGTGGCCACATTAGTTGAACACA
>JAQGOV010000687.1 GCA_028293425.1 Verrucomicrobiales bacterium
CCGCAAGGTTTCTACCGGCCATGTCTTCACCACTCAGAATTTGCCTCCGTTGCAGGGCCAGTACATCTCCGGACCACCGTGGTTCTCCGCGTACGCTAACGGAATTATCATCAGCAATATTAGCCAAAACCTATTCACGCAAAGTCAGCCTCCCCCGCCCCCGAGCGGATCGCAAATCCAGCAGTTCAGTTCCAGCATAAGTATGATGCTCTCCCTGAATGGCGGACAGAGCTGGAGCCCGGTGACAGCGGTGGCAAACGCGGCTGTGCAATTGGCCAGTTCAATGGACGCCAACGGCACGCGCTTCTTCAACACCGAAATGCTCACACTGAATATTGGCGGTGGAACATTGCCCCAGGGCGTGCTCTTCCGGGAAAGCCCCAGCAAGGCCTCCCTGGGTCGCACCAGCCTCAAAACAAACCCCGCTTCCGGCCAGACTCTGATGGAGAGTTTCTTCGACATCTTTACTGAGGTCACGGTGGATGGTGGTCAAAATTGGAATGCTGCGGTCACAATCCCGGGGACAGTCGGCGTGACGCCGAATCCGATCGCGGCATTTACAATCTATTGCCCTTCCAATATGACCGTGACGGCCACCAGCTCGAACGGAGCGGTGGTGAGTTTCCTGACGACCTACCTATTCCCTGACTGCCCCTTCGGTCCGTTCGTCGTCACTTGCACTCCTCCGAGCGGCAGCCCCTTCCCCGTGGGAACCACCACGGTGCACTGCGTGGGCAGTGATGGCTGCGGGGAGCATCCGACCTGTTCTTTCAACGTGACAGTCCGACCAAGGCTGCAGTTTTCTGGAGTTATCAATTCGATCATCGGCAAAGCAGCTTTGCAGCCTGTTTACCCGCCAAATCCCGGTCCACCGCCCCACTTGCGGGTTTCCAACCTCGGCAGCAGCGGCCAGGACGGTTTCTCGATTGACGCGGTCGGCGCGGAAAGCGTGCTGGTCAATTTCCTCCCCTTCCAGGTGGACGTGGGAACCTGTGCCGTCAGCAGGGTGCTCGGGCCGTCGGACCTCACGCTGTCAGAAGGCACTTTCTTCGGAGGAGCCAGCCCAAACGTACATGCCGATTTTTCGGGCGTCGGCGCCAGCCAATGCCTTGTGCAGGTGCGGGATGAGTTTAATAACCTGATTCATTCATCAGTCAGGCAGAACGGAGCGATTGTGGATGTGAATTCTTTCTTCCCGAATCCGTGTCCGAACGGAACCTCCTTTTATTCAATCTCTCAAGGAGCGGACTTTGTCTGGTACAAATTCTGCCGCGTGGGCTGCTTTTGTGCCGGAACGAATTGTACGATTGAACGAACGATTTGTTTGCGTGGCATCAACCCCTCCCTCCTGCAGAAGATTGCCACCCTCGAGATTCGCGCCCAGGGCGTGCAAAATCCCTCTTCCCTTGAAGTGCTGAGCGAGGAGTTCGAAAAGTTCGGGCGCTATCATTTGGCACTTGGCGATGCCGCGCTTACCGGGGCCGACCGCCGGTTGGAGATTCGCAACCTGGGATCAAGCGGTCAGGATGGAGTCGCCGTGGATTTTCTTCCCAATGGCGGAGGGGTTCCCGACCCAGTGGACCGTTATAGGATGAGACTGCTGCCCGTGGAGATCAATTGTCCGGGCGCTTGCTTGCGCCTCAGTGCCACCGGGGACTTCGCGGGGGATCCAAAACATGCGCTTGGTTCGGCTTCTATGACGTATGATGGGCAGGGCAATTTGCAGTTGAACGTGGACTTTAGCCCGATTGGATCCAAATCGACGCGAGTAGACGTTTACGAAGGATCGAAATTCGTTGGGACCGCGAGTGTGCAGGGAAATTTCATCGGGACGCTGAGTGGTGGTGGCCGACTGATCGCCTGCGGCAAGCTCCCGCCGCCATTGCCGTGCTTTTTTGGCGGATTCGAGACCACGTTCAAATTCGCAGCTGCGGATGGCACCTCGCTCGTCGGGGATGAGATCCGCATCCTGGCTGGGA
This sequence comes from Verrucomicrobiales bacterium, assembly GCA_028293425.1. Classification (GTDB taxonomy): domain Bacteria; phylum Verrucomicrobiota; class Verrucomicrobiia; order Limisphaerales; family JAQGOV01; genus JAQGOV01. Next base: position 1,980 of record JAQGOV010000687.1, read on the forward strand.
ACCCTTCTGGCCCGCTGAAGAACCTGGCCAGCTTTTCAGTGCAGGCCTGCAATGTGGACCGCATCACAATCCTCGATGAAGTGCTGCCCGAGCCGCCGCCCCGCCTCACCATCATACCGCTCGGGTCCACCGCAGGCTATCGGATCTGCTGGAGCACCACGTCCTCCGGTTTGGCCTTGCAGTGCTCCCGGGGTCTCGAGGCTCCAATCCTGTGGGAGACGGTCACAAACGTGCCGCAGGTCACCTTGAACACGAACTATTGTGTTTCACTCACGGGAGCGCAGGTGGGCCAGCGCCGCTTTTACCGCGTCGCCGGTCCAGCCCAATAATGCTCTGCACCTGCGAAACATGAGGGAAGGACGGACGGTCCCATCACTCACGCTTTCTCCGGCCGAAGGCGCCCCAGACTGGCGAGCAGGTAAGGCTGCTGGCTTCGACGTTCAGCATCGTTCCAACGGCTGGGATGCCCAGCCGCGCCTCACAAATGGTGTGGTGACGAGATGCGCCCCTCTGGCCACTTCATCCCCAATCCAAAGCTCAAACTCGTTGATCTAGGCGCTGATGGTGCCCATGTCGTGCGAGGTGGGCTCACGTTAAAAGTGAGGTGCGGCACTAGCGCTTGCCTCCGCTGCTTGGTTCGACCAATGGCCCCTCATGCTTGGGAATTTGATCTGCCGACACATACCAGGGAGCATGCTCGGCCCAATAAATATTCGCCTGAGGCCGCATACCTGGATCCGAATCCAATAGTCCGCTCGGCACGACCCAGAACTGCCGATTGCGGCTCAGCTTAGGCACGGGTGAACCGCAACTCCTGCAAAAGCAACGCGGGAATCCCGGGTTCTCTTTCGTATCAACAAAGAGTTCGATGAGGTCTTCTCCCTGTGTCCATCTGACAGAACCTCCGGGAAACGCCAGGTTCGCGGCGTGAAGGGATCCGGTCGATTTTTGGCAGGAACGGCAGTGGCA
>JAQGOV010000744.1 GCA_028293425.1 Verrucomicrobiales bacterium
TGGCTGCAGTTCTGCGGAGATAGCCGGCATACCTGCGTCAATAGTTCGGAAACGACCCTCAACCCGGACAATGTCAAGGGACTGAAGAAAATCTTCTCCGTGCCTCTGGACAACGCCACCGACGCGCAGCCGGCTTTCTTGAGCGGCGTGACCACACCTATGGGGCCAAAGGATCTGCTCTTCGTCCTGACGTCCCAGTCCCAGCTCGTCGCCATGGACGCATATACGGGCGCGACCGTCTGGTCCAAGAAATACCCCGGTGCCACCTACTTGGTGACCGGACCGGTAATCGACCCGGACAGGAAGTTCATTTATACCTATGGACTGGACGGGAAAGTCCACAAGCTGCAAGTCGGGGACGGAACCGAGATCTTGACGGGGGGTTGGCCGGAGGTATCGACCGCGCAGACCAAGATGCGCGGCTACACCCTCAGCCAAGCGACGACCAAGAGCGGCGCCAAATACCTGTATTCCAACGTGACCGCTTATATAAACAGCCCGGGATCCATAACCGTCATCAACCTCGGTGACGGATCCCAACATGTCTTCAATGGCAATTGCAGCAACGTCGACGCGCATTTCGGTCTGGCCGGAGCCCCGGCAAACTGCGCCGACGGGGGCGGCGGCAACGCCTGGTCCCGCCAAGGCGTCGTTTACCATCCCGACCTTGATCTGGCTTATACGACCTTCGGTACCGACGGCGGCGGCGGTTATAGCCTTACCAAATTCAATTGGACGGCGGCCATCATAGCCATGCGCCCGGACGGAACCACGAATAACGGCATGCCCGTGAACACCTACAATAACGGAGGGTGTTACCCTACGGCTCCGGGAATCATCCCGACGCTGCCGGGTTGCAAGTATAAGTACCTGGGCGTGCAGGCGAACAAAGGCTCGCAATTGTGGTTCATCAACATGGAAAATCTGAGCAACCAGGCCAATCCCTTCGGCAATCCGGCCGCCATCGCGCCCAAACTGACGCTCCCGCAGGGAGGCCTCATCTACGCGGGGCCGACCGTCTGGACCAATCCGGCCGATAATACCGTTTGGGTTTACGTCGGATCCGAGAACGGGCTCGGCGCGGTGCAAATCGGCGTGGACGGCAACGGCAATCCCACCATGACGAACAAATGGAGCCAAAAAACAAGCTTCACCACCACCCCGTTCGTCGCCAATGGCGTGCTCTATGTGACTGACGGCGGTGGCCAAGCCCGCTTCTGGGCCGGCGATGATCATGGCATCAAGAAAATCTATGCGATGAATCCCACCACGGGCGCGGTGCTTTGGAGCGATACCATCAATTACCACCACTGGTCCAGCCCGATAGTGGTCAACGGCGTGCTGTACATCGGTGACGGCAAGACCGGGGAGGGCGGCATCTCCCAAGCCAACAAAGGAGCCATGACCGCGTATTCGCTGACCACGGATCACCCCATCTCCACCCTGGGCGCGGTGGAAATTCCCGGCTTCTCCTATCGCATACATCCCGGTCTGCTCCATCTGACCCTGCCGCTGCAAAGGCCGGCGGAATTTGCGCTGATGTCCCTGACGGGACGAACCCTGATGCAGCGATGGTTACAAGGCGGGCCCCAATACGAAATCCCTTTGCAAGCCGGGATTCGCGGGGCTCTGTTGATGCGCGTGCGCCAGGGCCAGGGGGAATTCACACGCAGGATCCACCTAGACTGAAACCGGACTTCTTTCATCTGCAACGAAAGGCAGGGACCCATGGATTGGCAAAAACCCGAATTCGAAGAAATCAATATGAGCGCTGAAATAGGCGGTTACCAGGAGGAGGAAGGCGGACGCTACCCTCTCTCCGCGGCCGCTCCGGCTTTGGACGCGATGCCTCGCCCGGAAAACACGCTGAACCGGGATTCCGAAACGGCATGAAGGTCAGGGTGCTGGGGTCCGCCGCCGGCGGCGGCTTCCCCCAATGGAATTGCGGCTGCCGCAACTGCGATGGCGTCCGTCAAGGCACCCTGAACGCGAAACCACGCACCCAGGAATCCCTGGCAATAAGCCCCGACGGGAAGCATTGGTACCTCATCAACGCCTCTCCGGACATCCATCGGCAAATCCAGGAATTCCCATCCTTGTGGCCGAAGGAGACGAGGGGCTCTCCCATCGAGGGCATCATCCTGACCAACGGCGACATGGATCATTGCCTGGGCCTGCTTTCCCTGCGCGAGTCCCATCCCTTGGTGATATACGCGACCGCTGCGGTGATGCGCGGGTTCACGGCGGGAAATCCAATGTATCGGACCCTGGAGCGGTTTCCCGGACAGGTAACATGGAAGTTACTCAGCATCGGAATCGAGCAATCTTTGACCCTTTCGCGGAACCGGGAGTCCGGGCTTTCCATCGTGGCGTTCCCCGCACCCGGCAAGCGCCCCATCCATTTGGCCGGATCCGAACCCGTCGGGCCCGAGGATAATATCGGCCTGTATGTCCGAGAGGCCGGAGCGACCCCGGCCCTGGCCTATTTCCCTTCCGTGGCAGGGCATTCAGGACCTCTGGCAGAAGCGTTGCAAGGCGCAACCGCGATTCTCTTCGACGGAACGTTCTGGAGCGAAGGTGAAATGCAAGAGGCCGGCGTGGGAAATGCGCAGGCGCGGGACATGGCGCATTGGCCAACGGGGGGTATCCAGGGAAGCCTGGCGTTCATGGCGGGATTGGCGCCTCGCCGGCGCATCCTGACCCACATCAACAATACCAATCCCATTTTGCGCGAGGATGCTCCGGAACGTGCCGAGGCCAAGTCGGCCGGATTGGAAGTCGCTTGGGATGGAATGGAGTTTTCCCTATGATGGATCCCGAGGCTTTCCGGTCGCGCTTGGCCCGGGAAGGGGCGGACCGCTATCATGACCTGCATCCTTTCCACCATCGCATGCACCAAGGCGAGTTGTCCCGCCGGCAACTCCAGCGTTGGGTGGAAAACCGGTATTACTACCAGTCGCGCATCCCCATCAAGGACGCGCTCATCCTATCAAAATCCGAAGATGCGCGTTTCCGCCGCCTTTGGATACGCCGGCTGCGGGACCAGGACGGGGACGCGGATGGCGCGGGAGGATTGGCGCAATGGCTGAACCTTGCCGAAGCCGTAGGGCTTGACCAGAGGGGAACGGCTGAAGGGGCCAACGTGCTTCCGGGCGTGCGCTTCGCTTGTGATGCCTATGTCGAACTGGTTCGCCAAAGCCCGCTGGTGGTGGCGGTGGCTTCTTCTTTGACGGAGTTGTTTGCGCCCGACCTCATGTCCGCCCGCATCGCGGCCTGGGAACGGCATTATCCTTGGGTGGGTCCGGAGGCTTTGGCCTACTTCCGGGGCCGGGTAACGCGCGCGCGACGCGATGGGGACGAAGGGCTGGCCTTTGTATTGCAGGAGGCGGTAACGCGGGAACTGCAAGAAGCATGCATCGCCGCCCTGATTCGCAAAACCCAAGTCCTTTGGCACCTGCTCGATTGCGTGCAGGCGGCATCCTGATGCTTTCCGAGGAAGCCCGTGAATGCGCGCCCAAACTTGTCCAAAAGGCGCGGCTGCGCGAGGGTCGGAAAAACGGAGAGGCCTTTCTGCTCTATCCTGAACGCGGCCTGCGTTTGAACGCCACCGCCGCGGAAATCGCGCGCCTCTGCGATGGCATGAACAGTCGGGCCGGGATTGCGCGGATCCTCTCACAGCGTACAGGAGCCGAAGAGGCCGAGGCGAAGATCGGAGTGGAGTGGTTTTTGAAAGCCCTGGCCGACCGCGGCCTTTTGGAAAAGGGACGGCGGTGAACGAAGCGTATCAGCCTTATACCTTGGTTGCCGAGCTCACCTACCGGTGCCCATTGCGATGCGTATACTGCTCCAATCCCGTCGTCATGCAGAACCAGGCCGGGCCCGAGTTGGAGACGCAGGATTGGGTGCGGGTGATGGGCGGCGCGGCGGCGCTGGGCGCCATGCAATTGAATCTGAGCGGTGGTGAGCCCCTGGCGCGCAGGGATCTGGATTCCCTGATCAGCGCCGGCCGGGAAAAGGGTTTCTATGTCAATTTGATCACAAGCGCCGTCGGTCTCAGCCAACCCCGCTTGGCGGGCCTACGCGACTCCGGACTCGATTCCATTCAGATCTCATTCCAGGATACGGAAAGGGTTGGGGCCGAACGCATCGCGGGCCGGGACGTTCTGAAAGCCAAGCTGGCCGCGGTGGAGTGGACTCGCGCGCTGGGGCTGCCCTTGACTCTCAACGTGGTCATGCACCGGGGAAACCTGGGCCGCATCGCCGAAATCATCGCCATGGCGGAAAACCTCGGGGCCGATCGTCTGGAACTCGCCAACGCGCAGTACCTGGGGTGGGCCCTGACCAACCGAACCTCATTGCTGCCCGATCGTGCATCCCTGGACAAGGCCCGCGCCATAGCGGCGGAATCCCGCGCGCGGTTGCTGGGAAAGATGGAAATCCTTTTCGTCCTCCCCGATTATTATTCCGATCAGCCTCGCGCCTGCATGGATGGATGGGGCCGGCATTATTTAATCGTGAATCCATACGGCTTTGTATTGCCATGCCAGGCGGCGGCCGGCCTGCCGGACCTGATATTCGAGAACGTCCGCGATCGTCCCCTGGAGGCGATCTGGAGCGACTCTAAAGCGCTGAATGCCTATCGGGGCGAAGAGTGGATGAGTCCCACCTGCCGGACTTGCGATAAGAGGAATCTGGATTTCGGCGGCTGCCGTTGCCAGGCCTATTTCTTGACCGGCAAGGCCGCCGCCACCGATCCCGCCTGTTCGCTTTCGCCGCACCACCAAGTTGTCGCCAATGCCCGCCTCGCGTCGGAAACATCGGCGGAAACCATTCCACTCGCTTACAGACGATTTCCCTCCCATCCGTGAAACAAAAAAAAGTGAACCTGAACCTTTGGATTCTCCTGGCGTTGCTCCTGGGAGTCGCCGGCGCCGCTTTCATAAAAAACCCCCAATTGCCGTTCCGTGGCTTGCAAGCCAGCGGTCGCCTCATCAATTCGGTCTGGCTGGAAATGCTTTTAGGCTTTCTCATGGCCGGGCTATTGGATGTTTTGATTTCTTCCGAAACCCTAATCCGCTGGTTGGGAACCGCGGACACTCCGAAAGGAATTCTGATCGGCTGGGTGGTCGGCCTTGTGATGCCGGGAGGGCCATACATATTCTTTCCCGTAGCCGCGGGGTTGCTCAACAAGGGAGTCAATCCCGGTGTGCTGATGACTTTGTTGACGGCGAAAACCTTGGTGAGCCCGATTCGCGCCTTGACCTACGAAGCGCCGCTCTTGGGATGGCCAATGACGCTTGCGCGATTGCTTCCGGGGATACTGGCCCCGCCCCTGCTCGGTCTCGCGGGAAACTTCGTGTTCCAACTCTTGAAAAATCGACAACCGCCTTTGCCATGACCCATGTTCATTTTCATAACGAAAGCGGCAATTCGCCTGGATAGCTTTGGGAAATGAAAGCAGAGGGTGTCATGCCCTTTGGATTCAAAAAACTGCACCCGCCTGGGTTCGAACCAGGGACCA
>JAQGOV010000683.1 GCA_028293425.1 Verrucomicrobiales bacterium
CCGATACGCTGACTGTGCACGACGATCCAGATCGGCTGGTCCGCGAGTATGTGCACCGTGATGCGACCGACTCGCTTGCGATTGCCAATTGGAACTGGGGCGCACTTGCCTGTATTGAGCGCGCATCCAGTGATCTGTATTCAGTCGTCCGTGACTTCAAGATCGCGACGCTCGCGCGACGCCCGGACACTGCTCAATTCCTCGTCCGTTATGAGCAGTTGTTTCTGCTCGGCTGGGACAAGACGGGCCGCGAGTCCCACCTGGAGCGGGCGGTCAGGATAGTGCACGATACCATCGTCGTCGTTCGAGGCCGGAAGGGCTGGCGGTTGGTGGAGTTCGACGCCACCGCCCACCGCGATCTGTCGACCGCACTTCGGACGATAGGCACGAGTTCCGCGCAAACTCACGACCTGCTCAAAGCTGAGATCAAACCGCCAAGAACCTAACGTGCGTTGCTGCAGTCAAGGCGGCTATTGGTGGAACGCGCTCCGCGCGTTCTCTTATTGATCGCCTTGCAGCAGAACTTGGGCGTTAGATAGCGATCGGCATTGACTTCATTCACGATCACTGGACATGGAGAACACTGTTGCGCATGACACGCACGCTGATCGTCTTGGCGGTTCTGCTCTGCGCCGGACTCGTCATCCGTTCGCGATGGCAGGCGTGGACGCTGCGTCGCGCGCAAACGGCGGCGGCAGCCGCGGGCTTGCGCGAGCAGGTACTCTCCCGCCGCATGCTGCCGCCGCGCCCGGACGGCGACCCAACGGTCGTGCGGGGTGTCGTAATGGACTGGAGTCTCGGCAGTGGCGTGGCCACACTCATCGCGATCGATGACGGGACTGTAAGCCTCTATTTGAATCCAGGCGGGGGCGTCATTGGGGCGGGTACGCATCCGGCGGTCGCTCGCGCGGCCGCCGCGTTCCGACAGGAGGGCCTGCGCGTACGCCACGCCTTTATAGAGACCAGTTCTTTCTCGGCACCTGGACCGGACTCAATGGCGTTCTATATCCTCACGGATGCTGCGACCCTCAAGTCCGGCGTCGTCGCGGCGGACCAGATCGGGAAGACTGGCGATCCGCTCGGTCCCCTCGGCGCGGCAGCACAAGCCCTGCTGACAGAAGTACGGCGCGCCAAGTAGGCTTCCCAGACAGCAAGGCGCATGTCGCAATCACGATGGCCGCTATCTAACGAGGCGTTGCACTTGTCAAAGGAGCTTCGGTAGCTCGCTACGCTCGCATTTTATACGTTCCTTTGCACGTGAACTTTGGCGTTAGATAGCACCAATGACCACGGGAAAGGTCAAGTGACGAATCTTAGTCAGCACCTCGCCAAGGGCGAGTCCCTCAGATGGAGCGGGCGACCGCGACAGGGCATCGTCTTGCGGTCAAGCGATGCGCTGATGATTCCGTTCAGCATTCTTTGGGCGGGATTTGCGCTCTTCTGGGAAGCCAGCGTGCTTCGCGACGGTGCGCCAACCTTCTTCGCTCTGTGGGGCATCCCCTTTGTACTCGTCGGTCTCTACGTCACAATGGGGCGGTTCTTCTATGACGCCATGCGACGTGGAAAGACGGAGTACGGCGTCACGGACCAACGCATCATCATCGATGGACCAGGGGGAACGCTCACGTCGCTGGAGCTGGGCACCCTTGGCGAGGTAACTATCAGCACAAAGGGCGATGGGTCAGGGACGATTGTGTTCGGGCCCTCTAACCTTATGACCGCCATGTATGCCGGCACGCCGTGGCCGGGTCTCAAGCTTCCACCGACCTTTGATCTGATCCCGGATGCACGGCGTGTCTATGAGATAATCCGCGAGTCGAGGCCACGACCGATCTCGCAGCGTGCTATCTAACGTTCGTTGGAGCAGACGAGCGGGCTTTGGAAGCTCGATGCGCTCGCAGTGATTTGATCCGCTCGCAGCTCAACTGGGGCGTTAGGCATCAACCGGAGCAAGATGACGAGACAGACTCAGCTGTCGACGTTCTGTGTTATCGCGGCGCTCGCACTGCTAGCCGGTGGATGTCGGAACACGGCTCCGCTGCCGGAGGCAAGCCCGCCTCAAGAGCGCTTCGCCCGCGAGTTCATCCGCTTGCTCCAAGACTCTGGGTCGACGGCGGTTCTTTCGCTCACCAGTCCGAATACTAGGGCTCTAAAAAACTTTGCTCAGAATATGGACATCCTCCGTGGCGAGCTCGCAGCGTCGCATGCGACGCTAGCTCCGGCGTTCTGGAAGGCGGTACCGCAGAAGGACGGCGGATCACCGGTCATGCAGATCGTCTACAGAGTACAAGGTGCTGGTGGACCGTCCGAACTCAAACTATGGATCGAGGAAGTAGCAGGTCACTACTTGCTGAACACGATTGCGGTCGGACCGCCCAACCCCGCCGGGACTGAGTAAGGGGCGGGAGTTGGTGATGCATTACGAACGCTGAACTATGGCACTATGCCGCAATACACTTCCGTTCTCATACATGCCTCAACGCTGGGTACGCATCGCGGCCGCTATCACGGCCCTGGGTTGCGACGAGCATCACGATGAGATAGGCAGAATGAGCGAGCCACAGTTCAGGGGGTGCACAGCGCAGCCTATCATCGCCGAGCGCGAGCTCGTCTACCGCGGCGGCTCGCCGCCCGTGCTGATCAGGTTGCACGCGCCTGAATTGGGCGCGGTGTGGGAAGGTCAGTCGTGGCGATGCGGTTACTCCGTCACCGGCTACCTGGGATCCCTGCGTTTTACGATGGAGAGCATTCGGGCCCGATGACGTCTGGTTTGCTGGCGGCGAGGATAGCTTTGCCGCGCTCACTCGCGCTTTGGCGGAGATTCGCGCTCTTCTAGATCGGGTCGAGAAGGACTTTGCGGTGGTGCTCGCCTGGCCGCCGTATGCCGACTTAGGTCATATGGTACCGCGGTGGGTTTCACAACACTACGGCCGGGAGTTCGAGAGGCGGATCATAGAGGCAGGTGAGGTTGAGAAGGCGCGCCTCATCCAAGCGCGCAGGCCCGCTGCACCCGAGTAAGCGTGTCCCAAGGCGGAGCTCACGCGCGGCGTACACTTTCGCTCCGAGCGCCACCTGCGGGCGCACCTCACGCGCTACATCGCGTACTACAACACGATCCGCCTACATTCCGC
>JAQGOV010000378.1 GCA_028293425.1 Verrucomicrobiales bacterium
TCCTGACCGGGCGTTTCCTGAAATTCCTCAAAGACCTGACAGAGAAAGACCCGGCAGCTTACGAGAAGTTTTACCAGGAAGTTAATCGCATCCTCAAAGTAGGAGTGGTGACTGACTTCGCACACAAGGCAGATGTTGCCAAGCTGCTGCGTTACGAGTCTTCGGGCATGGAAGCGGGCAAGCTCACTTCGCTTTCTGAATATGTGACGCGCATGCAGGCAGAGCAAACGGAGATTTATTACCTGCTCGCACCCAACCGGGAAGCGGCGGAGAACAGTCCTTATTTCGAGGTCTTCAAATCCCGCAAATTGGAAGTGCTGTTCATGTACGATCCATGGGACGAATTCGTCATGGAGCATCTGCACACCTTCGAAGAGAAGGATGTTAGGCCTGCCGAGAAGGCTGAGTTGAACCTGGCCGATACTGAGACAAAGGAAGGCGCGCTTTCCGAGGAGGAAGCGAAAGGTCTGGCTGCATGGCTTAAGGAACGCTTTGGCGGTTCGATCAATGAGGTGCGCGCTTCTCAGCGCCTGGTGGATAGCCCCGCAGTGGTGGTGGATGGGGACAAATTCATGACCAGCAGCATGCGGCGCATCATGAAGTCCATGAAGAAGGAAGGGGAGGAACCCATTCCGTTCAAGCAGGATCTGGAAATTAACCCGCGACATCCCATTATCACTCGTCTGGACAAGATGCGGCATTCGGATGTCGACCTGGCCGGCAAAGTTGCGGAGCAGGTCCTGGACAACGCCCGGGTGGCAGCCGGTCTCCTGGAAGATCCGCGCAAGATGTTGAAGCGGTTGAACGAATTGCTGGAGCAGGTGTTGACCATTAAGGGGTAGGCCTGGCACGGGTTTGGCCCAGTGGGAATGAACCATGGATGATCCCACTCATGCAATTATCGGGGCGGCTATTTCTTACGCGGTGGCCGGCCACAGGTTGGGCCGCCGCGCAGCCCTGATTGGGGCGGTTGCGGGCGTTTTCCCGGATGTGGATTGGTTCATTCGCAGCAAGGAGGACCCACTCCTTTATGTGCAGTATCACCGTTATTTCACGCACGCTTTTCTCTTTTCCATCGTGGGGGCTTTTCTCTCCGTCCTGCCTTGGATTGCATGGCCTAAGAACCGTTCACAGTGGAAGATTTACTGGTTGGCGGCTTTGCCCGCGTACCTGAGTCACTCGCTGATCGATGCCTCGACAACCTACGGAACATGCATCTTCTGGCCTTTCAGTGATCTGAGGGCAGGGTGGGATCTCATATCCATAGTTGATCCGATTTTCACTATTGGAGCGCTGGTTTTCCTGGTTATCGCCCTGAAACGTCAGCGCCGGGCATTGGCCGTGGGAGCAATCCTCTTTGCCTGCGTCTATATGGCTTTAGGGGGGATCCAGAGGGCACGGGCTGCGCAGGTGCAACACACTTTGGCGCAGCAACGCGGCCACGTGCTGGAGCGCGCGGAAGTGATGCCCACGCTTGCGAATAACCTGGTGTGGCGTTCGCTCTATCTAACAGGAGGACGGGTTTATAGTGATCGCATTCGAGTGGGCGTAGGCGCAGCCTTCAAACCTGGAACATCGCTTCCGCTCGTCACCACCAACGATCTCACTGTTCTTGAACAACAGGGGAACCGGAATAGAAGCTTCGAGCGTTTCGCCTGGTTCTCAGATGGGTGGATTGCCCGCGCTCCTTCGGAACCCACAATCCTCGGAGATATGCGTTACTCCAAATCAACCGAGGCCTTCGATCCTATCTGGGGCATTCAGTACACGGAAACGAATGGCCAGGCGCAACTACACTGGGTCGATCGGACGCGTCAGAGAAAGATCGACGCACGGGAACTCTGGGATGAGATCATGGGAAGGCACCCAGGTTATTTACCTGTGCCGACACGCTGAGATGATCGTGGGAGAAAGGCCTAGACCTTGACGAGGGCTTCGCAGGCTTTGCGCAGTTTCTGCAATTGGGCTTTTGACCTTGCCTCGATGTAGCAACGGACGAGCGGTTCGGTGCCGCTGGCGCGGAAGGCCACCCACTCGCGGTTTGGCAGTAGGAACTTGAAACCGTCCAAAGTGATAAACTTTTCAACCTTGAAGCCGCCGATTTTATCGAATCCGCCCGCCAGCTTCTTCAAAACGGCTTCCTTTTGTTCCGGAGCCAACTTGAGGTTCAATCGATCGGTATAAAATTCTCCGGTCTTCCTTTCAATATCCTTCAGGATTTGGCCCAAAGACTTCCGTTCCACCGCGATCAGTTCAGCCATGAGCAGGCACGCGAGAATACCGTCTTTCTCCGGGACATGGCCCTTCACGCTTAGTCCACCGGATTCTTCGCCGCCAACGATGATAGGCTCCTTCTCCATGAGGGCGCCGATGTATTTGAAGCCGACCGGCGTTTCATGCAAGGTGACTCCGAGCAGCTCGGCCACTGCGTCGACCTGGTGACTGGTGGGCACGGTGCGCACGACGGCGCCGGTCCATTTCCGATTCTTCTTTAGGTGATATAAGGCGAGGGCGAGGATTTGGTTTGGTGTCAGCCAAGTGCCATCCTTATCGACGATGCCAAATCGGTCTGCATCACCATCCAGGCCCAGCCCAATTTGAGCTTTGCCGCTCCGGACCAGTTTGCTGACCTCCGCCATGCCTTCGGCATTCGGTTCCGGATGATGGCCGCCAAACAATGGGTTTAATTCGTTGTGGAAAACGGTAATTTTGGCGCCGGCCTGCTCCAGCAGGGTGTCGAGGTAGCCACGGCCTGTTCCATACATCAGTTCGACGGCCACCTTGAGCTTCGCCTTTTTGATGGCCTTGAAGTCGATCAGCTTGTGGATCTGCTTAAAGTAAGCTGGTTGCGGATCGATCGTCTTGCACTGGAAGGTGCCAACCACGGCGGATTTGGTGGACCATTCCTTGGATTGCAACTGCTGGATGATCGCTTCAATTTGTTGCGTTACTTCAGGGGTCGCAGGGGCTCCATTGCTCGTGGAAAACTTAAGGCCCTGGTATTCAGCGGGATTATGGCTGGCGGTCATGTTTATGCCGCCAATAGCCTTGAGGTTGCGGATGGTGTAGCTGATGACCGGGGTGGGGGCGTCGCGCTGGCAGAGCAGGGGGATGAGGCCATTATTGGCGAGCACTTCGGCAGCGGCCAGGGAAAACTCCCGGCCAAGAAACCGCGTGTCATGGCCAATGATAACGACCGGTTTGAGGCCGTGGATGGTGGAATTCGGATTTCCGAGCTCGTTCTTGAGATGTTGCGCTATCCCCTGGGTAGCCAAGCGAACGTTTTCGAAAGTGAAATCGCGAGCGATAAGGCCGCGCCAGCCCGACGTACCAAATTTAATCATGACTTCTTCCAGTCGAAAGCGTGCTTCTTCAGAGCGTAGATGTAACCGATAAATAGAATCCCGAGGAAAGAGACCATAGATCCGAGGATCATGTCCCGGGTGGCTGGATCTTTAAGCATGTCCCTGTAAACGACAGCCCATGGATACATGAACACTACTTCGATATCGAAAAGGATGAACAGCATTGCAACGAGATAAAACTTCACAGAAAGCCGGGGGCTGCCTTCGCCGATGGGGAGCATGCCGCACTCGTATGCTGTGTCCTTGATTTTGCTGCGTTTTCCTTTGGCCCCGAGGAGCACTGAAATACCGAGCGTCCCAAAAGCAAACGTAATTGCGACCAAACCCAGCATCAGCACCGGGATATATTCTTTTAACTGTCCATCGTCCATACCCGGTGACGTTAAAAATGGAGTTCCCCTTTGGCAAGTGGAAATCCCACTTTTCGGGCTTTGGGCAACCAGACGCACTACACGGCAGCGGAGAGGCGGGGCTGGAAAACCCGAAATGGACCCCCAGACTTGAAGCTTGAGACTTTTGGGTCCCCGTATCAACATGGTGTATCGATTATGTCCGCTCCGACACGCATTTTGTACTGCAACTGCACCTACGCCCAGGTTGTGCCCAAAGAGGTCAAGGAAGCTGTCTTGAAAAAGCTTTGTGAATCCGGGGTGGCGTTTGAAGCGGTGGCTGACCTTTGCGAAATGTCGGCACGCCAGGACCCGGGTTTGAAACGGCTGGCTGAATCGGGTTCGATTAAAATCGCGGCCTGCTTTCCACGTGCCATCAAATGGCTCTTCCATTCCGCCAAAGCGCCTTTGCCGATTCCTTCCACGGAAGTGCTCAACATGCGCACCCAAAGCGCTGAGGAAGTCATCAGCCGGCTTTTCGAACCTGAAATCAACCCGAATGTCCCAGCCGGCAAGATCACTTTGCCAACTCCATCTGAATTGCCTGCCAGCGCTGCCGCTGGACAGGACCAACCTGCCGCCGTTGTTGTCCCATGAGCTTGAAAGACCAATCTACTCTCCGCATTGTTCTTTATGAGGGCGAAGGCGCTCAGCCGCTCGAAGCTGCTGACCGCTTTTCCGCGATGACAGCCTTGTTGGAAAAGGGTTTCGCTGTGACGCGTTCCAGTGGGTCTGGACAAGTTGCTCCGGCCGATCGCAGTTCACTGCTGGTTCTTGGCCGGTTCGAGGGGAGCAAGCCGCCACAGGCCGAAGATGCGGCAGGGCAGGTGAACATTCGATTTCAGGACATCACCGGTTTCGATGCCGCCAAAGTTACTGAAGCTGTGGAAGCGGTCCGCGCGGAGGTGAACGCGGCCCAACACGGAAATTGGAAACCGTGGTTTCCGGTAATCGATTATGATCGCTGCACCAATTGCATGCAGTGCCTGAGCTTCTGCCTTTTCGGGGTTTATGGAGTGGATGAGGAGCAACGCATCCAGGCTCAAAATCAGGATAACTGCAAGACGAACTGCCCAGCTTGCTCCCGTGTTTGTCCGGAGGCGGCCATCATGTTTCCCAAGTACAAGGCTGGTCCGATCAACGGCGATACCGTGAGCGATGCCGATCTTCAGCGCGAGAAGATGAAGATCGATATTTCTTCTCTGTTGGGAGGCGACGTTTATTCCATGCTCCGCGAGCGGAGCGAACGCGCCAAGTCACGCTTCTCCAAGGAACGTGATTCCGAGAAAGCCCTGAAGGAACGTCAGAAATGCCTGGTCAAACTCGCTCAGGCTGGCGACATCCCGGCCGAGGTCCTGATGAACTTGCCCTCGCCTGATGAAATCGCCCGGCGCGCCCAAGAAGCCAAAGCCAAAGCCCAGGCAGCGCTTCAAAGGCAACCCGCAGGCGGCGCTTAGAATTTCCATTGGGGTCCTGGAACGGTGGTTTATTCCCGGGCCAACCGGGCTGTTTGACTGTCAATCCCGACAGCCGAAAATGACCCGACATTTACAATGGGGCACTTACCCACCTCGGAATTTTTCGGAAACACTCTACAACCGTTGCAGTGGATTTTGGTACGTCCTTAGATCAAGCCCGATGACCCCTTGGACAAAGGAACATGGTGGTCTGGTCAAACCCTATAACAACAGGATCCACTTTTGTTTTTATGTGGAGGAATTTAAATGTTCGCTTTCAGCAGGAGCTTGCCCTCCTGCGCAGTCATGGCAATTCCTGGGCGCTACCCAGGGTCCAAACACAAACCATTGATAAGCTCTACGAGCGGTTCGAGAGCATTGATGACGAGTGCAACTACGAAGTGAATCAGGCCATTCGGCGATGGGCCGCGAGCGGAATGGCGAACTGGCCTAGACTCTCTGACAAGGCGAGGGCCATGCTTCAAGTCAGGTTTGAAACAGCCGAACAGCTTTTGCATTTATTGATCCTCAAGCAGGGAGAGGTTCTTGAGGAAATGGCTTCCGGGTGTGAATGGAATACCACTGCGGCGGCTCGCCGTATCCTGATTCATTGGTGGAAAGAGCGCGGTCGAGAAATGGGGTCTGATATTTGGGTTTTCCAACAATGGACCCTTGGCCAAAAGGCACCTCGAAGCATTCCAGCGCCTCCCCGCCTGCCGGTCCAGCACCATGAGCCTCTCGCCTTTGCGTCCGTGGCTTAGGCTACGGCTGCTGGCTCTTTTTCAAATGCTCCATGGCAGCAGAAGCCGCCTGGCTTTCAGCGGCTTTCTTGCTTTTTCCCTGCCCGCGGCCCAACTCTGTTCCCCGGTGCGAAACCACACATTCAAAAATCCGGTCGTGGTCCGGACCGGTTACTGAGGCTACCTGGTATTGGGGAGCGTCCGGGGATTCGGCCTGTAAGAGTTCCTGCAACTCCCCTTTTGGGTTGTGCAAGTTTGGAACTTCCTGTGCCTCCCCCAGGCCCGACTTGAACGAGCGCAAAATAAAAGCGCGCACCGCGTCGTAACCGCCGTCTAAAAACATGGCTCCGAGCAAGGCTTCGAAAGCATCCGCCAATGCTGAAGTGCGGTGCCGGCCTCCGCTGGTCTGTTCTCCCCGGCTCAAAATAAGTTCCTCGCCCAGGCCGTGCCGTTTTGCTTCCCCTGCCAGGGTGCGGCTGTTGGCCATCTGCGCGCGTGCCTTGGTGAGCGGACCTTCCTCCAGATCTGGAAATTTGAGGTAAAGCTCCTGTGCCAGCACGAGCCCCAACACCGCATCCCCCAGGAATTCCAGGCGTTGATTGTGCGGGGTATGAGCTAGGCCTTCGTGTGCGATCGACGGATGGGTGAGGGCGAGACGAAGTAAATTCTCGTCCTTGAAGGTGTAACCCAATTTCTTTTGAAATTCGCCCAGGTTGCCCACAACTCAAAGTGCCATTGGTGCTGACTTTGTTCCGTTTTCTTTTTCGGCCGTGGCTGCCGTTTCTCCAACTATGAGTTCCGCGGCTCCGGCGGGAGCTTCCATGGGGGTCGCCGTGGCGGGTTGCGCCGGGCTTCCCAGCCCGTGCTCCAGCAAGTGCGCGACATCATGCTGAACCTGTTGAAGCTGGTTCAATTGAAGGTTGGGATCAGGAATCGTGAAGATATCACCCGTTTTGGGTTGTTCGTAAACGAAAATTCGCTGGCCGTTATCACGCTTGAGCTGATCCTTTACTTTCAAAATGCGTTTCCGTTCCAGCATTACCGCTAAAATGTAGGTGGCGGCGCAATGCTGGGGATCGTTCAGTTCAATAAGCTTGCGCAGGAGCGACTCGGCATTTTCCTTCTGAATAGCATCAGGCGGAGCCGCCGGTGCAGCATGGTAAACCCCATGCCAGTAGGAGACAAAGCCTTTTCGATCGCTGCCGCCCTGGCTGTATTGGGCTTGCCAACAGCTTTCACAGATATCCAATCGGTTAAACCCCTCCTTTTGGTCAAAAAGCAGGGTATGGTACGGCTGCTTGTCCACGAAATGCGTTTGGCAAGCCTGGCAAGCGTGCGACCGTGACTGGATATTCCACTCGTTCATGAAAAAACTTCTGGGGCATAATATGACCAACCAGCCTCGATCTGCAAGAACAACGCCCCATATGCGCAAAAAGCCGTTCTGGTCATCTTGTCGCGCGTTTGGTAAGTATTCGCAGACATGAATGGTACAGCGTTCTCGTGGATGGTTGAACCGCTGCAGGGGCTAGGTCAGTTGGCGCTCCTCGCAAAGGATGTGGTCGTGTCGCTTTTTACCCGCAAGCCGAGCGCGCGGAACCTCCTGTACCAGATCTATTTTATTGGGATTAAGTCCCAATCCGTGGTGCTCATCACGGGGGCGTTCACCGGAATGGTGCTTGCGGCGCAGACCTACTTTCAATTTCACAAGGTTCGAATGGACACGGCGACCATGGCAGTGGTCAGCGTTTCCATGTGCAGCGAGCTTGGCCCGGTCTTGACGGCTCTGATGGTGGCGGGGCGGGTTGGGGCTGCCTTGGCGGCGGAACTCGGCACCATGCGAGTGACCGAGCAAATTGACGCCTTGCGGACATTGGCGACGGACCCGGTGGAATACCTGATCGTGCCCAGGGTCACGGCCACTTTGATTGCCATGCCTTTCTTGACCGCTGAAGCTATCGCGGTCGGCATTATGTCCGGTTTCACGATTGGGACTGGATACCTGGAAATCGAGCCTGCCTATCTTTGGCATAACATGGTGAAGTATACCGTGCCCGAGCACGTTGCCGAAGGTTTGATCAAGGCTTTCATTTACGGAGGGATAATCGCCCTGATCAGTTGCTACAAGGGCATCACTTGCCGGGAGGGAGCGGAGGGCGTGGGCCGCGCCACCACTGAAGCGGTTGTTTTTTCGGCCATCACTATCCTGATCAGTAACTTTTTTTTAACGCTGGTTCTCACCCGCATGCTGAACACATGATCGAAGCACGCGAAGTCCACAAAAGTTTTGGTTCGCAGAAGGTCCTGAACGGGGTGAGCCTGAAAATTGAAACGGGCGAGCGCGTGGTTATTATCGGCCGGAGTGGCGGCGGCAAGAGCATCCTGCTCAAACACCTCATTGGATTGCTTCAGCCGGATGCCGGGGAAGTGCTGGTGAATGGCCAAAGAATCGACAATCAAAATGAGCACCGACTGCTGGAAGTGCGGCGCAAGTTCGGCATGCTCTTTCAGGGAGCGGCTCTTTTCGATTCCTTGACAGTGCATGAAAACGTCGCCTTTGCTTTGCATCGACAGGGCAAATGGACGGACCAGGAAATCCGCGCCAAAGTGACCGAGGCGTTGGAGATGGTGGATTTGCCGGGGATCGAGGATAAGAAACCGGCTGAGCTTTCAGGCGGGATGCGCAAGCGGGTGGGACTTGCCCGGGCGATTGTCTACAAACCTGAAATCATTCTTTACGACGAGCCGACCACTGGCCTGGACCCGATTTCCGCGGACAGTATCGATAAAATGATCGTAAAAATCTCGGATCGTTTGAATGTGACATCCATAGCCGTGACTCACGATATGCGTAGCGCTGGGATCATCGCTCAACGGATTTTGATGCTGCACCAGGGAAAGATTTATGCAACTGGCACCCCGGCCGAAATCCTTAAAAGCACCGACCCAATCGTTCACCGCTTTGTTAACGGCATCTCCGATCCGAAGGAACACAATCTCTGAGCTATGAATAACTCTCGTCTGGCAACAAAAGTTGGATTCTTCGTGGCAATGGGGCTGGTCGTCCTGGCGCTGCTGTTTATGACCTTCAGCAAGGGTCTCAGCCTCTTTACAAAAAACTACGAAATCAAACTCCAGGCCTCCAGCATTGGAGGCCTCAAGAAAAATGCCGCCGTTCTCCTATCCGGGGTCACCATCGGCAATGTGGTGGACACGGAAATACCCAGCGATGGCAAGGGGGTAGTGCTCCGGCTGAAAATTCAGGATAAATACAAAATCCACAACGACGCCCGATTTGCCATCGAGCAGATTGGATTTCTCGGAGATCAATATGTGGCCATCTACCCGACCAAGAACCAAGGCCCAATCATTGAAGCAGGGGCAGTGGTGAGGGCGGAGGAACCTTTGAACATCGGTGAAATGGTTCGCTCCGCTTCCGGTCTCCTTCAAGGGGTGAGCCAAACGGTCAAGGTCCTCAACGAATCCATGGCGCGACTCGATCGAACCATCTTCTCGGAGAATACGCTGAGCAATATTACCTCAACGATGGCCAACTTTCGCAAGGTTTCTGAAAAAGCCCTGGTGATAGCGGACAATGCAGACAGGCTGATCACCTCCAACACGAATGCCATCAACCAGGCGCTCACGAATATGGTTGTTTTCTCTCAAGATTTATCCCGGGTGGCCGAT
>JAQGOV010000414.1 GCA_028293425.1 Verrucomicrobiales bacterium
GGCCGCAAATCAGGGGCACGGACCCGAAGGGGTTCCATCATAGCTGGTGTGGTCCAGATTGGGCTGATCACCGTCTTGCTTCTCATTGTCTGCCTGAGCGCTCGAGCCGCTGACCCCGCTTCGCCGCTTCATTACACGGTATCCTGGCTCGGGAACTCGTTTTCGGGAGCGAGCAACAAATGGGTGCAGAATTTCTTTATCCATACCAAAGTGCAGCCGGATGGGACGGTGAATACCTGGAGCCATTGGGATGAAGGCGGAAAGAAATTTGGGGCCTACAAGGATGGGGATGTGATTGGGAACACGAATGTGAACCCGAATAGCCTCACGGCCACGGACCAAGCTGGGCGCAAGTGGCGGATCGAGTTTGCTTACCCCGAGCCCAAGTTTCACGAATATGACTTCATCCCGAAGGGCATCACGTGCAATGGCGAGATGGTGAAATTTCCGGATTTGTTCGAGCCCATGGCCTTGGCACTGGCGAATGATGGGCAACTGATGGTGGCCGATTCGCAAACGAGTCCGCGGCAACAGGTGTTGTTCTACAATGTCAGCGACCCCAAGAGCCCAAAGCTGACACGGGCCTTCGGCGATTACGGCGGCATTGCCAGTGGCAAGCCCGGAGAGGTGACTCCGCTCAAATTCTGGGGCATCCGGGGCACCGGGATGGATGCGCAGGGGAACATTTACGTGGCCATGAGCGAGATGGGGTCCTGCCTGCGGAAGTTTTCCCCGGACGGCAAATTGCTTTGGGAATTGCGTGGTGACTTTTTTGTCGATGTGGTGTCTGCCGACCCGAGCACCGATGGGCTTGACGTGTGGGGCGTGCAGGAACATTACAAGATGGATTATGCGCAGCCCCGCGGACGTGAAGCGAAGCTCGTGGGCTATTCGCTGAATCGGCACAAGTATCCCAACGATCCTCGGGGCCTGACTTTCGTAAAGCAGAACGGGGAGCATGGCCTGACCTCACCGCAGGTGGTTTATCTCGGCGGAAAACGGTTCCTCTTTGTGGGCGGGATGTTTGCCAGCAACTTTATCAACATCTTTCGTTACGATGATGAGATGGCGATACCGTCCGGACTGATTCTGCAGTGGGGAAACAACCTCTATCGGACTGAGCAGAAATGGCCGCCAAACAAACCTGCTGGCAGGGCCTCCATTTGGCGGGACCTGAACGGGGATGGGGATTATCAGGCAGATGAGTTTGCACCGAATACAGAACGGGTGAAGCTCGGACCCTTTTGGGTGGATAAGAAGGGAAACATCTGGATGGCCTACGGCTTTTTCCGGTATGACTTCCAAGGTCTCGATATTCACGGCAACCCGATTTATCGTGGCGACAAGATTACGGTCATGGAACCTCCCAAAGGCGTGAAGAAGATCGCCCGGGTAGTGTATTTGGATGACACCGATACCCTGATTGTGGCGGATGAAGGGAGCGATATGCGGCATATCGGAAAGGTGATCATCTGCAAAGGTTACTTGGCCGGGAAGCGCGAGACCGTGTCCTTCGACTCCGCCGCCGGCAAAGAGGCGGAATGCGTCGCAGCGGCGGGGGATTACGTGTTCACCGGCGGTTGGAAAGAACGCGGCCGCGTATTTGTTAACCGCTTAAGCGACGGCGCGCCGGTCGGAGTTTTTGATCCCGGTGAAACTGTGGGCGGAGCGAAAGCGACCGGCTGGATTGATTTGCTGACGGGCATCACCGCGCACCGGCGGCAGAACGGAGAGTACCTTGTATTCGTCGAAGAAGATTACCGGGCCAAGGTTTTATTGTATCGCTGGAAACCATGAAAAGATTCTTAATCCTCATTGGGGTGGTCCTCACAATCCTGGCCGCTCAGGCCGACATCGCCCCGCAACCTTCCGCTTATTATGAGCTGCGGATTTATGACGTGACCTCGAACAAACTGGATGCGGTGGTTGAACGCTTTCATGACACGGTGGAGCCAGTGCGCCAGAAATATGGCATCAGCACACTCGGTTATTGGTTGGTTGGCACCACCAACGGCGATAAGTTCGTTTACCTGATGACAGCACCGAGCAAGGAAGCGCTGAAGGAGAAGGAAAAGGAGTTCGGAGCGGATCCAAAGTTTAAAGAGGGCTACGCTGCTTCAAACCGGAAGCATGGCAAGACGGTGGACAAAATTGCAGCGCTGCCCATGGCTGCCGGACCCGGGGCACAATACGACCTCAGTGCGGCCAAGACACCGCGAGTATTTGACCTGCGGATTTATTCGGTCTTGCCCGGCAAACTCGACCCGTTCCGGAATCGCTGGCGCGATCAGGCTGTGCCGATTTACGAGCGGCACGGCCTCCACAGCGTCGGTTGGTGGATCGCGGAGCAAAAAGATCCGGATGGCAATGACCGGTTCATCTGCCTTCTGGCCGGTGAGAGTGCTGACGCCATCCAGAAATCGATCGCCGCTTTCCACAAGGATCCCGAGTGGCAACAGGTGGAAAAGGAATCCGAACGCGACGGCAAGCTGCGAAGCAAGGTGGAAGCGTTCAAGCTTACACCGGCGGGATTCTCCGGTCTCAAATGAAGAACTTGGCTTCCAAATTTAACAATGACCAAAATTACTTGTACATCGCTCCTCGTGTTCCTGGCATCAATTGCCGTGCAGGCGGCCGATTTGAACGGCCATAAACTGCTGGTAACTTCCGTGCGTACGGGCGATACAGAAGTGTTCATCGCCGACCCTGACACGGGGGATATGTTCAACGTTTCGCGATCGCCCAAATCCGAGGATCGCTACCCATGCTGGTCGCCGGATGGGAAGCAGATCTGTTTCATGTCGGATCGTGAAGGGACAACCAACCTGTGGGTTTGCAATGCCGATGGCTCCAAAATCCGGAGGCTGAATCGCACACCGGCTGTTTGTTACATGCCAAGCTGGCAAAAAACGCCACGAGGGGAACGAATCGTTTTTGGCAAGCATGGCGAAAAGCCCGAGATGGCCAGCATCAAGCCGGACGGCAGCGGCGAAGAAACCTTTGGCGAAGGCCATGACCCGACACTTTCTCCCGACGGCAAGCTGATTTGCTACACCGGGCATGAAGGCGGGGGAGTGACTGTTTTCGTGATGAATCACGATGGCACAAGCAAACGCCAGGTCGTCCAGGAGATCAGCAAAGTGGGGGCGGCTTTCCCGAACTGGTCGCCGGACTCGAAACAGATCGTGTATTCATTCCCGGTGGCCGAGGCCTTGGAACTGTTCATCATCAACCTGGACGGCACAAAAAATCGGCAACTCACGCACACCGACAGAATCTGCACCCCGAGCGCATGGTCGCCGGATAACCGATGGATTTCCTTTCGCGTCACCGACGAACGCTATTGGAGCAATAAGGAGAAGATGCTGAAAGTTTACTCCGAGAAACCCGCGGACAAACGCCCGGTCTGGATGGTGCAGCCGGACGGAAGCAACGCTCACCTCATCGAGTGTTTACGCTTCCAAATGGCAATTGACGGCAGTCGGGCGAGTTGGAAGCCGCTCCGGTAGCTAACTTGCTGTTTATCAATCCCGGGACCTGCCCTTAGGGACCTCTTCCCATTGCAAGCGAGCGGTGAAAATGCGAAGGAATTGGGAAAAGGGTTGGCTATGCTGAAAACAGAGTCGATGGAAATGGAAGGAGTGGAGGTGTCCAATGTCGACAAGGTGTTTTATCCGAAGACCGGGTTCACAAAAGGGCAGGTGATCGATTATTACGTGAAGGTTGCACCGTATCTGCTTCCGCACCTCAAGAACCGGCCGATCACCCTCAAGCGTTATCCGAATGGGGTGGAGGGCATGTTCTTTTATGAGAAACGGTGTCCTTCCCATCGTCCCAAGTGGCTTAAAACCACGAAGGTGCCGAAGCTCGAAGGCGGGGATATTGATTATTGCGTGATCAATGACGTCAAGGCCCTGGTGTGGGCCGCGAACCTCGCCGACCTGGAACTGCATACGTTTCTACATCGTGCACCAGACATTGAGAAACCAACCTCCTTGGCCTTTGACCTGGACCCGGGTCCACCCGCTGACATCCTGCTCTGCTGTGAAGTCGGGCTCTGGCTCAAAGCGTTGTTTGACAAGCTGGGTTTACAAAGCTTTGCGAAAACGTCAGGTTCCAAAGGACTCCAGGTTTATGTGCCACTCAACACCAGCGTGAACTATGACCAAACTAAGGCCTTTGCGCGCACCGTGGCTGAGACCTTGGAAATGCATTCGCCGGAAACCGTGGTAGCTAAAATGGAGAAAAAGCTCCGGAAAGGTAAAGTGATGGTGGATTGGAGCCAGAACGATATCCATAAAACCACAGTCAATGTTTATTCCCTGAGAGCCAAGGAACATCCCACCGTTTCAACGCCAGTAACCTGGGAAGAGGTTCAAAAAGCGCTGAAGAAAAGGAAACCACTCAGGTTCGAAACGAACGAAGTGCTGCAAAGGGTGAAGAAGCATGGCGATCTGTTTGCGCCGGTGCTGACGGTGAAACAAAAGTTGCCAAGCCTCGAGAAACTCGGAGCATCCCTGTCACCTTAACAGGTTCTGCAGGGCACTCGCTAGGCGTTGGTAATCTTCAAGTTTGTTGTAAGCCTGGGCCGAGATGCGGATGAGGCGGGGTTGCATCGCGCTTCCCGCCGGGGGTTTGGGCCAAGGGACTATCGGGACTTCGATGCGGTATTCATCATATAAACGCTGCTGCAAGACATCCCGATACAACGGCGAGGTGGATTGTTCATCAACCGGGCATGGAGGGAGCGGCATGGCGGCCATGGAACCAACCATCTCGGGGGGACAGGGCAGGGGAATGTGGAATGAGTCGCAGAGGAGCTGCTGGGCTTGCAGAGCGAGGTCTCGATTGCGCGCCATGAGGCCGGGCCAGCCCTTGGGATGCAAGGTGTTCATGAATCGCAGGGCCTCCGACACGGAAAGGCAGGCGCTGGGATCCCAAGTGCCCATCCAGCTAAATTCAATGAGGAACCTTGAACGGTCAGTTCGCGGCGAGTTAGCGCCGTGGCTGATGACAAGCGGTCGAACCAGGCGTTGCTTTTCTTTTGGGACATAAAGGAAAGCCGCGGTTTTGGGAGCGCAGATCCATTTATGGCAATTACCTGTGTAATACGTCGCGCCGAGTTGGCTCAGGTTTAAGGGAATCATGCCCGGAGCATGGGCGCCGTCGATCAGAGTCTCCACACCTCGTTCATTCAGCGCGCGAATGATTTTTGCCAAAGGCAGAACCAGGGCGGTCTGGCTGATAACGTGGTCCAGCAAGGCCAGCCGGGTTCGAGGAGTCACCTTCTCCAGAATGGCGTTGATAACCTGGTCCTCGCTTGTAACCGGAAATGGCATTTCTGCCACGACGATTTTGGCACCCCATTTTTCGGCGGCGACGTTCAGGGCATTGCGGGAGGCGTTGTATTCCTGATTGGTGACGAGCAGCTCGTCGTTTGGGCTGAAGTCAAGGGCGTGCAGGACGGTGTTTACGCCAGCCGTCGCATTTTGCACGAACACAATGTCTTCCGCTGGAGCGCCGACAAAAGAGGCCATGGATTCCCGGGCGTTGTCCCACAATCCTTCGAGTTCGCGCACAAGGAACTGGACCGGTTCCCGTTCCAGCCGATCACGCAGTTCCTGCTGGAAAGCGAGCACAGGCCGCGGGCAGCTCCCGAAGGAGCCGTGGTTCAAGAAGGTCACTTCCGGATTCAGCATCCAAACCGAGTTCTCGCCAGAGGAAACAGCTTTATTCATCGATGGAAGGGATTTTAGAAGGCATTCGCAGTTCCGGCAAGCGTGGGTGAGTGTCAGATGCGGGGCCGGATGCGGAAGACGAGGAAAATGGAGACAACGGCGGTCATGGCGAAGATGCTAAAGATGATGTTCAACGGCAGATGGCGATCCTGCAGCGCCCCGAAACCCCAGTCAGCGAAGCCGCCGCAACTGATGCTCACAAAATTCATCAGCCCGTAACCGGTCGCGCGCAGGTCGGGACGCACAATTTGGCAAAGGATCGGCATGTTGTTGCAATCGAAGAATCCCCAGCCGATGCCGAAGAGAACCAGGAAGCAGACCGCCACCGTCAGGGAACCGGCATTGCCGACCCCGAACATGGCGGGAACAATGCATGCCATGCCAATAGCACTGACGTAAATGCGACCACGATTCGTACGGCGCATCCAGCGATCCGCCAGCCAACCGCCGAGCACCGCGCAAAGGAGCGCGGCGACCAACCAGTAGAGGGTGGCGGACACCCCAGCATGTCCCTGGCTGATGGAGAACCTTTTTTGCAGGATGGCCGGCATCCAATCCCGGACAACCCATCCAGCCAAGGCAGGCAGGGTAAAATAAAGCACAAGCAGGATGAAGGAGCCGTTCGTGAGCAGGTCCCGGAGGGCGCGTTGCGGAGATGTTCCCTCGGGTCGAGAGATATTCCCGGGCGCGCGTTGTGGATCCTTCAGGAGAAAGAACAGCGGCACGGCGTAGAGCGCCCCGATGAGCCCGCACACGCCAAAGGCAAAACGCCAGCCGAGGTTAGGCGCATCCGCCACATAACCGGTAAAGCCGCCCACCAGGACGCCAGCGTAAATCCCCATCTGATGGATGCCAACCGCACGTGAGCGAGTGTTTCCTGAATGAAGATCCGTGATGAGAGCCAACGCGGCAGGTATGTAAAACGCCTCACTGATGCCCATGAGCGCGCGCGCGGTGAGAAGCTGTTCATACGTGGTGACATGCCCAGTGGCCCAGGTGACAACCGACCAAATAAACAGGCTACCTACAATCAGCCGGCGGCGGCTGAACCGGTCCGCGATGTAACCGCCCACCGGGCTGAGCCCCGCGTAAACCCATTTGAAGGCGCCGAGCAGAACACCCCAATGCTGCTCCAAACCAATCCCAGGTATATCGTGCATTACCGAAACCTTCATGGTTCCAAGCATCTGACGATCGAGGTAATTCAGAAGAGCCACGGGCCAAAGCAGGGCCACCACCAGCCAGGCATAACGAGTGATGTTGAACGAGGTCTCTCTCGCTGGTCTGGCATCGACGGGTTGATCGATTCGTGGGTTATTCATGCCCCGTTACCCAATCCAACGTGAACCTGGCAAAGGAAACCTTTCTTGTTC
>JAQGOV010000427.1 GCA_028293425.1 Verrucomicrobiales bacterium
CAAAGGCAGCGGGAATTGGAGCAGGAGGCGGGGGAGCGAGCAGCGGCGGAGGAAAAGCTCCAGCAGCAGGTTCAGGAAATGGAAGCCATATATCAAGGTTCCCCCCTTGGATTTGCGCTGATCGATCGGGAAATGCGCTATTGGCGCATCAACCAGACTCTGGCGAAGATTAACGGTGTCGCCATCGAGCAAACACTGGGCCGGATCAAGCAGGAGGTTCTAGGAGATCTAGCCGCACAAATTGCTCCCGTGTACCGGCAGGTTATTGAATCCGGCCAACCTCTGGAACTGGAGTTCGAAGGGACAACGCCCAAGGCAACTGGGCATCAGCGGTTTTTCTGGGCTGCCCTTTATCCATTGCACGGGTCCGACCGGGAGGTCCGGGCGGTCAGTTGTGTGATCCAGGACATTACTGGCCGCAAGGAAGCGCAAAGGATGAATGCACAATTGGCAAACCTTGTGCAGTCGGCGAGCGAAGCGATTATCAGTGCGTCCCCTGAAGGAGTGGTTACAACCTGGAATCCTGCTGCCGAAAAGATGTTCGGTTACCCTGAGACGGAAATTGTCGGGCAAAACGCGTCCCTCCTGACTCCGCCCATACTGGAGGAGGAATTCAAAGGACTGCTGGCCAAGGTGCAACTGGGCGAAACTGTGGTGGGCTTCGAAACAGTGCGCCGGAAAAAAGATGGGATGCTCATTGATGTGGTTCTGAATCTTTCACCGCTCCGTTCCCCTGAAAGGAAAACCCTTGGGATTACGGCCGTGATCCAGAACATCAGTGAACGCAAGCGAACCGAACGAGTGTTGAGGGAGAGTGAGACCCGCTTGAACCTCGCCGTGGATGTTGCGCGAATCGGTTTCTGGGAGTGGGAACTGCCGACTTCCCGGCTCTACGCTTCGGAACGCTGCCTGGAGATGTTCGCGGTGACGCCTGAACAAAAGATCGACTATTATGAGCATTGGGTAAAGAGCCTGCATCCTGAGGATCGAGACAGAATCAAGACGGCTTTGGCCGATGCACTCCGGGACCAGACTGAGTATGATGAGGATTATCGAATCATCCATCCCGATGGCAGCGTGCACTGGATCAGCGCGCGCGGGCGGATCCTGGCTGCTCACCAGGAACGTCCCAGCCGTATGATTGGTGTCCTGAGCGACATAACAAGGCGCAAGCAGGCAGAAACGGCGTTACGCGAAGCCCGCGAGGAGCTTGAACAAAAAAACCAGGAGCTGGAGAAAAAAGTGCTCGAACGCACCGCCCAACTCCAGGAAGCCTTGGGCGATTTAGAACATTTCGCCTATGGCATCGCTCACGATTTACGTGCCCCACTCCGCAGGATGAGCCAGTTTGCTTACCTGGTCCAAGTCCAATCGGGGGATAGCCTGGATGAGACGAGCAAAGACTTTCTCGAGCAGATAATCGCCGTAGCCCGGCGGGCAGATACGTTAATCAACGATGTTCTGGCTTACAGCCGCCTTGGCCGGACGGACCTTATGTTGGAGCCAGTTGATCTGGCTTCGCTGGTGCGACAGGTGGTTCAAGATTACCCCGCTCTCCAACCGTCGGCGGTGGATTTTGAAACCCATGTTCCCACAACTTTTGTCCTGGGGCAACCGGCGGCACTCATGCAGTGCATCAGCAATCTTATTTCCAACGCGGTAAAGTTCGTCGCTCCGGGAACCCGGCCCCACATCAAAATTGGCGCTGAGTTGAAGGGTAATAAAACCAGATTTTATGTGCAGGACAATGGCGTCGGAATTGAACAAACCGATCTTGCACGCATCTGGAAGGTTTTTGAGCGGGTCCCCCACGATGGAAATTATGAGGGAACGGGCATTGGCCTGAGTATTGTCCGCAAGGCAATCGAGCGGATGGGAGGCACCGTAGGAGTGGAATCCGAACCGGGCCATGGCAGCACCTTCTGGTTCGAACTTGGAACCTCCGAGATGATTAAGGCATCAATTGGATAAGACCTAGAATCTGCCCGCCTTTCCTTCGAGCCTCGGAGAAGCTTAGCTTTGCATTTGCGTTTGTCCGCGGGTTGCCCATAATCCCGCTCCATCCTTTTATGCGCATTGCACTGATTTGGCTTTCGTTCCTGGTCGTGGCTGGCTCCAGCTACGCCGCTGATGATTATAAGCTTGGGCCGGATTCGTTTCCTCAGCAGGGGGTGCCTCAGGGCACAGTCATCAAGCATACCAATTTCATGAGCCGCGTCCTCACCAACACGGTCCGGGATTGGTGGCTATATGTCCCGGCACAATACAAAGCCGATAAACCCGCCTGCGTCATGGTTTTCCAGGATGGTGGCGGCTATGTAAGCACGAACGGGCAGTTCCGGGTGCCGGTCGTTTTTGATAACCTGATCCAAAAGGGGGAAATGCCCGTGACAATCGGTATTTTCATCAACCCGGGAGACCGTCTTCTTGGCCCCAACGAATCACCCCGCAAGCGGCCGGATGGCAAACCTGCCGGGGCCAGCAATCGGAGTGTTGAATATGATTCCCTAGGGGATCTTTACGCACGCTATCTGATCGAAGAGATGCTGCCGCTGGTGGAAAAGGAATACAACCTGACCAAAGATCCGAACGGACGCGCCATTTGCGGAGCGAGTTCCGGGGGCATTTGTTCCTTTACAGTGGCGTGGGAAAGACCGGACCAATTCCGTAAAGTCCTGAGCACGATCGGCAGCTTCACCAATATCCGAGGCGGCCATGTTTATCCATCCTTAATTCGCAAGACGGAACGCAAACCGATGCGGGTGTTCCTGCAGGATGGCGCCAATGACGTGGACAACGAATTTGGCAACTGGCCCCTGGCTAATCAGCAGATGGCGGCAGCACTCAAGTTCATGGATTACGATTACAAATTTGTTTTTGGCGATGGTGGCCATACCGGCAAACATGGGGGCTCAATCTTGCCAGAAGCTTTGAAGTGGCTGTGGCGGGATTACAAGGCAGACTGAAAGGAGATTGTTCATGAATTTTTCCAAATGGCTTTTGGTTTCGGCCCTGCTCCTTCCAACGCTTTCCGGCCTGGCTGCGGAGGAGTATAAATTGGGCGGCGATTCACTGCCCCAGGAGGGAGTGCCGCACGGGCAAGTCACCAAATACCGGTTTGAGGACAGCAAGGTGTTTCCCGGAACGGTGCGAGAGTATTGGATTTATGTGCCGAAGCAGTACGATGCTTCCAAGCCCGCTTGTCTCATGGTTTTTCAGGATGGCAGCGGTTATGTGAGCACAAATGGGCAGTTCCGGGTGCCGGTGGTGTTTGATAATCTTATCCATAAGAAGGAAATGCCCGTCACCGTTGGCGTGTTTGTGAATCCTGGCGAAGTGCCAACCGCCGAGCGCGGCCAGAAGGGCCGAAGTAATCGCAGCTATGAATATGACTCCCTAGGGGATGCTTACTCCCGGTTTCTCCTCGATGAGTTCATGCCTGAGGTTGAGAAAAAAGTGAACATCACAAAAGATCCTGAAGGCCGGGCCATTTGCGGGATCAGTTCCAGTGGGATCTGCGCCTGGACAGTAGCCTGGGA
The DNA here is from genome assembly GCA_028293425.1 of Verrucomicrobiales bacterium. Taxonomy (GTDB): domain Bacteria; phylum Verrucomicrobiota; class Verrucomicrobiia; order Limisphaerales; family JAQGOV01; genus JAQGOV01. Next base: position 3,540 of record JAQGOV010000427.1, read on the forward strand.
AAGGCCAGAAGCATTCCGAAAGGTTCTGAGCCACATCGGCAGCTTTACCAATATCCGCGGAGGGAACAATTATCCGGTGTTAATTCGCAAGGCGCCTAAAAAGCCCATCCGGGTATTCCTCCAGGATGGAGATCATGATTTGGATAACCTGCATGGCAATTGGCCGCTCTCCGCCCAGGAAATGGCCGCGGCTCTCAAATTTAAAGATTACGACTATAAATTTGAGTTGGGTCACGAAGGCCATAACGGAAAACATGGCGGAGCAATTCTGCCGGACTCTTTGCGCTGGCTGTGGCGCGATTACAAAACGAATTAGAAGCATGAAGAAATTACTTACCTGTCTTGCCGTGGCCCTGGTTGCGTCAGGCGCAACGATTCCAACATCCTCAGCCCAGAACCTGGCGGGAGACATGGCGCTCTCGCTCGTTCTCATCGATGGCGAGGATTGGCAGAAGGTCGCGGAAGGTTACCAGTTCACGGACGCTGCCTGTGGAGATGGCGAGGGCAATTTTTATTTCACGGATGTGGCCAAAGGGACGACCATTAACCGCGTTACGCCCGACGGCAAAGCGGGCGTGTTCCTGGAAAAAATGCCTAAAATCAGCGGACTTAAATTTGGACCGGATGGCCGCCTTTACGCCTGCGTTCAAGGGCCGGAGAAGTCAATCGTGGCCATCATAGTTCCTTCGGGAAAACTGAATGTTATCGCAAAAAGCGTTCAGCCGAACGATCTGGCAGTTTCACGAAAGAACCTCGTGTACTTCACGGATACCGGGAAGGGTCAGGTAATCATCGTGAACACCAATGGCGACGTCCGGGTGGGCGCAGGTGGCATCAACAAGCCCAATGGCATCACGCTGTCGCCGGATGGGGGATCTTTGGCAGTATCCGAGTACGGAGGGACAAACGTTTGGCTGTTCCGAGTCGACGCCGATGGCGGCTTGAGCGCTGGTGCCCGCTACATGGACTTGCGCATGCCACTGAAGGGGGATAGCCAGGGTGATGGCATGACAGTGGACTCGATGGGCCGTTATTATGTGACTTCGGCTGTTGGCATCCAAATGTTTGATGCTACCGGTCGATTGAGTGGAGTGATCGCGCGGCCGCAAAACAAAGGAACCGTGAGCGTGGCTTTTGGGGGTCCGAACATGGAATACCTTTATGCCTGCAGTGCGGATAAGGTTTTTCGGCGCAAGACCAAGGCCAAAGGGGTTTGGCTTTTGGGAACCAGTGCTTCGCGATAAACGGCACTCCAACCGAGCCCCGGCCAGGCACATCCACGTTTATTCCCGCATGGCATCAGGATCAATGCCGACGGATTTACACCAGTCACGATAAGCGAGCGGAGAAATTTCCGATGGCTTGATTTCACTACGGCCGCCCCAGAAAACATTGGTGTAAAGCACAGGAATGCCTGCTTCGACCAGGTGCTGATCGATGGCTGCCTTATGTGCGAGCACGAGGGTTTTATCCGTGCCGTGAGCCACGCCCATTACATTGACGTTGTGGAACTCGGGTCCACCTTCGCGCCAATAGGCATGAGTCATTATGTGATGGCGTCCCACCTCGCGTCCGGCGTCCATTTCGCGGCCAGGAGGGACGGCCCAGTGGAACAGCGCATTGAAGCGGGTCACGCGCTCGCCATCTTTGAGCGGCTTCACATGTTCGAGGAAAGTGGAGAACCGGCCAATGATCTTTCGACGATCAAGGTCTTCGGCGACTTCGTAGAATGTCTGCAAAGGGACACCGGCTTCGGCAGCGCGAGCCTTCCAGATCTCAGAAATAATCTCGTCCGGTTCAAACTCGCGCTTGATTGCCGCGAGGATTCGCCACTCCAGTTCGTTGAGCGTGGCGATGGCGACTTCCGTTGCCTCGGCCAATTCTTCACTCCGGCTCCCTGGCTCCATTCCACGACGACGGGTGTGTCCTACCCCAAGGGCAAAAAGGCGCTTGGCGGGCATGAGCCTGAAATGTGACGCGTCAATTTGCCGCGCGAGATATTCACAATGCTTTTGAATAGAGTAACCCTGCGGCACCTTGACCGTAGTCCAAAGTTTGTAGTTGGAGCCGGTTGAAACGGTGTCCGTGGAACGCGTGACCACGTGGCCGGAAAATGGATCCTGCTGAAAGAGGTAATCAAAGGCGGTGTCCAGTTTGTCCTGTGGGACCTGCCAGGCCACGAGCGAGCCCTGGGCCAGGTTGGTAGCCAGGAGGGTTTGACGCACTCGCCGGATGGTGCCAGCCCGGAGCATGGCTTGGATCCGTTCGATCACTAGGGGAAGTTCGACCTCGGAAAGCCGGGAGATTTCGCCCAGAGGATCGCGTTGGAAGCCTTGCACCCGATCCTCAGAGATGGCGAGGATTTTAGCGTTCAGCGGATCCGAAAAATTAGTTGGCACCATGGTTAAACTCATACCGGGACTAATCTAACACGATCAGGTAGCCATGGAGCCAAACATTTTTTGGTTTAGAATGACCTTCCGTGCCCAACGGAGGCGAAAAACCGGAGCTTACAGGTTTTTGGGACGGTAGGTGACGAGGTTTAGGCCTTGCCTGCTCGGATAAAGGGCGAGCATATCCGAGAGTTTCATTAATACCCAGGGAGCTTTGAAATCTGCCCCATTTTTGGTGAAAACAACGCCGTCCGCGATATAAACGCACATGTGCAGCGCCAGTTCGTTTTTGTCCTTCAGCATGATCCGGTCTCCAAAAACCGGTTTTTCTCGTGTAACATAAAAGCTGTCCTTTAACACCCGGATGGTGCTCTGCTGGTCATAATATTGAGGATCGGGACTGTCATTGAAGAAGTTCATTGCCGACCAGAAACAATCCTGACGGATGGCCATGGGATCCACAGCAGGATTTGGAAATGTGTTGAGATGCAAACGGGCAAAGGGCGGCAGAAAATGTTCGATATTAATCCGGGTGCTGTTGGTCACCTTGGTGAGTGATTCCACCAACGGTTTTATTTGAGCAGCCCGTCCACCTTTTCCCCAATAGTTCAATAACGCCTTTACGTCTGTGTCTGGATAAATGCGAACGCGCATAAGCAAGGCGGGAACGCTATAAAGCGTTTCGATCAAGTCCTTGAACTGGGTGGCCGGCATGGTCCCCTTCAACACATCCAAATCACTAAAGCAAACAGCCCCTTCATTGGACCAGGTAAGATTCTTCACCCTTTGAACTTCCGCAGGCGTCAGATCACTGGAAGCCATCAAACCATCGAACAACCCCGGGCTAAAACGGAATGGCATGGCATGAGCCGGATTGGCCTGGCTTTGCGCAAGAACTCCGTAGACTTTTTCCCGCGCGGACGAGTTGAGGCCTAAAATAATTTCGGGCGAAACATGGATGGCCACCCCTGCAGCGTATATCTGCCATTTCTTGTGATCGGTAAGGAATTCCTTCTGGGCTGAAGTCAGGCTGCAGGATGCAAAAAGGGTATCCACCTTTTCCGGAGTAAATCCTTCAAAAACCCAGCGCGTTGATTGGAGCGGCTCACCCGTTGTAGGCAAAAGGCCTTCAGGCACGTCGAGATGGACCGTGGAATATTCGAAGATACGACGTGAGGTGGCTTCTGGAGCCAAGGGAATATCTTTTTGCCTTAAGGAACCGAGGCCCCATTGGCCTGCCAACATCAAAACCATGCCAAGGACGAAAAAAAGGACGGAGCTGAAGCGGAAAAATCCTCTGGCCTTTTCAGGCGTCGGAGTTTTGGCAGTCTTAATCTTAGTTTTACGATCTGACGTTTTCAAACTTGAAAAACAACTATAAACCCAAAGTGTCCAAAATCAAAACCTGGAAGCAGGTATCATTCGGCCTTGCCCCCGTCATAAGTGGACAATGTTTACCAATTGGTAGCATTCAGGAATATTGACTCCCGAAAGCCCCGAATGGTTACAAAATTCGATTGGAACTTCACAAGCCAAAGAGAATTCGGCTAAAATTTGTATTTTATGGCATGTTAACCACATGGAACAGCCACCGAAACTGCCATTGCTCACCCTGAATGAGCGCCGAGATCTCGTTTATGCGAAGTTGCTCCTAGAAAATCCGGGCTTAACCGCCCGGCTGGCGCAGGTCCTGGGCAGCCCGATCGAGAAGGGCTTGAAGATGCTGCCCGCCAATTTTTCCGAGCTTGTGCAAAAAGCAACACGCACCGCATTGAATCGCGCTCTCGATGTTGCCATCGCTACGATCGGCGGCAAAAATCCGCGCCGCAGCTCCGAGCGGTTTCATAAACTGCTCGCCGGGGCTGCCGGTGGGATCGGCGGCATCTTTGGGTTGGCCTCCTTGCCGCTGGAACTGCCTGTCTCCACAGCCATCATGCTTCGATCAATTGCGGATATTGCCCGAAGTGAAGGGCACGATCTTGGCACCGTGGAAGTGAAGCTGGATTGCCTGGAGGTTTTCGCGCTGGGCAGCAAGGGAGCCAACGCGGCCGAAAGTGGCTATTGGGCGGTACGGACGGCCCTGGCGCGAGCAGTGGCTGAGGCAGCTTCGTATGCGGCCGAAAAAGGTGTGCTGGACAAGTCCGCGCCAGTCATGATTCGGCTCGTGGGGAGTATTGCAGCGCGGTTTGGAATCGTAGTGTCCGAGGAGGTTGCGGCCAAAGCGGTGCCAATTATTGGGGCGGCCAGCGGCAGCGTCATCAATGTCCTGTTCATCAATCATTTCCAGGACATGGCTCGCGGGCACTTCATCGTTCGGAGGCTGGAACGCATTTATGGAACCGAAAACGTGCGTGAGGAATACCTGAATTTACCCGCAGCCTTGGTTAAACGTTAACTTGAATTATTGCAACTTTCGGCCAGTCGGTGCATTTAAGCTTACATGAGTTTAGAAACCTTCGTTCGAATGGCTCGGGAGCAAGGCGCCAGCGACTTGCACCTCGAGGCGGGACTGCCACCCGCAGTCCGGGTGAGAGGCACGCTTCGAACGTTGGGCGACCCCGTATCGGGCAAAGCATTGTTGGAAATTGGGCGCTCACTGCTGGGAAGCGAGCACTGGGGGGAATTTGTGCAGAGGCGCTCTTATGATCTCTCCAAAACGATCGAAGGAGTTCGCTGCCGGATTAATATCCTCCACACGTCGCGCGGAATTGGGTTCGCCATCCGTTTGCTCGCTTCTTTTCAAGCCACACTGGACAAGCTGAATCTGCATCCGGCCTTGAAACGACTAGTCACCCCTCATAATGGGCTTGTCCTGGTTTGCGGACCAACGGGCTCAGGCAAGTCCTCTACCCTAGCTGCGTTGTTGCAGGAGATAAATCTGACCGAGCCGCGTCATATTGTAACGATTGAAAGCCCTATCGAGTACACCTTTCGACCGCGCATGGCTTTTCTACGGCAGCGCGAAGTGGGGCGAGACACTCCCAGCTTCGAACAAGCGTTGCTGGATGCGCTTCGTGAAGACCCGGATGTGCTCATGGTTGGGGAAATGCGCGATCCTGAAACCATGCGGCTCACTCTGAATGCCTCGGAAACGGGTCATCTGGTGCTCGCAACGGTCCACTCATCCACCTGCGCCGAGGGTTTGCAACGCATCGTTTCCGCTTTCCCGGCGGAAACGCAAAACTCCGTTCGAGCCCAACTCGCGGACTGCCTGGTCGGAGCGGTGGCCCAACGATTGCGCTACCGTGCGGACCTAAAGATTCGCGTGCCGGAATGCGAGATCCTGCTGCCCAGCATGGCGGTGAAGAATTTTATACGCACAGGCGATTTTTTTAAAATCACTTCAGCAATGGAAACGGGAGCCGAGCATGGCATGTACACCTTCCAGCGTTACCAGACTTGGCTCGAAAACAAGAAGAACTGGCATGTGCCCACCGGTGACGAAAAAGCGGAAAGTGAACCCGCGGATGCTTCCCCTGCCCTTTTGGAGACGCCTATGTCGATGGCGGTCAAACCTGGAACAAGCAAAACCGAGGTGCACGTGAAAGAATCCGGGCTGGGAACAGCGGGCAAGCCCTGCGGCCCAATTGAAATTGAGCCGGTAGAAGGCGGATTGGATCAACTCTTAAAACACTTCGAGGAATAATGACACCGGGCCAGCTTAGCTATCGCCAGCCCATTACGACCTTGTAAAACCGGCGCGCGTTCGGTCCTGGAAGGCTGTCGCGCACCTTGACCGCTCCAAATCTGTATTGATGGAATTCACAACCGGAGACCGGGCGCGGGCCAGAAAAGCCGCTGGAGATGAAAATTCGGTTGATTCAAAGGTCCGCAATATCCTGTTTCTGCTTGGCAATCGCGTGCCCGCCTCTGACACTTTCGCCCAATGTCGTGGTTAGCAGCATTGGACACAGCAGTTTTTCGATTTATCCATCAGACGTTGAGCAATCCCGTCCTGGACCGGATCATGCCTTGGTTCAGCGGCAATCCTGTTTTTATTCCAGTGATCGTACTCCTGGCGTTGGTGCTCCTGTGGAAAGGCGGCGTTCGTGCCAGGGTGTTCGTGGTCCTTCTGCTGGTAATTTTCGCCCTGGGGGACATGTTCGTGATCAACACCATCAAAAAAGCTGGGGCTCGGCCCCGGCCCTACGAGGTCCTGGCGGATGTGCGTCTCCTTGCTGGAAAGGGCGGCAGCGGCAGCATGCCCTCTTCCCATACCTCGACATGGTTCGCCGCTACTCTGATCAGCTTTGTTTATTATCGCCGCTCCTGGCGTTTCATGCTGCCACTGGCGTGCATGGTCGCCCTGTCTCGGATTTATGTGGGAGTGCACTATCCCAGCGATGTAATAGCAGGAGCGATTTTAGGCGCAGGTTATGCATCGGCGGGGCTTTGGACGGTTAACGCTTTGTGGCGCTCCGTCGGCCGGCGTTGGTTCCGGAGTTGGTGGGAGCGCATGCCCAATTTGCTGAACCCGGTGCTTCAGCCCGCACCGGTCAATCCCTCGCCAGAAAGCCAGGAACGGCTCTACCTTCGCTTGGGCTGGCTGCTGATCCTGGTTGCGATGCTGGCCAAATATTTCTACATCGCGGGGGGAGTGATCCAACTGGCCGAGGATGAAGCCTACCAGTGGACCTGGTCGAAGCACCTGGCTCTCTCCTACTACAGCAAGCCGCCGCTGATTGCATATGCCCAATTCCTCGGGACTTCGATTTGGGGGGACAATGCCTTTGGAGTGCGATTCCTCCCCCCCCTGCTTGCCGCAGGAGTCTCGTTGATGCTGCTGAGCTTTTTTCGAAGATACATTGGCGCAAGGGCGGGATTTTGGCTGGTCGTGCTGATGAACTGCACCCCTTTCTTGTCCATCGGCTCGACCCTGCTGACCATCGATCCCTTGCTCGTCTTTTTCTGGACGGCTGCAATGCTCAAAGGTTGGCGAGCCATTCAGGCGGAGGGCAAAACCACTGATTGGTTTTGGGTCGGCGTTTGGATGGGGTGCGCATTCCTGGCGAAGTACAGCGCTGTCTACCAACTTGTGTGCTTCGGCCTTTTCTTTGTCCTTTGGCCTGAATCCCGAAAGCACCTGAGAAAACCGGGCCCGTACCTGGCGCTGCTGGTCACATTGCTCTTCACTCTGCCTGTCATTATTTGGAACGCCCAGCATGACTGGGTCACAGTCGAACATGTCTCCAGCCATGTGAATCTCGACAAGAGTTGGAAACCGACGCTTCGATTCTTTTGGGATTTCACTGGCGTGGAAGCGGTACTGTTAAACCCTTTCTTCTTTATTGGTATGGTCAGCGCCATGCTTTTGCTTTGGAAGAAAGAACGACGCAATCCTCTCCTGCTTTATTTCTTTTGCATGGGCCCAGTGGTGTTCCTGGGACATTGGCTTTACAGCCTTCATTCGCGCATCCACCCAAATTGGATTGCTCCCGCCATCGTCCCAATGCTCTGCCTCACCGTTGCTTACTGGGACAAGCATTGGTCCGAAAGTCCCCGCTTTGCTGGTTTCCTCCTTAAGGGGGGCATCGTTTTAGGCCTCTTTACTGGCACGATTCTTCATGAGACCAACCTGGTTGGGAAGATTACAGGCCGACCGTTACCCGCTTTGAAGGATCCATTGCGCCGCGTCCGCATGTGGGCCGAAACAGCCCAAACAGCCGGGCAAGCTCGAGAACAGCTTCTGAAGGAAGGAAAACCCGTATTTATCATTGCGGGTCACTATGGCCTCGTCGGTCACATCTCCTTCTACCTGCCGGAGGCTCGGCAGCGAGTCAAAGGTGATCCACTGGTCTACTATCCGACCTCCACTCATCCAAAGAACCAGTACTATTTCTGGCCAGGATACAAAGGGCGTCACACGGGGGAAAACGCCATCTTCGTCCGTGAAGTGGATGGCCCTGACCTCCCGGCCAACTGGTTCAAGCTCTGGCTCGCAGGCTCGGAGGACCTTATGAACGTGACCACTGAAGCCGTCCCTCCCCCACCGCCTCAGGAACTCGTGCAGGAATTTGATTCGGTGGAGCAGATGGGCATCTGGGAAATCAAATACAAAGGACGGGTTTTTCGTTACCTTCAGATCCTGGCCTGTCGCAACCTGCACTAGCCAACTGTTCATGAGTTCTTCACAGGCCATCATCGCGTTTCAGGATTACGACCTTGGATCAACGCTGGCTTCAGGCCAGGCGTTCCGCTGGACATTCCGGGACGGCGCCTGGGAAGGCGTCATTGGAACTCACTGGGTGCGGCTTTCCCAAAAACCTCATGGGATCGAAGCAGAGAGAGCCCAACCGGTTCCGGAATGGCAGTGGCTGACTCATTACCTGCAAACGGATGTTAACCTGGCTGAGGTGTTGCGCGCGTTTCCGCAAGACGAACCGCTTGGCCGAAGTGTCCAAGAGTGCCGCGGCTTGCGACTGCTTCGGCAGGACCCCTGGGAGTGCCTTGCGTCTTTCATACTTTCCTCCACGAAGCAGATCGTTCAAATACAACAGATCGTTGGTGAACTTTGCACCCGCTTCGGGGAACCCGTCCCTGTTCCCCCAGGGCACAAACCTTTTTATACTTTTCCGACCGCTGAACGGCTGGCCAAGGTGACTGAAGCCGAACTCCGTGCCTGCAAAATGGGTTTTCGCGCACCGAGTCTGCTAAAAACATCTCAGATGATCACTGCGGGGGAAGTGGATCTGCAACGCCTGTTTTCGCTGAACGTTGACCAAGCGCACAATGAACTGCTCCGATTCCGCGGAGTCGGAAATAAGATTGCGAATTGCGTGCTGCTGTTCGCTTATGGTTTCCAACAGGCTTTCCCGGTGGACGTCTGGGTGATGAAGGCTTTGAAGGACCTTTATTTTCCCCAACGCCGTCCGTCAGCAAAACGTTTGGCACGGTTTACCTCAACATATTTCGGCCCCTACGCAGGCTACGCTCAGCAGTATCTGTTTCATTATATGCGAATGAAAGGGCGCTTACCCGCAAGCTCGGTTTCCAGTTCCTCATGAAAGATTCCACTCTCGAAGTCATTCTATCGCCGGCTGAATTTGCCCCGCTCGCGAAGCGGGACCTGAGCCAGGCCGTGTGCGTCGTCTTTGACATCCTCCGCGCCACCACCTCCATGGTTACAGCCCTGAGCAACGGGGCGGAAGCGATCATTCCGGTTGCGGAAATTTCCGAAGCCCTGGCCATCCGCCATCAGCAGCCGGAGGTTTTGCTGGCCGGTGAACGAGATGGTTTCCGAATCGGGGCCAAGCTGACGGGAAGCATTGATTTTGATCTTGGCAATTCGCCCCGGGAATTTACGGCCGAAAAAGTGCAGGGCCGGAGAATCGCCATGACAACTACCAATGGCACCAGGGCGTTGCGAGCTTGCGCCGGAGGCAAAACCGTACTGGCAAGTTCTTTCCTGAACCTGGAGGCCACCAGGCAGTGGATTTTAAAAAACAATTCGAAGCACCTGATTCTCGTTTGCAGCGGCACGCAAGAGGAACCCGCTCTCGAGGATATTTTGGCGGCGGGAGCGCTTTGCCAGGGGTTGTGGGACAGATTCATCGGTGGACTCGTTTCCGACGCGGCAGAAGTTGCCCGGAATACCTACGAAACACTAGGAAAGGATTTGCCATCTGCATTGCAAAGCGCCCGAAACGGACGGCGTTTGCTGTCGATCCCCGAATTGCGGGAAGACGTTTCTTTCTGCGTGCAACGCAATACACACGCTTTCTGCGCAAAGATGGACTCCGAAGGAATCATTTGGAGAATTTCTTAAAGTGCCGCATGCGCGTGCCGATATTTCTATTTGAATCCTCTCCGGGCTTTCATCCAACAAAAACTTTTTCCGCCTCCGAAGGCAACGGTTTTCCATCCGTGGCACAAAGCCAGCTATTCCATCTGCCATGTTTGAACCGGACGAAGATTTAACGGTGATACGCAAAGACTTGGATGAATTTATAGACCTTTTGAAGTGTAATGAGGGTGGTTTACAGAAAAAGGGAATGGATGTGACGGGTGTGATCGCGGACCTGGAAGCGAAATATCGAGCGGTGGTCAGTGCTGCCGAAGAAGCTGATTGCCTGCAGGAACAATACCTCCACGCTTGCGCGGATGCAGCCGATGCCGACGTGGAAACTTACAAAGAATTCTGCCGCGTGATGGACCCCTTGGCAGAAGAAGACCCGATGCACCCGGAAGTTAAAGAATGGGTTGAGATCAAGCGGGCCTGGCAAAATGAATTGCCCAAGGAGATTACCTGAGCGTTCTTATGGATTTGGCGGCCTATTCGGGTGGCGTGCCCAGCTTCCATTCGAGCGGCGACTTGCAACCGCATCCAGAAGTTTTCCCGCTATTTTTTATAGCTGGCGATCACCCATTCGCTGAGAACTTTGTCGGGCGCCTCCACCCCGTCCACATCAAGGGTGAACTCCAACTGCCCGGTGTTCTGGGAGATCAACTTCAACCCAAACTGGAAATCCTTAAACTTCTCGGCGCAAAGATCTCGCACCGGCTTGGATTGCTCGAGCGCCTCAGAGACGAGGCGGTCGGCGGCAGCCTCGGTGAATTTGATCACTACCCCATGAGTCTCCTGGAAACGCTGGGCAAATTCATGGGCTAATTGGGCCATCACCGCGCGCTCTTCCTTCTCATGCTCGGCGAGCAATTTACCTAATTCGGCTACGGGTTCGTCTACCAGTTCCCGGGTGACCACAAATCGTTTTACCGGCGTGGAAGGCAGCTCGAATTTCAGCTCGCGGAAAACGCCCTCGCAAACAGTCATGAGGCCGCGGGCGCCCGTTTTTTCCTCCACCGCCTTTTCGGCAATCCGCCGCAAGCCATCTTCCCGGAAAAGCACCTCGATGCCATAGGCCGCAAAGGTCTGCTCGTACTGACGGATGATGCTTCCTTCTGAACTCTTCAGGATTTGGAACAGATCATCCACCGTCAGATGCTGGCAAACGACTCGAACAGGCAGACGGCCGATAAACTCCGGCTCGAACCCGAACTCAATAAAATCCCTCGTTTGCACCTGATCGAAGAGACGGTCCTCAGCCAGCTCCTGTTGAGAGGGCGCGCTAAAGCCAATCATCGCTTCGCGGACGCGTTTGCGAACTATTTTCTCCAACCCGCCGAAGGCGCCGCTGACCACAAAGAGGATATGTTTGGTGTTGATGACCGCGGCTTGTTTTTTGCCTCGCTGTGAAATATCCATCATCGCCTGGATCTGGCCGGCGATATCGTTCGGAGCCCGCGCAGGCACATCGGTCTCCTCCATCAACTTCAACAGGTTCGTCTGCACCCCCCGGCCGCTCACGTCCCTCCCGTGCGAGGTTTGGGCGGCGGCAATTTTATCGATCTCGTCTATGTAAATAATTCCATACTGGGCTTTCTCGATGTCTCCATTGGCGCGCCGCACCAGGTCTCTGACGAGGTCCTCCACATCACCGCCCACGTAACCAGTCTCCGAGAACTTGGTGGCATCCGCTTTCACGAACGGGACGCCGATCAGATCCGCCATGCTTCGGATCAGGTAGGTTTTGCCCACGCCGGTGGGTCCGAGTAAAATGAGATTTTGCTTGGCGTAGTTCGGCTGCTCCCTTCCTTCGGCCGCCATGCGCACATGGTGATAATGATCGCACAAAGCAACGCTCAGAACTTTTTTGGCCTCGTCCTGCTTGATCACGAATCGATCCAGGTAAGCCTTCACATCGCGCGGTTTATAATCGAAATGAAAGCCATCCTCCTTGTGCTCTCCCGCTGGCTCATCATGCTGCCCATGATCATCATCAGGCCTGGTGAAGACCTTCACCTGCCCGGATGGGAAATGCTGGCGCATGAAATCGGAGAGCTGGCGTTGAAATTCCTCCGGGCTGGGAGGACCATTGCGAAGAGGCGTTTGCATCTTGGTTAAGGTAAAGCAGGCTGGCGTTGCGTCAACGCGGCGGCTTGAATGCGACGATTCCCAGGGGCGGCAGGGTGACCGCGGCGGAGAAAGCCTGGGCATGAACCTTGTAGCTTTCCGCTTCCACTCCGCCTAGATTTCCCACATTGCTGCCGCCGTAAACAGCCGAATCGCTATTAAGCACTTCCTTCCAAAATCCCCCTTCCGGCAACCCAATCCGATATCCGTGCCTCACGACAGGGGTCAGGTTCATCACCACGATGAGCCGACTGGTATGGTCCGGGGTTTGGCGAACAAAGGAGATCACACTGTTTTCATGATCCGAGCAATCAACATAGTAGAAGCCTTCCATGTCGTAATCGCTCTGCCACAGGCAGGGCTCGGCCTTGTAAAGCTTGTTCAGATCTTCCACAAACCGCTGGGCGCCCCTGTGGTACGGCCCCATTTCGAGGAGGTGCCAGTCGATGCTCGCATTGGGATTCCATTCCGTACGCTGCCCAATTTCGCATCCCATGAACAAGAGTTGCTTGCCCGGGAAAAGCCATTGGTAAGCCAGCAAAGTTCGAAGGTTCGCGAAACCCTGCCAGTCGTCCCCCGGCATTCTTCCCAGAAGCGAGCCTTTCCCATGCACCACTTCATCATGTGAAATGGGCAGGATGAAATTCTCATTGTGATGGTAGAGCATCGCGAAGGTCAGGTCGTTCTGGTGATATTTACGATACACCGCATCGCGCTTGAAGTAGTTGAGCGTGTCGTGCATCCAGCCCATGTTCCACTTGAAGGAAAAGCCCAGCCCTCCCAAATACGGCGGCCGCGTCACCTGCGGCCAGGCGGTGGATTCTTCCGCGATCGTGCAAACCCCTGGATGCTCCGTGTGCACCAGGTGGTTGAAATGCCGCAGGAACTCGACTGCTTCCAGGTTTTCCCGTCCACCAAACTCATTGGGGATCCATTCACCTTCCTTGCGCGAATAATCCAGGTAGAGCATGGACGCGACCGCGTCCACCCGCAATCCATCGATATGGAACCGTTCACACCAGAACAACGCGTTCGCAGCCAGAAAGTTCTTCACCTCATGCCGGCCGAAGTTGAAAATCAGCGTGCCCCAATCCTGGTGCGCACCCTTGCGCGGATCTTCGTGTTCGTAAAGCGCCGTGCCATCGAACTTGGCCAAGGCCCATTCATCCCGTGGAAAATGCGCTGGCACCCAATCAATGATTACGCCAATCCCCGCCTCGTGAAGAGTGTTAACCAAAAACTGAAAATCATCCGGCGTGCCATAGCGGCTGGTGGATGCGTAAAAGCCGGTCACCTGGTAACCCCATGAAGGATAATAGGCGTGCTCCGCCACGGGCATGAACTCCGCATGCGTGAAACCCATCTGCAACAGGTAATCGCGAAGCTGCGGCGCCAGTTCCCGGTAACTGAAAGATTCAGCCGCGGACTTTTTGCGCCAGGAACCGATGTGCACTTCATAAACGCTGAAGGGGGAGCGCAGCGGATTCTGCTCGGTCCGCTTCTTGAGCCAGGCGTCATCCGTCCACTTAAATTTCCGGTTATCCCAGACGATGGCGGCATTCTTTGGCGCCATCTCAAAAAAGTACCCATAGGGGTCGGTCTTGACCGCGACGTCACCGTTGATCGTGCGGAGCTCATATTTGTAAAGGGTCCCCTCACCCAGCCCTGGCACAAACAATTCCCAAACGCCGGAACTGCCAAGTGAACGCATGGCGTGGTAGCGCCCATCCCAGTTGTTGAAAAGCCCCACCACACTCACGCGCTGGGCATTGGGCGCCCATACGGCGAAGCTAGTGCCTGGCACGCCGTCAATCACCCGTAGCTGAGATCCCAGCTTGTCATAGATCCGCCGTTCATTTCCCTGGTTGAACAGATAGAGATCCGTCTCGCCCAGGGTGGGCAAAAAGGAATAAGGGTCGCGTGTACGCCGCTGGTTCCCCTGAAAGTCGGTAATGATCAGGTCATAGGCGTAGACCCGGTCGGCCTTTTTCGAAACGCCTTCGAAGAGACCGGACTCGTGCACCCTTTCCAAGGCAAAGGCGGGTTTGCTCTTTTCATGGGTGGGAGCGATTTCCACTTTGGCCGCATTGGGCAGATAGGCGCGAACCACCAATCCCGAACCGTCCCCCAAAGGATGCATCCCCAGCAAAGTATGGGGGCATCGGTTTTTGGCCTGAATCAAACTTTCCAATTCGGCGTGAGTCAGAATCATTGTGTGCAAATAGTGCCACGGATACTCTTGAAGGGAATGAAAAAAGCTAAATAGGGATTTTCCCTGCCCCGATGGTTTGCACGAGATTCCGCCCTGCGCAAGCTAGCTGGCCAGTTCTCGCCAAAGAAAAGCCCCCATCCGCATCCCCTTCTCAAAGCAATCCAAGTCAAATTTTTCATTGGGTGAATGAGCGTTGTCATCCGGCAAAGCCAGCCCTAAAAGCAGCGTTTCGGCCTTGAGCAGCTTCTTAAAGTCATTTACAATCGGGATTGAACCCCCTTCTCGCATCAGAACGGGTTCGTGGCCGAAGGCTTCCTTTAAGGCGCGCATGGCAGCCCGGGCCTGCGGTCCGGTTGGAGACACGATGTATGGCTCACCGCCATGCCCGGACTTAACCTCCATCCGGACATTGGGCGGACAAAGCTTCTTCAAATGAGCCAGGACTATCTTGCGAAGCTTGTCGGGTTTCTGGTCTGGCACCAGGCGAAAGGTTATTTTTGCCCGGGCCCAGGACGGCACAATTGTTTTGCTCCCCTCGCCTTGATAACCGCTGGTGAGCCCATTAATCTCCAGGGTCGGACGAGCGGTTCGCTGCTCCACGGAGGTAAATCCCTTTTCGCCAAACAACTCGGGAACACCCATAAACTTGCGGAAAGCGTCCTCGTTGAAAGGCAACCGCGCGAGCTGCTTTTTCTCGAAAGTGGAGAGCTTGACCACATCATCGTAAAAGCCCGGGATGGTGATGCGACCGTTTTTATCCCTGAGTCCCGCCAGCAATTGGCAAAGCGCCATAGCGGGATTGTTTACCGATCCGCCGTAGATGCCTGAATGCAAATCCCGAGAAGGACCATGCAATATTACTTCAATGGCGAGGATGCCGCGCAGAGCGTAGGTCAGCGCAGGATGCTTGAGGCTCGGAATGCCGTTGTCTGAAATAATAATTCCCTCGCACGCGAGTTCCGCCTGATTTTCCTTTAGAAATATGCCGAGGTTACTGCTTCCCACCTCTTCCTCCCCTTCGATTACGAACGTAATATCGCAAGGGAGTTCCGTGCCTGTCTTCAAATATGCTTCGACCGCGTTCAGATGGGCGAGATGCTGGCCTTTGTTGTCGCTGGAACCTCGCCCAAAAAGGGTGCGTCCTTCAATCCGCGGCTCAAAGGGTGGAGTCTTCCAGAGTTCGAAAGGTTCCGGAGGCTGAACATCATAATGCCCGTAGACCAGAAAATGCGGACGTTTGGACCCGGGCTTGCGCGGGGTTTTGGCGACCACGATCGGATTACCCGCTGTGGAGCAAAGGCGCGTCTGCAAGCCAATGCTCTCGCAATGATTCTTCAGCCAGGCCGCGCATGCTTCCAGATCCTTCCGGTGTTGAGGCTGGGCCGACACACTGGGAAAGCGAACGTAATCGCACAGCTCGCGGATGAACCGTTCGCGGTTTTGGTCTAGGTAATCCAGGACGGGTTGCATGCGTTCTTATCGCACAAGACTCCGGGCGACATCAATTCTTTCCGACTCAGGCTTATTCCTATTTCTTTCTAAAAATGTCCAGCAAGCCGCCTCCCGGAGCAGGCGCGGGTTTATTGGTGTCGGCCGGTGCGTTGGTCTTGGCGCCACCTCCCAGAATGCCTTGCAGACCCTGTTGAAGAATGCTTCCTGAAGTTGGCTTGTTCGTATTGGTCCCGGCAGGAGCGTTCGTGTTTGCCCCGCCGCCCAACACTCCTTGCAGGAGCTTGCCGGCATCACCGCCCACTTTGCCGGGCAGGTTGAATTTATTAGCTGCAGCCCTGGCCACGGTTGTAGCGAGAACTACCTTGTCGATCTTGGCATCCGCATTTCCGATGGTCCCCCCAACGTGCGCAAACACCGGGAGCGGAGCGAACGCCACATTGGCCGGCGTGTCGCTAGGAGCGAGGCTCGCCTTCAAAGCCAGGTCACGTCGCAAAGCCAGTTCCACGGGCAGGTTCGGCAGCGGTGAATTGGTCAATTCGTTGGCGATCGGAATCGAGCCTTGGGTTTTGAGGGTGTAAACTTCGCTTTGGACCTGGAACGGGCTCAGGTTGATCTTGCCTTCTCCCATTGTCACGTTCGCATTCACCCATTGCAGCGCATACTTGCTCAGGTCGGGAATGCCATAGGCCGCCAAAGGTACGCTAATTAGGTCCAGGACCTTCTTATATTTGTAATCCTCTGGCAATTTGATGTCCGCATTTGTCACGGTAAACCCCATCTGGCCGGTTAAATACTTTTGCAGGTTGACCCCGGTGGTACCCGCGCCCTTGATTTGGACATTGGCCAAAAGTTCTCCCTTAGCCGCACCGCGGAACTTCGGAGAAAAGGTGTTGGCGAGCGGTGCCAGTGCTATCCTGTCCATGTTCAACGCCACATCGTATTGGTAACCGGGAACTCCCAGGTTCAGATCAACATTGCCGGTGACAGGCCGGCCGTTCATCGCAAATTGCAATGGCTTGATCAGCACATGACTGCCATCCAACCGCAGGCCAGTTTGCCAATCGGAGATATCCACCTCGCGCAGGTAAACATGACCCACGTTCACATCCACGGTAAAATTCTTGAATGGCAGGTTAACAGCAACGGGTTCCCCGGCGGGTTTGCTGGGAGTCGGAGCACGGTTCGATCCTGGTGCAGGCGCTGGCTTTCCTCCCGGGGCGGCCGGCTGTCCATTATCACCGGAAACAATGTCGTAGTAAGGCGTCAGATCCAGCGACTCCGCTACAAGCTTCAACGCGCCCTGGATGGCATTGGTTTGGGTCATATCCACCTTGCCCGAAATCTGCATCTGATTCTTGGCGCGGTCGGTGGGGGTGAGCGTCAGTTGCGCCTTGCGTAGATCCAGCACTTGCTTTTGCAGGGACGAATCCAAGCTAAGCTTGGCTTCGAGCGGACCGATCGGTTTGGGCTGCTCTGGATCAGAGACCACAAGCTTGCTGATCGCAAATTCAGCTTTGATGGAGGAATCCGCATTCGGGTCAATTTTGGCCGAGGTAGTCGCATTAACCGAAACTGTGACCAGCTTCTTGTCCTTCAACGCCGAAGCCAGGAAGGTTTGGAGCGTGTTCTGGTTTAAATCATCCAGCTTCAAATCGAGTTGGCCAGATTTTTTGGCAGTGTCGAAGCTGCCGCTCGCATTGAAGGTTCCCCCAGGATTCCCGCTTTGCCGCAACGAGCCGTTTGCTTTCCGAATTCTTAAGACAGTGTCCTGCTTTTCCAGGTCCATGTCCGCGGCGACTCCAAAGCGATCGAAAGAATAATCCTTTAATTTCCCACTCAAGTCGCTTAGGGCGAAATTGGCCGTTACCGTTTGGGCGTTCTTCTTCTGAGTCACCTTGCTCTTCAATGTCAGCATGCCACCGGACGCCTGGAGATCAGGCTGGCCAAGGAACGGGAAGAGCCGGGCGAGTTGTGATTCCAGCGTAAATTGCGCGTTGGCTTCCTCCGTCGTCTTGTCGTAGTTCGCGGAGCCGGATGCGAGGAGCATCCACTGGTTTTGCTGGGCGAGTTGGAAACGGTATTCGCTCACGTCGAATTTCTTCATGTCAATCGCCTGGCCCTTTGCATTCAGGGTAATCATCACCGGCTGAATTGAATTCGTGCCAACCTTGGCCGAGAAGTTTTCAATCCCGGAGTCCAGGTTAAAAGTGAGTTGTTTCCCAGATTGCTCGCTCACCAGCTTCATCGTCGCGTTCACCAACCCGTTCGGCGCCAGGTCGGCGGCAAAGGCTTTCCACTCACCCAGGTTTAATCCCGTGACCAGCAGGTTGAGAGTCGCATCGCCGGTCTGGGCGGTTGCCTCTCCCCAGGCCACCTTCATGGGGTTAGTCAGTTCTCCCTTCAAAATCTGTTTCTGGTTCTGCAAACCATTGAGATTAAAAGTCTGCAACAAGGCTGACTTATCATTCTGGTTCACGGTCACGTTGTAAGCCAATTGCACATCCAGCGTAGGGGTGGTTTTACCTTCCTGGGTTATCGAAACAGCGCTGGCATTCAGTTGGCCAATCGCCGTGACGATTGATGCTCCCTTGGCAACCTCGATCTGATTGGTCGAACTGATGCTCGTGCTTCCAAAGTCAATTCCCTTGGGACCACCCACCGTGTTGAGCAATCTTTTATCGATATTCTGCAAAACGACATTCAGCTTCCCTTCTTTCTTATTCATGTCGAAAGGACCATTCACCAGCAACTCGCCCAGTTGTGTCTCGCCCTTTTGAAAGCGCAATGCCACCTGCTTGATCATTGTGGGATCGATATCGCAATCCAGGTTCACGCCGAAGTTTGCCAAGTCCGCCATCCCCCCCTGTGCGCTTGTTACATTCACGCGGGTTGCTCCTTTGACGGTTCCTGGATTTAGGTCCGAAGTGAGCGCGAAAGTAAAATTCCCATCCACTTTCGCGTTCAGTGCACCATTGGTGCCCTCTTTGCCAGCGATTTTGTCCACGTTGACATTCGCGGCCAGATCCATTTTTCCGGTTTGCCCGTTGCGCACGTTCGCGATATTCACATTCACGCCGGTGAGTTCGGTTAAATTGCGCCCCCCCTCTTTGGGCGTTTCCAACATGCGCACAGTCGCGTTGATCAATGACACTTTGTTGATGTCCAGTTCCGGCGGCTTGGAGGACTTCTTCGGCTCCGCGCTTTTCTTTTCGCTCTTCATTGAATCCAGGATCGGATCCAGGTTGCTCCTGCCATCCGGGCCTTTGATGATTTGGACAACCGGTGAGTCCAGAACCACCTCGTCCACTTTGATATGGCCTTTGATGATGTCCATAAGGCTGTAATGAGCGCGCATCTCCTTCGCGGTCACCACCGGCTCATGGCCTTTGGCTTGAACCTTCAGGTCCTTCAGCACCACGGAAGAGAAAGGGCTGATGGAGGCGTCAGACACCGTCACGTCGGCATTGATAGTCTTGCTCACCTTCGGGAGGATCACGCCTTTAAGGAATCCAGCACTGGTTCCTACGAAATATGCCACCA
This sequence comes from Verrucomicrobiales bacterium, assembly GCA_028293425.1. GTDB lineage: Bacteria > Verrucomicrobiota > Verrucomicrobiia > Limisphaerales > JAQGOV01 > JAQGOV01. The sequence continues at coordinate 23,047 of JAQGOV010000427.1, forward strand.
CCAGGAGCACTGCCAGCAGCCCGAAAATCCAGAGCAATGTTTTTAAAACTCCGCGCCGCTTCCTTGGCGCCGGGGAAGAAGTCGTTGTTGTCATAGCCATACTCGTTAATATATCAAATGCAAAAAGGCGGCATGTTAGCCGAATGCCCCATCCAGAAGCTCCCGTGACCAAACCTGCAGCCATGGTTAGATTGGTGCTAAAAACGGCCATTTGGCAAGCCGTCGCTCAATTTATTGAATGGCAACCTTTCACCCTCCCCCGATTTTTGCCTGTTGCCTCATTCGGCAACCTGCTAACTAATAACCTTATGCGTGATGAATCGCTCAAGTTTTTAGAAAAGCTGCTGAACACTCCGAGTCCTTCTGGCCATGAAGCCCCCGGGCAAAAGGTCTGGCTCGATTATGCCGGCAAGTTCGCCGATGAAACCTACAGCGACGCTTATGGCAATGCGGTGGCAGTTTATAACAAGGGCGGCTCCCCTCGCCTGATGCTCGCTGGTCACGCCGACGAAATTGGGATGATGGTCAATTTCATCAATAGCGACGGTTTTATCTACGTGAAGAAAATTGGCGGGGTGGACCCTGCCATTACGAAGGCCCAGCGCGTCACGATTCATACCCGCAAAGGCCCTGTCCGCGGCGTTGTCGGCAACGTGGCACCGCACCTCACCAAGGCGGAAAAAGACCGCAAGGCTCCCGAAATCCACGACCTCTTCATCGATATCGGCGTGGCCTCCAAAAAGGAAGCACTGGAGATCGTCCGCATCGGCGACCCAATCACCCTGGTGGATGAATTCGAAATCCTCCGCGGCGATTTGGCTGTTTCTCGCGCCTTTGATAACCGCATCGGCACGTTTGCCGTCGCGGAAACCCTGCGCCTCCTGAAGGAAAGCAAAAAGAAGATTAACGCCGAAGTCTGCGCCGTCAGCAACATCATGGAGGAAGTTGGCCTGCTAGGCGCCCGGCAGATTGCCTATTCATTAAAGCCAGACGCAGCGCTCGTGGTGGATGTGACGCACGCAACGGATTATCCGACGGTCAACCAGCAGCAACACGGGGATGTTAAAATTGGGAAAGGCCCCACTCTCACACATGGCGGCTGCATGCATCGCGAAATGGTTGATCGTTTGGAGGATTTGGCTAAAGAAGCTAAAATCGATTTGCAACACGAAGCGACCTCCGCCAGCAGCGGCACTGACACCGATGTCATCTTCTGGACACGGGGAGGAATTCCTTCCGCGCTCATCAGCCTCCCAAACCGCTACATGCATTCCCCCGTGGAAATGGTCAGCTTGAAGGATTTGGAGAAAATACCGCAACTGATGGCCGCCTTCGCGGCCTCGCTCAAAAAGAACGAGCAGTTTAAGATAAAGATCTAGGCTGTAGGGACCTGGAGAACGATCGAGCCCCGGAATGGTTTGCCTGTTCCAGGGGATTTTCGTGCCCCTTACTTCTTGTTGAAGAGGTCCAGCAGGGTCTGGTATCCTCCTCCCCCGCGTTTGGCCTGAGGCTGGGGATTGAACATCTGCTGCAAAGCTACCTTTGCCATCAACGAGACCGCCCACTGATTCAGTTCTTCCTCGGTTTTGATATTCTTCGCCTCCTCGTTTTGAATCCCAAGGTCGGTTTTAGAGTTGTTACCGGGCTGTTGCAGGTCCGTGTAGTTAATCGAGCGCAAGGTGACGAACATCTTGTCGATGCCGCCAAATTTGTATTCCATGCGCAGTGAATTCGTTTTACCGATCACCTCAGCCTTCTCGAGCGCCTCCTGCATATAATCCAGATTCAGTTTGCCATCCTTGCTCTTAACCACGTTTACCTCGGCCAGATTGAAACGCAGCTCTTTGAAATGCAGCACACCCTTCCTCGCATCGTCCTGGTCCAGTTCCACGTAAATCTCAGGGACAGAAAAGAAGGGACCCCCGCCATATTCCTTGGGGTTGATCACCTGAAAATCTTTCAGCATCAAACTAGCCGAGGTCAGGCCGAGCCGGAGGTCGCCAATCCTGGTTTCCATTCCGGTTTTGCTGTGAACATTGTACTCCGCCACGGATTTGAGAATGTTGTCCTTAAAAACAACCACGCCAACCACGAGAAAGAGTATGGCCCCGCAGACCGCAAGGAGAATCCAAAGGGCCTTTTTCAAAGCGCTCCGTTTGCGCACGGTCGCTGGCGGAGTAGCAGAAACTTCGGGACTCAGTTCACCGTTCATAGGAGCTGGACGTCTTCGGGGCGGACCTCCAGGCATTCATCCTGGTCTTCCCAGATGGCTGCGGGATAAAACTCCAGCAACTTGGGCGCAATAATGCGGCCCGCCACGCTGAGCAGAACTTCGGCCTTCCCGGCAGCATCTTCAAATTGATTGTTGTAATTTCCGCTCCTTTTGCGCTGGGCATCGTCCCAGTGGGCCACGGCATGGATAGGAGCGTACTTTTCCGCCCACTCACGAATTTCGGTCTGCAAATCCCCAGGAATCTCATCAAATGGCACGCAACTGTCCCCGCAATGCTGGCAAGTCAAGCCGGTTTCCACGACATCCCTGGTCAGCAAAGGCAGTAATGGAGCCCGACAGCAGCCGGATTCACTGTAACCGGAGGGCGGTTTGGCCAGCCTTTTGAACCAAATCTGCCGATCCTGGCCGATTTGGGCGGCCAAACGATAAGCCCCCAGCAGCGGGTGCGATAAACGCCACGATCGGCCTTCCAATTGACCCAAAGTTTGAGCCATCCAGCGCGCCAGCGTGAGATCATCAAAATCCCGGAAAACGACGCTATATTCCTTCCACAGTCTGTCCAGGGGCGATTCCGAAAAACTTGCCACAACCCTTAGGATGGGTCCGGCGCCTGAAACTGCAAAGTGCAAAATTCGGCAAGTTCTTTTCAGAAGCTCTCGGGAATTGTCACATCAACGTAACTTCTATACACTGTGGTGGTTAGTTAAGCTTGCAGGCTGTTTTGGGTCTCTGGCCAGGCCAGATTGTGGATTAAAGCCGTTATGACAACCTATCGCCCGTCACATTTTATCAATCGCGAGCTGAGCTGGCTTGATTTTAACGCAAGGGTCCTGGATGAAGCCCTCGATCCGAAAACTCCTCTGCTGGAGAGAGTCAAGTTCCTCGCCATTTTCAGCTCTAACCTGGATGAGTTTTTTGAGGTGCGAGTGGCTGGAATTAAGCAGCAGATTGAAAGCGAGATCGTGGAGCGCAGCATTGACGGCCTGACCGCCACCGAAACTTTCCAAGCCATCAACCGCAAAGTCCGCCAACTGGTCGAGAAGCAGTGCGCCTGCTGGCGCGACCAACTGAAACCTGCCCTGGCCCGGCAAGGAATCACTTTCCTGGAGATGGAGGAACTCTCCCCGGCGCAACTCGAATTCGTGGAGGACTATTATCGCGCTGAAGTTCGCCCTGTCCTCACGCCGCTGGCCATCGATCCTGCGCATCCTTTTCCCCAACTGCTGAACAAATCGCTGAACCTGATTGTGCGTCTTGAGATGGCCCTGTCCGGCCAGCCCGTCAAACACTTGGCGGTGGTGCAGGTCCCACGCGTCTTGCCGCGTTTGCTCCGCCTGCCAAACGCCGGCAACGGGCACGGCAAAGCGATGCAATACGTTTTCCTCAGCCGCATCATTGGCCATTACCTGTCCGATATTTTTCCGGGCACCAATATTCTTGGTTACTGGCATTTCCGAGTGACCCGCAACAGCGAACTTTACATCGACGAGGAAGAAATCGCCAACCTGCTCAAGGCCGTGGAAAACGAGTTGCACAATCGCCGCCGCGGAGACGCTGTTCGCCTGGAGGTAGAGCTCGATTGCCCCATGGACATCCGGGATACCCTTTTGAAAACCTTCCGGCTGACCGAGGATGATTTGTTCGTCATCGACGGCCTGCTCAATCCCACACGTCTCATGGCCATTTACGAGGGGGACCATTCACCGGAATTGCGTGACCCGCCCTTCGTTGCTCCCGTCGCGCTCGCGCTTCGTGACCAGCAGGACATGTTTGCCGTGATTTCCGAGCGCGATATTTTGCTGCATCACCCTTACGAAAGCTTTGAAAGCGTGGTGAGCCTCCTGCAGCAGGCCGCCCAGGACCCGGAGGTGCTGGCGATTAAGCAGACCTTGTATCGTACCGGGGGGGACCCACGCATCGTAGGTGCGCTCATGGATGCCGTAAAAAATGGCAAGCATGTGACCGCCGTGGTGGAACTGCGCGCCCGCTTTGACGAGGCGAATAACATTCAGTGGGCCCGCCAGCTTGAGGAAGCCGGGGTTCACGTCGTTTACGGGCTGGTGGGCTACAAAATCCACGCGAAGATCTGTCTCATTGTCCGGCGCGAGGCCCATGGTCTCCGCCGTTACGTGCATCTCAGCACCGGCAATTACAACCCCAGCACCGCCCGCATTTACACCGACCTCGGTTTCATGACCAGCCGCCCGGAATTCGCGGAGGATGCCACCAACCTTTTCAATCTGCTCACGGGCATTTGCCAGTTCCAGAGTTTGTCGAAATTCATTGTCGCTCCTTTTGAACTCCAGGACAGCATCCTAAAATTCATTCAGCGCGAAATAGACCACGCCAGGAAAGGGATGCCCGCCCGCATCATCGCCAAGATGAATTCCCTGGTGGATCCCAGGCTGATCCAGGCCATGTATGAGGCCTCGCAGGCAGGAGTTAAGATTGACCTCATCGTGCGGGGGATCTGCTGTTTGCGCCCAGGAGTCAAGGGCCTCAGCACCAATATTACGGTGCGCTCGATTGTGGATCGTTTCCTCGAGCATCATCGCATTCTTTACTTCGAGAACGCCTGCCAGCCCGAAGTCTTTATCAGCAGCGCCGACTGGATGCCTCGCAATCTTTTCCGCCGGATTGAAGTGGCTTTCCCGATCGAGGACGGAAACTTGCGTGAGAGAATCATCACCGAGATTTTGGAACGCTGTCTGTCAGACAACGTGAAGGCCCGCCTCCTTCAGCACGACGGCAAATGGCGCCGCGCTCCGCTCGCCAAAACAGACAAGCCGCGGCGCAGCCAATCTGAGTTCATGCACCTCGCGATAGAGGACGAGAAACTGCTCGTAACAAAATCGAAACGAACCACCAAATACCCCCGGATGAAGCTCGCTTCCAAGCCAGCCCAGTTGGGCGCAAAGCGAAAGAGTTAATCTTGATTTCTCAACACCGAAACTTCTTTCACCAGAAAATCGCCATTCACCTCGGTGATGCCCAAATTGTAGCCCCAGGTCCCAACGAAGTTCGCGTCATTCAGCCTCCAGGTGTGCTCGTGCCATTCCTCGTCGGCGGGAATCGTCCACCAGCCGGCGCGGTCGTAACCGTGAATTGTCTTCAAAGACTCAGTCATTAACTGGAAGCCTGCTTGTTGGATTCCAACGACACGACGAGCCACAATCCTGATTTCCAAATTGGTGGTGCCAAATGGCGCAAAGCCGGGGTTCACGCGAAAGTTCAACCCGCTGCCCTTATTCAAGCAGGCAAACGTTTCGTCCCCTACCCTTTTCGTTACGACTTCTTTCGTCGGTTCAAGTCCCTGCGATGTCATGGTTTTTCCCCAACGACAAGCGACCTCTAAAGCTTTCGTGAAGTCTCCCCCCCAGGGGAATGGCTTCCTGCGATTGGCGTGAGCTGTTTGCACCAGGCTGTCCGGCACGTGTGCGATAAAGACTGGTAAGTTGGTTAGGAGGAGCTCCTGTCCAGCACCAAGCCTTCTCTCTTGGCCGGTCACAGGCGTCACGGTCACAGCCTCGGCAAAAGTGAGCTTTCGTTCCTGACCCACGGGTGACCATGCAGCGATGACGTTTCTTTGCTGGCTCTCGAATAAGAATCCGTAACTGCCGTTCCAGTCCAGCCATCCTGCATACCGGGGCGATGGCCCTAAAGCCACTGTCATGGTTTTGAGCGCGTCATAGGCAGGGCGTGGCGTCCAATCCGCTCGAATGAGACCGTGATCGGTTCCTTTTCCATAGGCGGGGCCGCGCGCCTCGAACCAGAATAGTTTTTCAAAGCCCTGAGCCAGGCTGAGAAGATATGTTTTTACCAACAACTGAGCCTGCTGAGCGTCCTTGTCTGGGTCCGGCTTGATTGGTGCCTGCCAGCCAATTTCGGTGATCCACAAGGGAATGTTTGCGGGCTGTCGATGTGCGGCCAGCAGCCGGCGCACGTTGTCGACCATGCTGAGGAAAAACACCTCCCCGCCGGGCCGTTTCAATTGCTCCACATTTTCATACGGATGAACACAGAGGTAATCGAAGTGATTCGTAGCTCCGGCTTTGAGGACCATGTTCAAATACGCCAGTGCGAAATTCGCGGAAGTGAGGCCGAGCTTGGCTTGCGGATCAACTTTTTTGGCCGCATCATAAGCTGCCCGAACCATTTCGGCATAATACTGAGGAGTGCCGTTCTTTTGAAATGCCTGGGGCTCATTCCAAACTTCCCAAAACTGAATGTCCTGATGATACCGCGACACCACTCCCTCCACGTAATCCTTCCAAAACTGCATCTCCTTCACCGGAAAAGTCCGGGCGTCGTTTCCGGAGGAAGCCCAGGGGGCGAAGTAAGCCAGCGGCGCGGTGATTTGAAGATGATTTGTCCGGGCCGCGGCCACAAAAGCATCCGCCCATTTCCAATTCCACTCTCCCTGCTTCGGTTGAATGCCCTGCCATTCGCGAAAATAACGCAGCCAGCCCACCCCAGCCTGGTTCAGCAATGGTTCGAACCGTGGATAATCACCGGACCACTCGGCACCTGACGCGATTCCGAATGGGTTTGATTGCAGCTCGGTGGTGCTATTTTTTGAAGAAACGGATGCTGCCGCAGCTTCAGTGCCTGAGGTGGGCGACGGAGCCGCTGCCATGATTAGGACGGGCAGCAATGCTAGCGCAGCCGGAAATTTGAGCATCATATTTTTCGCTCAACAACGAGCCTTAATCCCTATTCCGTCCTCGCCACCAACTGCGGCCGCTTCGTTGGCCCGAAGGCTACATTGGCTTCGGAATCCAATGTCATCTGGTCGCCATCGAACTTCAGCTTGTAAGTGGTGTGGAATGGCGTTTCGTACCCGCAGAATTTAACCAGGCACGTATCCTCGCCGGACCACGCGAAGGTGCCGGCCATGGGTTCATCAGGAAACTGAGCGAGTCTGCCACCAGGGAGCGGGCCACGGCCTTTCTTCCATTCATTGTACCCGCAAGGAATTTTCAGATCCTTGCCCTCGATGCGTACCGTGAGCATGAGGGTTTTGCCAGCGTCGGACGAAACCAGTGCCA
>JAQGOV010000429.1 GCA_028293425.1 Verrucomicrobiales bacterium
GCCCTTCTGGCTACAAGGTGCACATGGAGAAGCCATCCGGGAACCGGGCCTGGAGGCTGATCGGCACGGTGGCGGAGGGCACGTTTTGCCATAAACCATGCACCGTCTCCGGTGGCGGCAAATCGGAGATTTCCAAACAGATCACGGACGCTTTCATCCAAGGCCCCGTTTTTGTGTCGGATTTTAAAAAGGATTTTGACCAGGTTGCCGAGCTCATCAACCGCGATTACTCCAACCGGTTCAAGAACGGGAAGAAAAGGGATTCAAGACCGATTCTGAGCGGTGAACGCTCCCTCGGTTCCGTAATCAAGCTGCTGTCGCCCAGTTCGCGTGAATACACGCAGGAATACAACGACTGGCTGCTCGCTGTCCCGCAATACATCAAGGAACTGGTCTTCGTGGTGAAGCGCTTTTACAAACCCGAGTGGGATGGCAACTGGCGCGAGCACTTTGGCGTGGATATCATCAACGGCACACCGGGGAACGAGCTCAAGTGCGATAACCGCAAGCTGGTTTCCAATTACCTACGGGTGGGCTTTGAAGCCGATGGCTCGTGGCGCGTGTTTGGTCTCCGAAAAGATTTTCATCCCGCGTTCAAGGTTGCTCGCGAAGACGATATTTCGGCAACGGTGGTAGTGCCATCTGCCTTGCTCAAGAACCTCGATCCCGATTATACGCAGCAATCGATGAAGTTTGCGCATAACTGCGAATACCGGCTCTTCCAGCGTCCGGACGATGCGATCCACCGCGGTTATGACAAGCAAACGGAAGCGGACTTTACAAAGCCGGGTAACTTCTTTTCCAATTACGAACCATTGACCAGCCTGGATGCCCAGGACCTGCTGGACGATTCAATTGGCTTTGACAAGTTCACCATGCCGATCCAGGACCTGATCCGGGCTGCCGCGAATCCGGCTCCGTCAGATCCCGCTTACTTTGTTTCCTCGGCTCATCCTCGGATTGTTGAAGGCAAACCTTCGAAGAATCCACGGTATCTTCAGATTCGACCTGACCTCCTGAAACAGAGGGACGTTTACCTTACGGAAATGGCGACCCGCCTGCGTCGCCGGGTGCCCATGAACGAGCCGCTTTACACGCCAGTGAACGCGACCCTTCCTGGCCGGCGCAATAATCCGCCGGAAGCGGCCGCAGGCATTCGCTCACTGGCGGTTTACAACCCAATTCACTACATGGAATTGCCCGAGTTGTTCATGGAATACATCTCGAGCATGACCGGCAAGTCGCCCTCCACCACCGGGGCAGGTTCCGAAGGCGCATTAACCAAAAGCCCCTTCAATGCCCTTGCTCCCATCATTGATCTAAATAATGCGCTGGTGGCCTACGTGTTGTGCGGCCATGACGGCTTTGTCACGGCTGCCGCCTACGTGGGACCCAATGCACGGGTCGACCACGACGTGAGTCTGTTGATTCCCGAGCTCTGGTCGCGCATGTTGGTTTCGGAACGTGATCCGCAGTTCCTGGTCAAAAATGGCTACCTCGAGCGCTGCAAAGATTTCAAGCACCAGGGCAAGGCGGTTCAGGCCAGCCGCCTGGGCTATCGCATTACGCGTCGCTTCGTCACTAGCTATTTCGGGCGTGTCTTCAATCACCCCGCTTCTGTCTTCACCGAGGAGATGCTGAAGCCGGAACTGCAGGACATGGCCACCTTTGCGGACGGGATGGATAACATCATCGCCACGCATCAACGCGTGGCACAAATGTATTTTGATGACGGCAGCATTGAGATGGCTTGTCCTCCTCTAAAAGCACTGTTGCACATCATGGTACACGGTCACTGGGAAGGAAAAAATTCCAGCGATGAGGAATTCCGCAAAATGTTCACCCGCGATTATCTTCTGCAAAGCGCGTGGTACGCTGAACGACTCGCAGCAAAACAGAAGCAGGAACTTGCGCTTTGGAATCGGCATATCGATTACCTGAAGAAGTTCCTGGGCAAGACCAGTCACGTCGAGGAGGCAAAGAGATTGCGTATTGCCGAGCGATTGGAAATGGCCAAAGCCTCGATTGACTTCGTGAAATCACAGGGTTACATGAAGCACTTGGAAGGAACGCTTGGATTGCAGCCGCTGAAAAGCTAGTCGGATTTCTTTAAGCAACTTGGATTAATCGAGAGCGCTGGGTTCGCTTGCGTTTCTGCCCGCGAGACGCGTGCAGCCCTATTCTATGTCAAAACCGCCTTCACCACGTTCCCCGCCACATCCGTCAGCCGGAAATCCCGTCCTGCATGACGATATGTCAGCTTCTCGTGATTTAAACCCAGCAAATGCAAAATAGTTGCGTGGAAATCGTGCACGCGCACTTCGTTCTCCGCCACGTTCACTCCATAATCGTCAGACTTGCCATAAACTATCCCAGGCTTTACCCCGGCTCCCGCGAGCCACGATGAAAAGACATTGGGATGATGTTCCCGCCCTTTGTTCTCCGCCTTCTCAACATACGGTGTGCGCCCGAACTCAGTCGTCCAAACCACCAATGTATCCTCCAGCATGCCACGCGATTTCAGATCCTTGAGCAAACCCGCGATAGGCTGATCCACATTACGCGCCAGTCGTGCATGGTCGGCCATGTCTCCATGCGAATCCCAGTTGCTGTTGGAGCCGGAGTCGATCAGTTCTATAAACCGCACTCCGCGTTCCGCCAGCCGGCGTGCGACCAGGCACTGCCAACCGAAGCCTGATTTAACGGAGCGTTTCAAACCATAGAGCCCCAATGTCGCATCTGTTTCTTTGGAAATATCGAAAGCTTCCGGCGCTTCCATCTGCATCCCGAAAGCGGTCTCGAAGGATTTGATGCGTCCCGCAAGCATCGGATCCGTGGAACGGCTTTTCTGGTGCCGACGGTTCATCGACTGCAAAAGCCCGAGTTCCATCTCCTGCAACTCAGCCGACTGCAACCTGCGTTTGATATCCGGAATCGGTTCATCACCCGGCACTACCCGAACGCCTTGGTGACAGGCAGGAAGAAAATCAGATGCCCAGACTTGTCCTCCCGCATAGGGCAGGTAAGGGGCCAGCACCACGAACGAGGGCAGGTTCTGGTTCACCGTGCCGAGACCATAGCTCACCCACGAACCAATGCTCGGCCTGGAGAAAGTTACGGACCCTGTGTGAATCCCCAGCGTCGCCTCAAAATGATTTCCATGATCCGCCCGCATAGACCGAATCACGCACAGGTCGTCGACGCAGCCTGCGACGTGGGGAAGGAGTTCGCTGACTTCCGTTCCGCATTTGCCGCGCGCTTTGAAATCCCAGCTTGGTTTCTTGAAAAAGCCGTTCGGACCTTTTTGTCCATCACCTGAAATGAGCTTCGGTTTTGGATCAAACGTGTCCACGTGTGATACCCCGCCGCTCATGTAGAGGAAAATGACTCTTTTAGCCTTCGGCAGGAAATGTGGAATCTTGGGAGCCAATGGATCCAGGGCAGCCGCTTTCTGCTCCTCCGCGAGCAGGTTGGACACAATCCCGGGCAGCAGCAAACTCCCGCCCAAAAGTGAGCGGAGCATCGTCCGGCGCGAGTAGCCACTGGTTAAAAAACTCATAAACAACTGAAAACAGGCCAAATCTTAGCATACGCTGGCCAGTATCCAAGCCCAAAGGGAGGGCTGGTCCTCGTTCAACGGCATAGCCTCAATCTTCGAAAATTGATTAGTTATGCGCTTGGATAATTCGTTCGAGATTCGCAAGCAGAAGGAGATTGCACGCCGCGAAGATAGGAAACCGCATTCGGGCCTTCTTTTAACAGATTTCACGAAAAGGGCTCCACTCATTTGACATCCCAACAGAAACTGACGCTCCCGGCCACGTGTTTATGCTCCCCAATTCCGTTGTCCCTCTTGAGCCTATCTTGACATTCAGTGCAGGTGAAATGCGCAGGCCGATCATCGAGAATTCCTTTGCCATTGGTTCGTGAATCGCTAAGTCAAATCTGCTTGCCCGGATTCGGCGGTTGGGCTTGGATTGGTCACCCGGACGGTTCTCACTTTTTTGCACCGGTCCCCATCCGCGTGAATTCGTGGTTGAACTCCTGCGAATGGCAACTGTATTTGCGGGATCAGAACGCGCTACTGTGCTACGATATTACGAAAACATAAGGAAATCACATGATACAAGTCGCTATGCTCCTTGCAGCCGCGGTGCTGAGTTGTTTTGCGGGCGGGTTGTCCGCTGCCGAGTCCAAAAGCAAAAATGGCCGAACCCACCTGGGGCCAAAGGATATATTTGCCACCACCAACATTTGGGCGGTTCACCTGCGCTTTACGCGGGAACAGTGGGAGGCAATGACGCCAAAGGAAGGAGCGCAATCGGGGCGCTCGGATGGGAAAGTTAGCAGGCTCCAGGGGCAGGAAGGGGGCCGAAACGGGGCGGCGGCGTCTTTCTTCGGCATCAGCTATAACTATGTTCATGCCGATCTGGAATTTGGGACCAACCATTTCAAGGATGTGGGAGTGCGTTACAAAGGCAATGGCACGTTCCTGAGTTCGCGCGAGGATCTGAAGCGGTCTTTCAAGATCGATCTGAACCAATTTGAGAAGGGCCAGAAACTGGCTGGCATGTCGCAGTTCAACCTGCACAATTCGGTGAGGGATCCGAGCGGGATGAATGAAACGATTGCTTACGGCCTTTTCCGGGAGGGGAAGGTTCCAGCGCCACGCACGGCTTATGCAAAAGTTTTCGTGACCGTTCCCGGTCAACATGATCGACGGTACTTCGGTCTCTACACGCTGGTGGAGGATGTGGGGAGCGCTTTTACCAAGGAACAGTTGGGAGGGTCCGGCGGGGCCTTGATGAAACCGGTCACTCCGAACCTCTTTGCCGACCTGGGGGATGACTGGAAACAGTACAATCAAACCTATGATCCAAAAGGAACCGTTTCGGAGGCGCAGAAACGGCGGGTGATTGAATTTTGCAAATTTTCGAGCAAGGCCAGCGATGGTGAGTTTGCAACAAAGTTAGGCGATTACATCGACATCGATAATTTGGCGCGCTACTTGGCGATCACCACGTGGTTGAGCGACCTGGATGGCATTCTCGGGCCGGGGCAGAATTTTTACGTTTATCTGCATCCGAAGACCCAGAAGTTCCTGTTCATTCCGTGGGATCAGGATCAAACGTTCGGGCAGTTCCCGCGCGGCACGGACGAGCAACGCGAAAAGCTGAGCATCCAGAAGCCGTGGACGGGCGCGAACAGCCTCCTTGCCAAGGTATATAAAAGCGAATCCTTTAAGAAGGCTTACCTAGCCGCTCTGCGGGACTTCAATGGGACGATTTTTCAGCCGCAGCGCATTGGACGCCAGGTTGATGAGCTGGCGACTCTTTTGCGGGCACCGATCCAGGAGGAATCGGCGGCGCGGCTGGCTGGATTCAACAAAGCTGTCGCTGGGGAAAAAGTGACCATTAACATGGGCCCGGGTTTCCCGCCTGGGACCCAGGTGAAACCGATCAAGGCGTTTGTCCCAGCCCGAGCGAAATCGGTGAACGAGCAACTGGCGGGCAAATCTTGAGGGCATACTGTTGGCCGGTTAGGCATTTATAATAGGAACGTGAGAACTTTGACAGCGTGCGACCGCGAGATGGCGCAACGGCGCGAGGAGATGGCAAAGGGCTCAAAATAAAAAAGGAACGGTGGGATTGGCGATGTTCCGGGGATGGGGAATGGGAACCTGGCTAAAAGGATGGGAGCGCGGGCGGAGGAATTGGGAGGTCCAGAGGGGAGAGAGTGGCCCGGCGGCGCAGGATTGAAACAACGGTGACGCTCAAATGGATAGCAGCGCGAAAGGATTGAGCGTCTAGTTTAGACTCCACCTTAACATCAGCGATTTTGATTCAACGTTCTTGCGGGAAGGTTTGGCGGCGGAGCTATGCCGAAAGGCTGGTATTCCCTGTGCTCAAGCTCCGCATGCCCAAGTCGTCCTGAATGGGAAGAGCTCGGATTTACAATCTGGGACCTAAAAGCCTTGGGCCTTAGTTACGAATCATGGCGACCGCAGCTGATAAAAACGTTGTGGAAACCTGATGCCATTCGTATCTAAAAACTCAAACCACGTATTCGAGGTCTGTTGGGGCATCCCCAATTGAACCCAGTCCTGCAAATTGGAGGAACCCAAAATCGTGTAGGAGCGGTTGGTGCTTCCGGAGAAAGAAAAGAAGAACATGCCGTTGCTGCTCATTCCAAACGTGGAAATTGGAGGAACTGGTTCAGGAAGAAGACTGATTTCCACAGTCGCAGCGATCGATTCACTCATTCCGTCACCTGTTGTAAAATCAAACGTCGCATACGAATTTCCTGAAGCGCCGGGTTCAGGGCGAAAAATTACGCTTCCTTGAGGATCACTCACAATGCCAGGAGCATTTATCGGATTCCCTGGGAATCCTGCGGCGCTTTGAAAAAGCATGCCTTTAATCGGAAGGCTTTTGATTCGGAACACCAGCGCATCCTGCTCCATGTCCCTTCCTTTCAGTGTAATTCTCAGGTCTTGATTAGCAAAACCGGTCGGACTCTGTGAGAGAGCCACTGGTATTTGGTTCAAGGCTGCTGCAAGCGTGTGAAAAATTCCACCGGAGATTGCAATGACGTTACTTAGCCCCTCGGGAATAAAGGACTGTCCATAATTCGGGTGGACCCCAAAATTAGTGCCTGTGGCACCCCACGCAACGATAGTCCCATCTTTCCTCAAAGCCAGGCTATGCCGATGACCTGCAGCTATCCTTACCACATTGCTCAAGCCTGGTGGAACAGTGGTTTGGCCGTAAGCGTTGTAACCCCATGCCACGACCGTGCCATCGCTCTTTAATGCCAAGCTATGGTCACCTCCGGCGGCTACAGCCACCACCCCCTGCAAATCGACTGGCACAATGGATTGGCCACGTTCAAAATAATTCCAAGAGTCCATCCCAGCACCCCACGCCACGACAGTCCCATTGTGCCGCAGAGCAACACTGTGGTTGGCTCCGCAAGCAACCATTACGACGTTACTCAGGCCAGGAGGAATATTGGTCTGTCCATAAACAGAACCAAAGATGGGATCCTGATTGGGCTTTCCCCAGACGGCCAAAGTCCCGTTCTCCCTTAGAGCAACTGCATGAGAACCACCCGCAGCCACCTCGACAATGTTGCTCAATCCAGCAGGAACATTTGTTACCCCATCAAGTGATGCCCCCCAAACGGCCAGCGTCCCATCGTCTCTCAGGGCAAAACTGCCGCTGCCAGAGACGCTATCGAAAATCGCCGTGGCGTTGGTAAGCGGAGGAGGTATATACCGAGAATCCCAAGAAACTATTTTTCCTTCGGCAGTGAGAGCATAACCAGAGCTCCCAAGGGCGACAGTGTCCACAATATTGCTCAATCCCATTGGAACATTTGTGCCCCCCGATGTTGAGGTTTGGTTGCCCCAAGCCCATACCTTCCGTGCTACCCCGAATTGCAGGTTTGGACCTCGGGTAACTCCGAACTGATTACTTCCAACAAGCCTGTAATGCCAAATAGATCTCGGATCAAGGTTTTGAACCGGCGTTGATACATATTGAACTGACTTCCCTGCCTCAACCGACACGGGTGGTGTTTGCCAGCCATAGACATCATTGGTTCCATACTCGTACCATGCAAGGGTGGGCTGCAAATTGGGAGACACCATGCCATTCAGCACTGCGTTTGTGCCTTTCACGCCGGTGGCCCGCTTGGTCGTCACCAGTGGAGCACCAAGAATATACAAATGTGTCACCCCTTGGTGGGATGCATATTGCCCGTCCGAAACATCATACCAAATGGAAACGAGTGGCAGCCCGGAAGCATTGGCCGGGGACGCGTAAATCACTCGACCCATGGAATCGCTGACCCAGGTGCCCGGCTGTGTGATGGCCTCGCCACGCTCCCCTGCAACGAATTGGTAGAGAGTGCCTTGAGTTGGAATTGTCCATACCCTGAAATGGAGCATGTCGTTTTCCGGATCCTTACCCATAAAGGAGAAAAGTAGATCTTGATTGGCGTAACCGGACGCAATGTTGGTGAATGCTGCTGGTGCAAGATTCGGGGCTAAAGCGAGAAAGTGAGTTTGCCCTGCTGCTATAGCGAAGACATCCCGCAGTTCCAAAGGTATGAACGGCTTGGGTCTATCTGCCCAGCGGAGGAGTGTGCCATCCTCTCTCAAGGCCAGATTTCTAAATTGTTGAGCTGCAAAGGAGATTACATTGGTTAAAACAGTTGGCTCGTTGGTAAGGTCCCATAATTGCCCTCC
>JAQGOV010000447.1 GCA_028293425.1 Verrucomicrobiales bacterium
TGGACCGGCAGGAGCTTGTGGCAGCCACTCTGAAGCGGGTGCAAACCGGATTGCAGAAAACCATCGATGCCACGGCGACGACGCCGTTGGTATTTCCGGTGCAAGGGCCTTCAAAAACGGGGACCTAATCTCACGGAGGCAAACAACAAAGTTTTATCGCAAAGACGCAATATGAAAAAAGGAACCAAGGTTAGTTGGCAGGCTAAAGGACTCCACAGTCGTGGGGCGGGCACCGTGATCTCTGATGAGGAGAACGGATATGTGCTGGTGGCTGTTGATCATCATGGCGGCGAGCCCTCCATGGATTATCACCTAGTCATTTACTGCACGGTCACTTGGCTAACGATCGAATCCTGAGCCAATAGAAATCAAACGCGATGATGTTGCTGGCTGAATTTTCGCCCCCGATGGATATAGCCGCGTGGATGGGGTGCCTCGCGTTCGGGGTGCACTTGTGGAACCAGGTGCATAAGGCGCTCGATCGGAACAAGGAGCAGCCCGCTCCCGCTCAGACTTACGCGACCAAGGCTGATCTGGTCCGGGTGGAAAGTGAGTTGAAAACAGGGCTTAAGGATGCGGAGAGCCAGTTGCGCGTTGGCTTAAAAGACGTGGAGCATGATTTGCGGGGCCTGAAGGACCAGATTGTGAATAACGGCGAAGTGCGCCGCAAGTCGATTGAGGGGAAGGTCGAGACCGTGAAGGACGAGCTGCACGACAAGTTCACTATTTTAAGCGTGGAGATCGCGGAGATCAAAACATCCCAGGCCGATCAGAGCACGCACATCCAGAACCTGACGGCTGAATTGAAGTTGCGGGGACTGACGGCTGGGCCACCGAAAGGCCACTAACGAAAATCATGACTGAGCGCCAACAACAAATCCTACGGGGCTTGATGAAGCTCCTGGAGCGAATGGACCAATGCGCCGAAGAAGTGCTCTTCCACGCGCTTGGACAGATTGTGCAAAAGCTGCTCATGAGTGAATTGCAATGGGGATGCCGGTATGCCGAGGGCCAGGGATGGCTGATTGGGGTGACCAGTATTTTTGGAAGTCCCAAATGGAGCTTGAGCGACAAGGGGCGGGCCGCTGTCGCGGAGATGCAATGAATGAACCGCAAAACCAGAAGCGACTCCAAGCTCGACAATCTTCCGCCCAACCAGCGGGAAACATTGGAGCGGTGGTTATTCGACGACTCGCCGCGCTTGTCCTGTGCTGCAGCGATGGATCGGCTTTGGGAAGACTTTGGTGTGCGGTCGTCCGAAACTGCTGTTCGTTCATTTTATCGGCGAGCACAGCGTGCGCGATTGGAGGAGGAAGCATTGGAGAACGTGGTGCTGGATGCGAAAAGCACCAACCGGCTTCTGGAGCAATCCGAACAGAACGCAGCGGATTACACGAAAGCAATTTTGACGGTGATTTCCGGGGTGGCCTTGAAGAAGGCCATGCGCGGGGAGGATTTGAGCGTGCAAGAAATGGCGACCATTTCCGGCATGGCTCTGGGGGGGATGAAGGAGGATCGGGAACGCTACAAGGTAAAGCAGAAGGACAAGCAGTTGCTGATCGAGGAACGGAAGCTGGCGATTCTCGAAGCGAAGGCCAAGGCAGTCCAGGCCGTGGAGGAAACCGCGAAGGGTGGGAAGATCGATGCCGCGACGAAGGCGGAGCTACTGGCGGCGATCGACAGGAAGCTGGTGGGGGCGTGAGTAGCCGCAAAAAGGCGCATCAGTCGCAAAAGAAGATTTCTCCAGCGCGAGCTGGTGGCACCGCAAGCCGGGAGTGCGGAAGCGACGTTACTAACACAGCCGATACTGGGGCGGCTGGTCGCGACAACCCTGGATCCCCCAAAGTTTCAGCCGCGGATGTTAAGACGGCTTCGAAGACGGTGGAGGCGAATACGCTTTTTCTGCCTTACCAGCGGGAACGCATCCTGGACACGAGCCGCTACATGATTGATGAGAAGGCTCGGCGGATTGGGTTGACTTTTGGGTATGCCTATAAATACACGCGGAAGATGGCGCTGAGCCCAACGGGCAAGACCTGGTATACGGCGAACGATTCTTCGACGGTCTTGGAGTTCATTGACTACATCGGTTACTTCGGACGGCTGTTGAATTCCTTTTTCGATGTTTACGAAGAGGGAATGATCGTGGACGAGGATGAGATCTTGACGAAGGTGGTGCGGTTCAAGGATGGCGGCAAGGTGATCGGGCTTTCGTCGAATCCCACGGCGCTGCACGGCAAGGGCGGGCACGTGATCGGGGACGAGTTCGCTTACCACAAGCAGGCTTCCACGATGTGGGAAGCGATGCAGGCGACGGCGGGATGGGGCGATGACATTGTTTTGCTCTCGACGCACACGAGTGAGGATAGCCCCTACAACCAGCATGTGAAGAAAGCCCAGAAGCTTTACACCAGGGCAGCGGAGCTGGGGATTGAACCGCGCTCGGAGGCGTTCCGCAGGCTGTCGCTGGACATGGGCCTTTTGCCATGGAGTTACCGGCGCACAACGATTGAAGACGCAGTGGCCCAGGGATTGGTGGAGAAGATTAATTCGGCCAAGGGGCTGAGTTATACGCGGGAAGATTTTTTAAAGGAGTGCCGGGCGAAGTGTGAGACGGACGAGCAATGGCAACGGCAGTATATGTGCGTGCCGTCGAGCGATTCTTCGGCGCTGCTGCCTTATCACCTGATTCTTTCCTGCGTGGATGAGAAGGCGCTCCGGCCGCTGGAGACCTGCACCAACATTTATCAGGGGGTGGATTTTGCGCGGCGTCGGGATCTGACGTCGGTGATGAACGGGGAGAACATGGGGGATGTGCTTTGGCTGCGTGAAAAGGTGGGGATGGAGAAGACGGCCTGGCGCACGCAGTTGGCGCGAATATCGGATGCGCTAATGCGGCCGAAGTTTGCGCGTGGGTGCTACGACCAGACGGGCATGGGCGATATGCCAGTGGAGGAACTGCAGCAGGTGCATGGGGCTTACAAGGTGTCCGGGGTGGTGTTCACGAATGACATCAAAGCGAACCTGGCGATGAATCTTTATCGGCGGTTTGAGGACAGGCGGATTCGGATTCCTTACGACCAGGCACTGTTCTCGGCTTTGAACAAGATCCGGAAGTCGACGACGGCCACGGGCAAGATCATGTTCGAAGCTGAGCACGACGAAGCGGGGCATGCGGATGAATTTTGGGCGCTGGCTCTCTTGAATGAGGCGGCGACAAACCGGGAAGTGCCGGGGACGTTTGC
>JAQGOV010000456.1 GCA_028293425.1 Verrucomicrobiales bacterium
TCCTGAAGGCGCGATAACGTGTCGTAGCTATCCGGGATGTAAGCCTGGAGAGCGATCCCAGCCCGGACTTTCTCCATGCCGGGACGGTCCAGCGTTCGCATAAATGTCTCAGCCGTGAGCTCTTTATCCCGGTATTCCTCCATATCGAGATAAACAAACTTGGAGACCTCCTCGCCAGTGGCCCGTGTAAAGGTCATATGTGCCGCAGTGCGAAAGAGCAGCTCCAATCGGTCGCACAAGATCGTGATGGTATGCTCGCGAGCCAATGGCGAAATTTGTGAGTAAAGCGTGGAAATTTTAACGGACACTACTTCGATTTCCGGCCATTGCAGCGCTTGGAGATACTGTTGAAGCCGTCTTTCAGCTTCCTGCTCGCCCAGAATGGCTTCGCCGAGCCAGTTCACGTTCATCCTTACCCCTTCGCGCGTGCGTTCGCGCAGGTGGTGGGTAAGCATCGGCTTTTCCCCGGGCAGAATGACGTTGGCGGTTTCTTTCTGCATTCCTTCCTTCACCAGGGGAAGCGCAACGCCCGGAGCGTAGGCCCCAAACGATTGAAAGCCTTTCAGCAACGTTCTGTCCCAAGGATTAAAGAATCGGGGGATCCCCTGCACGTCGAGAATATGAATCAGGTGGTTGACCGCGCGTTGCGGATCACGCGCCCGGAATGCCTGGTCAGTGATTTGGGCGAGTGTGGATTTGTCGGAAGGCTCGTGGAGCATCCGGTCCAATTCGGCCTGTTGCCGGCGCTCGGAGGAAGTTTGCAATTCGGTGGCGCGCTCCTGGAGCCGGCGAGCGATGAGAAGAGCCTTCTGCACTCGCTCGGAATGGGGCGAGCTGTTGTCTAAGGTAAATCCGGCGAGCAACTCCTGAATTCGATGATCGGTCGTGAGCATGGCATTATAAATTTAGCATAAGTTGAGGGAACGGAAATCAGTAATCAGTCGTCAGTGACCAGTCGTTGGTCCCAGAACCCGTGCTTTACGTTGAGCCTCCCTGGCGGGCAGAATCAGAGCACTCAAAATATGCGAAATGAGCCATCAAATTGGTTTAAGATTGCAGCGCAAGTATTCGTATTGCTTGGCGTGCTTTGGTTGGCTGGGTGCGCTAGACTGGCCGGCAGCATGAAGTGTGGGTTTGAAGGTTATGAGCTGAGCTACAACACGGCAGCGGAACCGGTGCTGCAAGCACGGCTCGAGGCATTGGACGCCAGGCTGCGGGAGAAGTATGGGATGAAGCCTGAGGAGGCTGCGGTTGGGGTTCTTGATCTAAAGCGCCTGCACCTGGCGATGATTCATCCCGACCGAATTGAATATGCAGCGAGCGTAGCGAAAATAGGAATTCTCCTGGCTTACTTCGAGTTGCACCCAGAACCCCCCCGTAACCTCGACGCGCAGGCAAAACACGAATTGGGGCTGATGATCAAGGCAAGCAGCAATGAGATGGCAGCCAAATATTCACGTGAAATGGGTTTGAAAGAGATTCAGCATGTCCTCGAGGAGTATCGCTTTTACGACAAAGCTCACGGAGGTGGTATTTGGGTTGGAAAGCATTATGGGGCAGGGGGCGAGCGTATCGGCGACCCGGTTGGAGATCATTCCCATGCGGCGACAGTCCGGCAACTGTTGAGATTCTACCTGCTATTGGAACAGGGCAAACTTGTCTCCCCTGAGGCTTCGAAGGCCATGAAAGAAATCTTTGCTTCCCCTGACATTCCTCATGACAACATCAAATTCGTGAAGGCGCTTGAAGGTCGTGATGTCCAGATTTTGCGAAAATGGGGTTCATGGGAAAACTGGTTCCATGACACTGCCATCGTGACCGGTCCTGGACGGCGCTACATCCTGGTGGCGCTGACGAATCATCCCAAGGGCGATGAGTATTTGGAGGACCTGGCGAGAGCAGTGGATGGTTTGATGGAGGATTAAGCCATCTGCAACCCGCGCATGGTGCCGGTTGCGGAGGCGAACTTGTCTGTTTCCAGGCCCATCCTCTGCAACATTGACACGAACAGATTCGGAAGTGGGTAGTTGTGTTCTGTGTCGAACGCGAGATGCTGGCCGTGCTTGAAACCGCCGCCTGCAAAGATGGTTGGCAGGTTGGTGGTAACATGGGTGTTCGCATTGCCCAGATTTGAGCCGTAAACAATCATGGTGCGATCGAGCAGTGTTTCGCCGTCCTCTCGTACGCTCTTCAAATGCGTAAAGAACTCAGCGAGAAGTTTCATGTGCCACTGGTCGATCGCCTTTAGTTGATCGAGTTTGGCTTGAGATTTTCCGTGGTGGGAGAGGTTATGGTATCCGTCCGTGATTTTAACCTCGTCAATATCGATAGCGGGGGAATTGACGCTGTCGAGCAAGAGGGAAATGGAGCGTGTGGAGTCTGTCTCGAACGCAAGGCGGGCCATGTCATACATCAGGCGAACCTTTTCCATGTAAGCTTTGGGGCTGGCCGGATCGAGCGGCACTGAAGCAGAAACCTTGGGCTTCGGTTTCGTTTCCCATTCACGCGACATTTTCATCCGTTCCTCAAGATCCCGGACGCTGGTGAAATACTGGTCGAGGCGATCGCGGTCTCTTGTGCCAACATTGCGCTGAAGGTCCTTTGCCTGACCTGCGACAGCGTCGAGGATGCTTTGGCCCATCTCCAGCTTGCGCATTTGGGCTTCCATTTCCTCTTTGGAGCCTTGCAGGAACATGCGGCGGAAGACGTCCGCAGCCTTTTCTTCGCAAGGAATGAGAACCCCAGATCCGGTCCAGGAGAGACTGCGCTGGCCTTGCTGAACATTTACGCCGAGGGTAAGGGACGGAAAGCGAGAAAGGTGGCCGATGCGCTCCGCAATGTATTGGTCGAGGGAAATAGTGTTGCGGAAACCGCCGCTGCCAGGATGTGGTGCGGCCGTTAAGAAGCAGTTGTCGGCTGGATGACCACCATCAACGTCAGGATGAGAGACGCCGCTGAAGACGGTGAAATCGTTTCGGTGTTCCTTCAGCGTTTCGAGATAGGGTGACAGTTGATAATCCCGCCCAGCTTGTTTTGGGAAGAACTGGTCTGGCAGCAAGCCAAGATTGTTGCAGATGCCGAGCATGCGGCGGGGTTTTCCACCAGGTGTCATGTCGGCGGCGGCCTTCTTCGCAACGGCAGCGAATGCTGGAGTCATGGCATCGAGCATAGGCAGTGCAAGAAGGATGCCTGTGCCTCGCAAGAACTTACGACGTGAAATGGCGCGCTGCGTTGAAACAAATGGTCCGTTGGCTTTCATAGTAATCAGTAATCAGTGTGCAGTGAGCAGTAATTGTTTCCTGTCGTTTGCGAGGGGTCTCCAGCTAACCCGGCTAGGTAGGGCGGTGGTTCTTCGTGCAACGCGTAATCCTGGGACGAAAAACTTTCGGCCTTCCGTACCATGGAACCCAGCATTCGACCAATCTCTTCGCAGAGGCCGATTAGACGCTTAGAGGTTTGCTCGTCCAGATAACCGCAGTCACCTGCTTCAATCAACCAGTGCTGAGTCTCTAATTGCTCTCCATCGGCATCGGTGAGTTTGCTTACAAAATGCTTAGGATAAAGGCGCTTTGCCCAAGCCTCAGCGATTTGAGCACCTATTGACCGGGATGCACGGCGCAACTGGTCAGTGAGTGAGTATATTTCCTCGCGCGGAAATCGCTTTGTGCAGACGAAGACTTCATTAGCGAGTTCACGCTGACGTCGATACACCTCTAATTCTTTGAAGTGCCTCACATATCCAAGCTGCGTTCCCATATTGAAAGCCTGATTACTATTCCACTGACTACTGATTACTTCAGCAAAAATAATTCGCTTTGCACGATTTCGTGAACAAGCGAGCGCACTCCATAATGACTGGAACTGGCGTGTTGAAGGATTTGTTCGACCTGGGATCGGTCGCTGAAGCGGACAGGGGCACCGGTCGCATATACAATGAGCTGACGCGCCAGGTTACGGGCGATTTGTTTGTCGTCCTTAAGCAGGAGGCTTTTGAGTTCAGCTACGTCTGTAAACTTACGGCCATCCGGCAACTCACCAGTAGCATCCACTGGCGGTCCAGCATGGAAGGCAAACTTTTGACCGTTTTTTCCAAGTCCTTTCTCCGGAGTCCCTTTGCCACCTAAGGCGCGGTAGTGATCTCGCCAGCCACCGAAGACATCAAAATTTTCTAAAGCAAACCCTGGCGGATCCATTTTGGAGTGGCAAGTGGCGCAGGATTGCTGAGAGCGATGTTTTTCAAGCTGCTGACGAATCGTTTGTGCCCCGCGGATGTCTGGCTCGATAGCCGGGGTGTTCGGCGGGGGAGGGGGTATTGGTTTGCCCAAGATACGTTCCATCATCCAGGCGCCACGAAGGACTGGCGAAGTTGTTGTACCGTTCGCTGTTACCTTAAGAATACTGGCTTGGGTGAGCAGGCCGCCGCGGGGACAATCCTTCGGCAAGGACACCCGGCGCAGGCCCACGCCTTCGAAAGGCTTGAGTCCATAATGCAGCGCGAGCCGTTCGTTCACCATAGCGAAGTCGGAAGCTATCAGGTTTCGAGCCGGCAAGTCACTGCGCAGCAGTTCGGAAAAAAAGAGCTGAGTCTCTTCGAGCGCGGATTCAATCAGCAGGTCATCCAGGTAATAATCGGGATACAATTCCGAATCGGGGGACGTGGCTGAGATTTTACGGAGATCCAGCCAGTAATCCAGGAAGGCATCCACGAATAGCCTCGATTTGGGGGAGGCCAGCAAACGCTCGGTTTGACTTCGCAGGACGTCTGGCTGATGCAACTTACGGCTCGCAGCAAGCGAGCGCAGTTCGTCATCCGGGGAGGAGTTACAGAGAAAGAATGAGAGCCTTGATGCCAAAGCGTAATCGTCCAGGCGACCTGGTTTTTCCTTCAGGCAAATAAACTCAGGAGAGCAGAGCACTGCAGTATAGCCTGAGAGCATTGCGTCGGTAAAACTGTTGCCCAGGCTGAGGGCATGTTCGGTCACTCGAAGGAACCGTTTCGTTTCCGCTTTGTCCGCGGGACGTCGGTATGTTTGCACGATAAATTGTCCCAGCAGGCGTTCAGCATCCGCCTTGGGCTTTTTGGAAATGATATCGACCCCGGGAGGGGGAACAAATCTGCGGCCGCCTCCAAACCGGTTGGTTTCGCCAGAGCGTCGCTCGGGCTTGGGTTCGGTGGACTTCCGGTTTACCATGGCCAAGTCGCCGAAGAGCAACTTGTGCCCGGCCGGCGGCCACTCTGCGTAAATTGGACCTTCTACTTCCAGCCAGCGGAAAGCAACGCCGGGTTGGCCATCTTTTTCAGCGAGGGGATTTTGCCAGCGCTGGGCTCCCGGTCGTGAACGAAAGAGCCGGGCAGGGTCGGGGCGAATGGTTTCCCCGGCCAGGAGCCAAACATCCAATTCCTTCACGGAAGGCTCAGGTGTCACGTCGAATTTGCCGAGCATGCGCAGGAGCCGCGGAGGCGTTTCGGAATAAACGGTAATTGGTTCAGAACGGCGGCCGGCCGAAATATTGTCTAGATTGGGAATGAACCACTTGTTGCTTTCGCTGGGCCCTACCCAAACCGAGTAAGCGTTGAACCGCAGCTTGTAATGTCCAGCCACCGGAGCCCGGAACTGATTGAACTTTGGTTCGAGTGGCTCATAAGAACCCGCTACCACACCCACGGCTTCCAGTTCACGCATTTCGGCATTGGTCTTTCCACCGGAGATAGGTGCTTTGCCGGAGCGGACGGCGGGCTGCCCTTTGGTGCCAAGGACTGGGAACGTCGCCCGCTCGGGGGCGGTGTTGAAAACCGTGAAGGTCATGGGACCGGTAAAACTGCGCTGGTCGCGGGTGTAGAAGCGCTCAATTTTGGTTTGCGGGCGGTCGACCTGGGTGGCCATGACCTGCCGCAAAGCGTAATCGGCCGCGTTCAGGTAGCGAGCCATTTGAACATGTGAGACGTCGAGGGCATCGCCAACTTTGTTGAAGCGATACGCTTCGCCGTCTTCGGGGAGCGAATCCTTCACTTGAAGCCATGGGGCTTGCAGCAAATCACGCAGCGTGTTCTCGTACTCGTAGCGATTAAGGCGGCGCTGAGTGGCACGGCCTTCGTGCGATGCCCTCTTGCGTTCAGTTGCGGTGAGAGTGGAAGCCAAAGATTGTGTAAAGCTCTCTAGTTCGGTTGCCTCAGGCCGTTCCTTCTTTTTAGGAGGCATCTCGCCCTGTTCAACTCGATCGTAAATTGCAACCCACTTCGAAAAATTAGTGGAAACCTCCAAATCGAGCTTTAAAGAAGCAAGGTCAAGTCCCCCCTTTTTCGTGTCGCTGTCATGGCATTCGAAACAATGTTTTTGTAGGAATGGCTGGAGGTCGGGACCGGCTGCGGCGACCGGCAAAACCAAAAAGAGCCCCAGGAAAGCGAGGGTGGCGGCCGGATCTTTCATTAAATTTATCATCTGGAACCAGGTTTTCACTCCAATCACCGTGCTGGAGGATACTTTTTGGACGAAACCTGGGTGGTGGAATTCACCTCGTTGCTTGTCGGGGAAGGGGTCGCGGTGCGCTTGAGCGCATTTGTATCCGGATAAAACTCCATTGCTTCAAAAGTGTTTTGGGGCAGGGAACCAGCGTGGAGGTTCATGCATCTAACGAGCAGGTTCGAACGTATATGAGAACAGAGCTTTTGGGGCTGCTTTAAAAAAGCCGTCCATGCGGAGCTTGGCATGCCAAATGCCTTTTAATGGATGCGGCTGAGTTAATCATCCACGCGAAGAAAACTGAAAAGATTGTAACAGAAATGGTCGTATGGCAGAGAAGAGACTGATTGAAATCCGGGTAACCTGCTTTGATTACCCTAGCATCGAAAAACTCAGTGATCATGAGGTGCTCGGATACTTTAAAAATATCCTTCGAAAAACCAACCGGCGCTTTTTACCCAAAGGAGTTGTTTTCTCAAACGAATTTGTCAGCCGCGCTGAGGATCGAGTGATTATCCATCTTCAGCATCAAGGGCAAGAAACATGCAGAATCCATTTCGTCCGCCTGCGCAGGCTCCACGTGGCTGCACCGGCGCTTGCCCTTGCTGAATAGATAAAGCCCGAGGTGCGCCAGCTTTTGGAATGTCGGTAAACCTCCACGTGTAACAAGCAAAGTGGGCTTGGGGAAACCCAAGCCCACCGCGATTAAAGCTCAGACGGCCTAACGGCTGTTAAAATTTATTCTTCCGATACGCGCCCATCGCGGGAGCGTCCGGATTTACTTCGGGCCCGAAGTAACGCAGGCAAACCAAGGGTTCGGTTTCGCTGAGGTTTTCGAAGGTAACGCCATTCTTCGCTCCTTCTTCGGTGCAGAAGTATTCGTCCTCCGTCAATTCGTGGAAACGAATCAGCTTCGGGCTGTTCAGCGGCCGTCCGTTGATTTTACCAACTCCCTGCACGCAAATCAGGCCATAGGCTCCTTTGTCCTTGATGGTGCATTTGACGCCGGGTTCCACGGTCAATTCCTTGGAGGTGAAGAGTTGTTCGCCTGCCACTTTGCCGTAAACGATCCAGCGGTCCACGTAGCCTTCCTTGCGGGTATCAGCCACGGGCACGGGCTCGAGATAATGGTTGTCCTTGAAATTCTCGTCGGTGTTGCCTTCCCAATCGAGCTGGTCGACGATGAAATCGAGGTCCTTATGCTTGCTCTTGGGCATATCCTTCACGAGCAGAGACCAGGGAACTTCGCGGCCCTCGACAAGCGATTGATACATGCCAAAAACGTCCGAGCCCCATTGCGGCTCGTACGTGCAAAGGGAGCCCGGGGCATGCAGGATGCAAGGCGGGATAAGCCATCCAGTGCCGGGCTTGAGGCGGTAAGCGCGTGAAAGGTCCAGGATGCCGTTGTCGCCTTTGTTCCAGTTTTCCAGGCAGCGGCGCACTTGTTCCTTGGTGGTGCCAGGCTCCAGGCCCATGAAGGTATAGGGGAAGTTGTTCCCGACGTTGTTGTGCTGAGGTGGGAAATAGTAGGACTCGGGCTTTCCTTCCTGGCCTACCAGCTTCGCCTGTTTGGCGCTCTGGTGCATGTGATGGGGAATTGGGCCCATGTTGTCGAAGAACTTGGAATAGACGGGCCATTTCTTATAACGCTTCCAGATTTGGTTTCCGATCAGGTCCGAGCCACATTCGGCAACAGCCTGTTGCAAAGTGAAGCGCTGATTGCCAACCACGCAGTAGCTCAGTCCTTCGTCTGGGGTGCGATTTTCATTGGCGGCGGGTGTGGTGGAGGCGAACCAGCGTTCGTCGATGCCGCCGCGGTTCAGCCCATAGGCATAGAGATCGTCCGGATGGAGTTTCAGGCGCTTGCCGGGCTGGAGGAAGGAGCGTGGGACCCAGCAAGGAGCAAGGCGAAGCAGTCCGTTCGTCTCCGAGATGGCGTTCTCGACCAACCCTTTGACATTTTTCTTTACGGTTTTAAGTGCAGTAACAGTGTTCATGGATTTCAAAAGACGGGCCAAACGGTTGCAAATTTAGAGGCGACTGGCAAGGCGGAAAGCCTGGGCTGGAAGGGATGCCGGGACAGGTTTGGCCATGGCATGATTTGCAGGGGCACGGGAACTGGATGGTAACAAGCCGGAACCACACACCCACTCAGAATGCTTTTAGCACGGTTTGGTGGTTTTTGCTTCTTCCGCCGAGCTGAATTAGCCAAGCTTGAACCATGGTTCGTTTGTCGCGCGCGGAAATTCTACAGGCGGTTCAAGCTGCACTTGAGGAAGACATCGGGAGCGGGGATGTGACCACGCTTTCGACTGTGCCGGAATCGGCGGTGGCGCAAGCGTTGATGGTGGCGCGGGAGCCGCTGACACTGGCCGGGCTGGAGTTTGCGATCCAGGCATTTACAAGTTTGTTATCCACCTTGGTCATCAAAAAGGAAATGGAAGATGGCCAACGGGCGAGCCGGGGTCAGACGATTCTTTCGGTTCAAGGATCGGCCCGGGCGATTCTGACCGCCGAGCGGGTGGCGCTTAATTTTGTGCAACGGCTTTCGGGTGTGGCAACGCTCGCGGCACAATACGTGGAAGCGGTGCGCGGGACAAACGCAGTCATCCTGGACACGCGGAAAACAACGCCTGGATGGAGGCGCTTCGAAAAATATGCAGTCACCTGCGGTGGCGCGGCCAATCACCGGACGGGGCTTTACGACATGGTGTTAATCAAGGACAACCATTTGGCGGCGATTTCCGGGCCGGCCGATAAAGTCATCCAGCAGGCGGTGAGCCGGGCGAGGAGCAAGTATCCCGAGATTAAAGTGGAGGTGGAAGCGGATACATTAGAACAAGTGGGGCAGGCTGCTGAGGCTGGAGCCGATTTTATCCTGTGCGACAATATGGAACCGGCCATGTTGCGGGAAGCTGTCAAAATTGTGAACGGACGCTCGAAAACGGAGGCCAGCGGCGGGGTGAACCTTTCGACTGTGCGCGGAATCGCGGAGACAGGGATCAATTTTATTTCAGTAGGAGCTATGACGCATTCGGCACGGGCGGTGGATGTTGCCCTGGATTTCGTGCCGACCAACTCGTGAGCATTGACGCGCAAATTCTTTCGGCGTTGCGCCAGGCGAGCAGGGGGGCAGTATCCGGCGCCGAGTTATCCCAGAAGCTGGGGATTAGCCGGGCGGCCATCTGGGCGCGCATTGAAGAATTGCGTCAGCTTGGTTACGACATCGAAGCAAGCCCGCATGCGGGTTACCGCCTGGTGAGCGTGCCTGATGTGCTGCACGGGGATGATCTGCAATCCCTTCTTCCCGGGAACCGGATCATCGGGCGCGACATCCGGGTCTTTGAAGAAACCGGCTCCACGAATGACATTGTTGAAAAACTGGCTCGCGACGGTGTGCGTGAAGGCGTGGTCGTTTTTGCTGAATCGCAAACCCAGGGACGAGGCAGGCTCGGACGAAAGTGGTTTTCACCGCCCCGGAAAGGGCTTTGGTTTTCCGTGCTGCTGCGGCCCGACTTGCGTCCGCAGGCGGCGACGCAACTGACCGTGGCGGCGGCAACGGCTTTGGCCAGGGCCATTCAGCAGGTGACAGAACTGCGGCCTCAGATCAAATGGCCGAACGACATTCTGATTCGCGGGAAGAAGGTGGCCGGAGTTTTGACCGAGCTCAACGCGGAATTGGACCATGTGAAGTATTTGATTCTTGGCATCGGAGTGGATGTGAACATCTCCGCCTCGGAACTGCCACGGGACCTGCACGCAACGGCGACTTCGTTGCGGATTGAAACCGGCCACATGGTGCATCGGGCAGAATTGGCGGCGGCGATTTTGCGGGGGCTGGACGACGATTATACAAGGATACGTGAGGGAAAATTCGCCGAGCTATCGGACGAATGGGAAAAGCAGTGCGAGACGATTGGCAAACGCGTGGTCATTCGGGTGGGGGAACGGCAAATGGCTGGACTGGTCGAATCTCTGGATGAAGACGGGGCGCTGCTGTTGCGCACGGAACATGGAAGGCTGGAACGTGTGATAGGGGGAGATGTGGCCCTGGAGAAAAAAGCCGGATGATACTCTTGTTGGACATCGGGAACACCCACACGCACCTGGGCTTGGCAAACGCTACGCGAGTCCTGAGGCAGAAGAACATTCCGACCCCTGGTTGGGGCACCGGGCGCGCCGGAGCACAGGTGAAAGCGTTCGCGGGGTTGAACAAGATAGAGTGCATTGCGCTTTGCAGTGTAGTGCCACGCGCTACCCGCGCCGCCCAAATGGCGTTGAAGAAACTTTTCAAAGTTAGCGCCCTCGAACTCAATTTCAAAACGGTTTGCGGCATCGGAGTAGACTATCCCAAGCCCGCTTCCATCGGCGCGGATCGGCTGGCGAATGCCGTGGCGGTGAAAGCCCATTATGGCGCGCCAGCCGTGGTGGTGGACTTTGGCACCGCTGTCACCTTTGATGTGGTGGACCGTGCGGGGAACTATGTCGGGGGTATTATCGCGCCCGGCCTTTCAGTCATGACTGATTACCTCCACGAGAAAACGGCGCTGCTGCCAGCCATACGGATTCGTGACATCCGAGCGGTGGTAGGCAAAAGCACTGAACAAGCCATGCTGATTGGGGCGGTGCATGGTTATCGAGGGTTAGTGCGGGAACTGGTACGTGAATTGAAGAGAGAACTGAAGGCCAGTTCGCTGCCGGTGGTGGCCACTGGTGGTTATGCGCATTTGATCGCGGCGGCTCTGCCGGAGATCAAGGCCGTGGAGCCATTGCTGACCCTGGAGGGGTTGAGGCTGGTTGCCCAAGCTCGCGCCTGAACCAAGCCAGAAGGTTCTTCATACTCCTGAGTGCCTATAGCTCGGTTGAGCCCCATTTGTTTTAATGGTAAAGCCTCCTTTTTTTGTAAACCTTTAGGATGAGGTATTTTGGTGATTGCTTGGTCGAGTTTTTGCACCTCTTTTAGCTTCTCTCCCCTTTCTTTTTAAAAAACGCCGTTCTCGAACCGTATTACCAGTGAACAATAGTGCGTATTTGAAAATAGATTTCCATAGGCAGGGCGCGGCATCGCTGAGCAACAGGGGCAGCGGCAAGGGTTGGCATCTCACCTGTGAGTTCAGCGAAGCCCTGCCTATGGTAGTTTCAATTATCAATTTGTCGAGCAGCCAATCAGGTGACGTTTGGCCCCCTGGCCACGGAAAAGGAGGGAACTTTCCGCTGCTCGACGATGGAGTGGTAAAGCGATTGAGGTCAATCGCTTTTACCACTCCATCCCCAGGGGGCGGAATTTCCTGATCGGTAAGGCTTTCGCCGTATCCCGATAAGCGGCAGAAATCAGAGAACTCGATGAAGACGAACTCAAGGTGCAACATTCACGATGCAGTCGAAGCGCTCGCCGAAGCGCCGGCCGTCCAGGGTCAGGTCGAAGGCGACAAGGTGAACACCTGGGGACGCGTCCGTTCGGGCGTGCAGTCGGATTGGGAATGTAGCACGGGATGACTTCGCGAGTTTTTCATCCAGGACAGATGGCTCCGCAGCGAGTCCTGGTCCGGTGTGAACTTCAATGTGGTGTTGCTGGGAACGCGCATTGAAGTTGCGGACATGGAGTTGGATAGTCGTCGATGAGCCCTGCTTGATGCTGACGCGATACGGTTCAGCTCGAACCCAAAATGGGTCAAACCAGTATCGGTAATCTTTTTCCGAACTCAATGTGCGAAAAGCGTCGCGCATTTGGTAACTCCACTTGCGGTAACGTTCGATAAAGGCCGATGGATGGTCCATCACGAATGAATGCCCGCCCATCAGCAGGTCCGGTTTGAGCCGCTTAAGGTATTCCGCGCCGTAGATATAGCCTTCCTCCAGAATGGCGCTGTTGTGCGCGACCATCGCTTCGTGCCCGGTTTGATTCGGGTTGTCCGGGTCACCAAAGATATTGTCACCCGTGAAAGCGACCTTACGACCATCAATGATTCCATGCAGGCAGAGCGCGAACTCTGTTTGCCCCGGCATCCAATCGATTGTGAATTGATGACCTTCCCAATTGAAGGATTCGCCGGACTTGAACGAGCGGTCCACGTGAACACCGCTGAGGCGCGAACCATCGGAATTTTTCTTCCCATAAGCCTGGATGGGAGCGGAGTAGTCAAACCATTCCGGGTGCTCCATCTTATCCACCATATTGTCGAGCGCCCAGATTTGCGTCCCCCATTTCTCACGCAAGTGGTGGGCTTCGAGGAAGTGATCGCCATGCATGTGGGATACGATGACGGCGTCGATGGCCTTTAAGCCAAAGTGCTCACGCATACCTTCCAGTGCTGTATCCAGGAATCGTTCGTCCAGTAATCCGCAATCGGACAAAATCGCGTGGCCGTTTTCGGCCAGAATAAGCGAAAAATTGGGCCAAAAGTTGGTGCGCTTAAATTTGAACAGGTGTGGTGAAACCTGCCAGACATTTGAAACGACCGTGGGCTTGGATACCTTGTCCTGATACGCGACGGATCCTTTTTCCGGGTCATATCCGCGCACATAAAGCCTTTCCAGGCGGCTGAGCTTGTCCGCAAATTCGCTAAGCTGCGTTCGAGGATTTGGGATAATTCCGCCATGGGAAGGGAGGAG
Organism: Verrucomicrobiales bacterium; assembly: GCA_028293425.1. Classification (GTDB taxonomy): domain Bacteria; phylum Verrucomicrobiota; class Verrucomicrobiia; order Limisphaerales; family JAQGOV01; genus JAQGOV01. Next base: position 13,074 of record JAQGOV010000456.1, read on the forward strand.
CAAGGCTGGCTGTTTTGCGGTGAGCTGCGCGACTGATTCTCGCAGGGCTTTGATGCCCGCGGCGAAGCCGTAGTCCCATTCGGTGTCGAACCAGGTATGCATTTTTGCTCCATCAAGCATGAGGTCACCACTGAACGCCAATAAGCCTTTTGGCTGTTTGAGGAGATAGGTCAAGCCGCCGGGGCTATTGCCGCGAGTATCGAGACAGGTGAACTCGTGGCCACGCCAGGTGAAGGTATCATTGGTCTTGAACGCACGATCCAACACGATTGGTTCAATAGGTGGGCGCACATAACTGGATCCATAAACGGTAAACCTGTCCTCCAAGCTCACGTCCATTTTTCGGAACCCTTCCGGCTTCTCGAAGAGTTCGCGCTCAAGCTCCGGTGCGGCGACTTTGGCCCCTGTGTTCCGCAACCGGGAGGCACCCTGGCACTGCTCGCGATGGTGATGCGTGAACAGCACCCACTCGACGCGCTTCACGCCAATCTCACCCAGGTGATCCATTACACTTCCGTCACCCAAGTCGATGAGCAATGCGGCATCGCCATCGCGGAGAACATAGACATTACAGGTGTCGGCCCAGACAAAGGCGTCGGGAGCCAGCTTCGAATGAATCGGTGAAAACCCGGCCGTCCATGCAGCGTTGCCAAGCCCTATTAACATTGCGGGCAACAAAAGAAGATATTTCATGAAAGTGTTTGATTGCGTTATCACATCCAACTTGCCCCGGTCTGGGGAGATGATATGCAAAAAGCCAAGCTAACGTCTCCCGCAGCCTTTATCTATTCCATGCTGGCGCGAATCCAATCCAAATATCGCGGGCTTCCAGATAAAACGGGTAAGACGATGAACTCAGCCGTGTCGTAAGGATGCGCTTTGAGAATGGCTGCTTGGAGGCTTTTAACCTTGGAGTTGGTTGTTTTAATTACCAGGAGAAGTTCGGAGCCCTTTTCCAACTTTCCCTGCCACC
>JAQGOV010000457.1 GCA_028293425.1 Verrucomicrobiales bacterium
ATGCCCCGGCCTCGCCCCGGAACAGGTGGAGGTGCTCGTCACCCTGCCAGTAGAAACTGCTATTAATGGCCTGGGCGGCATGGAATCGCTTCGCTCGGAATCCATCCAGGGTTTGTCCATCGTCACAGCCGTCTTTGAAGAAGGCACTGATGTTTTCCTCGCACGCCAGATGCTCGGTGAAAAACTGGCGGAGCTTGCGGGCCAACTGCCCCTGGGCGTGAAATCTCCAAGGATGACGCCGCTCACGTCCTCAACCATGGATCTGCTGAAAATCGGGCTGGCCTGTGAACGAATGAGCCCAATGCAACTGCGAACATTTGCGGATTGGACTATCAAACCGCGCCTTCTAGCAGTTCCAGGCGTGGCCAAATGCAGCACTTTTGGAGGCGAGGTCCGCCAGCTCCAAATCCAGGTGCTCCCGGATCGCCTCATCGCTTATGATCTCGCTTTGACCGATGTGCTGGCCGCTGCTCGTGTTTCGACCGGGGTTCAGGGCGCCGGCTTCATCGAAACCAAAAACCAGCGCATCATTATCCAAACGGAAGGCCAGGCGGTGAGTGCGGACGCCTTGGCTCAGGCGGTCATTACTTACACAAACGGACAAGCTGTCCGCCTCAAAGATGTTGCGACGGTGGTGGAAGGAGCAGAGCCCAAGTTTGGCGATACCCTCGTGCAGGGGAGCCCGGGCGTTCTGCTCACAATGTCGAGCCAATACGGGGCCAACACGATGGAAGTAACACGCGCGTTGGAGGATGCCCTGTCCGAAATGAAACCTGCGTTCGAGAAAGAAGGCATAAAGCTTTATCCCCGATTACATCGGCCGGCCACTTTTATTGAAACCGCGTTAAAGAATATCCGCTCTTCCCTCCTGTTGGGAGGATTGCTCGTGGCTGTGGTCCTGTTCTTGTTCCTGGGCCATTTTCGGACCGCATTTATTTCTTTAACCGCCATCCCGCTTTCGCTGTTGTCCGCTATCATCCTTCTGGATCGCTTCGGCGTTTCTCTCAATACCATCACTTTGGGAGGGCTCGCGATTGCCATCGGCGAGGTGGTGGACGACGCCATTATTGACGTGGAAAACATTTTCCGGCGGTTGCGTGAGAATCAATCACTCGCGAAGCCGCGGCCCATTTTTAAGGTGGTTTTGGAAGCTTCGCTGGAAGTACGCAGTGCGGTGGTTTATGCCACCTTCATCGTGGCACTTGTGTTTCTTCCGGTTCTGACCCTGACCGGCCTGCAGGGTAAATTTTTCGCGCCACTGGCCCTGAGCTACATATTGGCCATCATGGCTTCGCTCGGTGTGGCCCTTACCCTGACTCCCGCGCTCTCCCTTATCTTTTTCCGGAAAGGTGTCCGCAGCACCTCCGAGCCCTGGCTGCAGCGGTTCCTTAAACGCGTCTATGGCAACCTGCTTTCCTTTGTTTTTCGCTGGCCGAGGCTCATCATCGGAGTGGTGCTCGTGATCTGCCTGGTGGCTTTGACACGTCTCCCGTTTTTCGGCGGGGAATTCCTTCCAGAATTTCGCGAAGGACATTTTGTGCTCCAAATCTCGACGGTTCCTGGCACTTCTCTCCCGGAGATGCTGCGGATTGGCCATTCGATTTCGGTTGCGCTGCTGGAAAATAAAAATATCGCCACGGTAGAGCAACAGGTCGGTCGCGCCGAGCAGGGGGAAGATCCCTGGGGCCCTCATCGGTGTGAATTCCATGTAGATTTGAAGCCTATCAGTGGCGAGGAAGAAGAAACCATGGCGGAGCAGATCCGAAAGACCCTTGGCGAGTTTCCCGGTATCCAGTTTGAGGTTATGACCTTCCTCGGCGATCGCATTGGCGAAACCATTACCGGGGAAACGGCTCCGGTGGTAGTGAATGTGTACGGCGACGACTTGGACATTCTGGATGCCAAAGCCAAAGAAGTTAAAGGAGTGCTGGAGAGCGTTGAAGGGGCTAGGGATGTCCAAATTAAATCTCCACCTGGGGCGCCGCGTGTGGCTGTGCGGCTGAAGCATGAAAGGATGATGCAGTTCGGCTTCCGTCCCGTGGAAGTGCTCGAGGCGCTTCAAACCGCTTACCAGGGAACAGTGGTCGCTCAGACTTACCGCGGAAACCAGGTTGCAGCAATCGCGGTCATTATGGACGAAAATAGCCGCAAAGATCCCGAAACGATCGGCCGCTTCCTTTTGCGCAATACGCAGGGCTTGCGCTTGCCGCTTGAGCAACTGGCAGATGTTTATATGACAAGCGGGCGCCATTCCATTCTGCATGACGGAGCTCGCCGCCGCCAAACCATCACTTGCAGTGCTCAAGGCCGCGACGTCACATCGTTCGTTCAGGAGGCTAAAAAGCAGGTTGCTTCCAGGATCGTATTCCCGGGGGGAACTTATGCGGCTTTCACCGGAGCGGCTGAGACGCAACAGAAGGCTCAACAACAGCTTCTGCTGCATTCAGGAGTGGCTGCCGCTGGAATTTTGCTACTGCTGGTAATCGTGTTCGGCAACTGGAGAAACCTGGCCTTGGTGCTGGCCAATATTCCTTTTGCGTTGGTGGGAGGTGTGCTGGCCCTTTACTTCACTGGGCTGTTTAACCCTGAAGCGGGCGCGCTGTCTATTGGCGCTCTGGTTGGATTCGTCACTCTTTTCGGCATCACAACCCGCAACTCCATCATGATGATTTCCCACTTCGAGCATCTCGTGCACGTTGAAGGCAGTTCGTGGGGATCTGAAACGGCTTTCCGGGGAGCTTCGGAACGACTCATACCGGTGCTTATGACAGCGATTGTCACGGCCCTGGGTTTGCTTCCACTTGCAATCGGTTCCGGAGAGGCTGGAAGGGAAATCGAAGGACCGATGGCGACAGTCATCTTAGGCGGTCTGATCACCTCAACCGTGCTCAATTTGCTGGTGCTGCCTACCCTGGCCTTGCGGTATGGGAGATTTCAAAAAGCCAAGGAAAGTGAGTAGAA
>JAQGOV010000533.1 GCA_028293425.1 Verrucomicrobiales bacterium
TGGCCATTGCGCAAAGGGAGCAAGATGACTCACTCGCTTCAAAGCCGGCAGGACATGCTTGGGGGGGCGAGGCGGGTTTCCGGTGAAGATTGCGACGACAGTGACCCCGCGGTGATGCCGTTTTCAGGCGAGGTGCGCGTGCAAACGGTGGACCTGGTGATTCCAGGACGGGGCTTGGATTTCGTATGGGCGCGCACTTATCGGTCCCGCACCGGACGGACGACCCCGATGGGGAATCGCTGGGACCATTCCTACAATATTTATTGCGAGCAGATTGGGAATGCGATTGCTGTTTACGACGGCACGGGCCGGCGGGACCTCTACTTCCCCGGCACGAACGGAGTTTACGCTTGCAACGAATTTTTTAACGAAGGTTCCTTGAGCAACGCGGCTTTTACCCTTTCCTTCCCGGACACGGGCAAATGGGTTTTCCGGGCGTTCGACGGCTCGCCCTCGTCGGGAAAGATCAGCCAGATCATGGACCGGAATGGCAACGCAATTACCTTATACCATACCGTCGATGGTCAGCTCGCCGCGATCCTGGACACACTCGGACGGACCAATTACATCACCTACAACGCCCAAGGGTTTGTGCAGTCGATCACCGACCACACTGGGCGGAGCGTTATGTATGGATATTTTGACGCCAAGAGCATCGCTGGCACTTCCGGGGATCTGGCCACGGTAACAAGTCCGCCGGTTACAGGCACGCCCAACGGCAATGATTTTCCGGCGGGCAAAACCACGACCTTTTCTTATTCCCGGAACTTCGCCGACGACCGGGAGAATCATTTGCTGCTGGCTATTACCGATCCGAAGGGTCAGACGCCGTTCCAATTCGTTTATCAACATAATCAAACCGACCTGGAATTCATTCGCTGCCGGAGCGCCGTGGTGGGCAACGACACGAACGTGGTCACTTTTTCCTACGTTCCACAAATCCCGAGTCCAGCAAACCAGTTTGCCACGACCAAATGCATTGTGAATGATTGCGTGGGAAATGTGAGCGAGTGTTTCTATGATTCCTTGAACCGTTGCGTGCGCCAGCTCGATTTCACGGGCCGGGCCGTTCCGGGAGTGCCCACGACAGATAAAGCCAATCGCCCGACCGGTTCGCTGCGGCCGGAGGACCCCGCATTTTATGAAACCCTTTGGAGCTGGAACATCGATTCCCTGTGCACCCGGGTGCTTTATCCTGGCCAAAATGCGGAGGCTTGCCTTTACGAACGTGATTTTAACCCGGGCACAAGTCCACGGCACAAGGGGGACCTGCGTGTGCTCCGCCAGGTCGCTTGCTGCGCGGACGTCGACCGCGACGGATTTCCGGACCTGGTGACTCGTTTCGAATATGACCCGCGCTTTGGATCTCCCGCAACCGCTGCACGGAATCCATGGCGAGGGACTGTTTCGAGCGGCGCCGGCTGGTCTTCCGCTTCCAGCGGCCTGCGCTGGCGGGTGGATTGTGAACCACCTACCCTCCGAAGCGAGAGCGCCAAGATCATCATGGATCGGGATTCAGGCCGGTCAAAAGGTTTTGCCACGCGCGTCATGGACCCGCGAGGAAACATAACCACGGCCAGCTACGATTCTCGCGGAAACCAGCTCGTGCTCAATCACCAGGGCCGCCTGCTGGATGGTTCGGATTCGGCCGTCATGAACTTAGGCTATAACTCCTTCGGGCAGCTCACGGTGACAGATTACCCGGCGGATGACCAGGGACGCCGGCGTCGAGACGAATGCGTTTATTACGACAGCGGCACCGAGGCCGGTTACCTGCGACACCGGATCGCGGATTGTTTGGCGCTTGGTTTCCACCTGACCAACACCTTCGAATACGATTCGCGAGGCAACCTCCTCCGCGCAACGGACCCGAGAGGTTTTGTGAGCGATTATGTGGTCAACCAGCTGGACCAGGTGGTGAACGTGCAGCACGATATCCAGCTTGTCCCCCGCCTGCGGGTAGGGACGGCCACTTACTACGACGCGAACAATAATGTCATCCAGGTCGATACGGAGAACCGGGATGCGACAGGCGCACTGGATGCGATCAATCCAGCGTGGACGACACTGGCTGATTACGACGTGCTCGACCAACAACGGCTGCTCGCGCACGAGTTGACGCACGTGGTGCAACAGGGCAGCACGAAAAGGACCTTTGTGACCAACCGTTTTGAGTATGACGGCAACGGCAACCTGGCGCGGCAAGAGCTTCCCGAAGCGGTGAACGGAGCGGATCCGCACAACGTGGCGGTGTACCAGTCGGATGAACGCAACCTGCCTTTCCGGTGCATCCGCGCGCCGGGCACTCTGGACCAATCGGTGCAACAATGGAACTACACGCCCAACGCGCTGAGGAGCGTGCAATGGGAACCGCATAAGGCACCCGGTCTCGATTTGCCGGAACAGGCCCGAACCATTTTTAAATACGACGGCTTCGATCGCTGCGTGGCCCTGACCGATCCGATGGGCAATGTGACGACCAGACTTTATGACGCCTCGCACAATTTGGTATACGAGCGGGTGGATGGGGAAACCAACGATGTCCCAGGCAGCGCCGGAAACCTCCGGTTCCAGGAAAAACGGTGCGTTTACGATGCCTTGGGACGGCCTATCAGTTCGAGCCTGGCCTTGTTTGATCTTGCGACTGGCGCGCCCCTTGGGAAAGGAACCTCCCTGACCCGATTCGCCTACGCACCCAATGGCGAATTGCTCAGCCAAACGGATGACAACGGCCACACGACCCGATTTACCTATGACAGTTTGAACCGTCTGTCCAGCACCGTGGATCCGAAAACCAATGCTGTGATGTTCAGCTACGATGCGGGCGGGACCATCATGAACCGCACATCCATCGAACGTCCTGATGTTGCCGGACCTGAGCAGGTATTCGTTCGCTCATTTGCGTATGACGGGTTCAACCGCTGCATCGCGGAATGGGACAATCTAAACAATGTGCATGCCTACTTCTTCGACTCGCGCGGCAACCGAGTGAGCGAGATGGAACCCCGCGGGAATGAAACCACTTGCGCTTACGATGGGCTTGGCCGTGTGACCGACACCACTCATTACAATGGGACCAAAGAACATGGCATCACCATCAACACAACCCACGTCGAATACCGGAACATGCGCCGGGCGAGCGCCACGGATGCGAACGGCAACACGACCGCCTACGGCTACGACTCGCTCGATCGATGCACGAGCATTCAACAGGCCGATGGCACGACCCAGACGTTTGGCTTCGACGAACGCGGCAACTGCGTGCGGGCAATCGATGCGAACGGCACCCGGATCGCTTGCACCTTTGATTTGCTTGATCGCTGCGTGCGCAAGGACATCACACCCGCGTCGGGCGTGATGAGTTCGACGACGTTTGAAATGTTTCAGTACGACGGCGCTTCCCGCCTGGTGCTGGCGAGCAACAACGTTTCCATGTTGAACTTCGGCTACGATTCCATGGGCAACGCGACAAAGTCCAAGCAGGATTGCATTGCCACAGCTTGCGAGTTCGATGGGGTCGGTAATCGCTACACTATGTTCCTGCCCGATGGGCCGGTCATCCGTTACGATTATGATGCGTTGGACCAGGTGAATGCCATTTCCACGCTCGATTGCTCGGGATGCGTCAACCCGCGTGTCTTGGCATCCTACGCCTACGAGGGTCCCGGTCGGCTGGGACGGATCAGCCGATCCTCGGGAATCAACACACGTTTCGCATGGGATGGCTTGCAGAACCCGGCCAATGCAGCCGGAGATTTCGGCTGGCGGCAGATCAGCGGGGTCAATCACCAGAGGGCCGGTGGCGCCCAGGTGATCGACCGTCGCATGTTCGCCTTCGACCCGGCTCAAAACAAAACGCAACGCACCCAGCTTGTTCCTTACGTTTCCGGGCAGCCCGCGACCACGAATGTTTGGGAATACGATGCTCTCAACCAGCTGGGCAGGGCCATCAACACCAAAGGCACCGGTTCCAATTTCCGCTCGTATCACCTGGACGGCAAAGGCAATCGGCTGGACGTGACGAATGGCGTGGCACTCGAAACATACACCCGCGACGGAGCGCTGCCGGAGCCCGCTGATTTCCAGATGGATCAATATACCACCACCCCTTTCGGCAACGAGCAACATGACCCGAACGGCAACCTCAACATCGTGGGCACGTCAGCCGGCGCGCTGGTGCATCTTTTCGATTACGCCAACCGCCTCGTGGAGGTGCGCCGCTCCGTGGGGCCGGCCCTGCTGCCGGTGGCTACGTTCACCTACGACGCCCTGGGCCGGCGCATCAGCAAAACTGTTTATCCCCCGGCGCCGTCCACCCCGGTGACCACGCAGTTCATTTACGATGGCCTGACACATTCTATCACTGAGGAACGCGAGAACGGGGCTTTGCGACGCAGTTATCCGATGCCTCATGTCCTGGAAAAATTGGACCGGGTTATTCTCCAGCCCGGGGGCGAGACGCTCTATTGCTATCTGGATGACCTCGGCAATGCACTGGCGATGACCGATTCGAAGGGGACGGTGCTGGAGCGTTATGATTACGACGACTTCGGCCAGCCGAGCTTCCTGACATCTGACGGCGTCCCGATGGTGGATTCGGGTGGACTGCCGGTGAATGCCTCGCCGCTCGGAAATCCGTTCCTGTTTCGGTCCATGTTCTGGGACGGGGAAACGGGGCTTTACCAGAACCGGCGCTGGGATAACGATCCTTATGCTGAGGATATGCAGCGCGCGTTCAGCCCGCAAACGGGACGTTATATCACGCGCGCGGAGTTTCAGTCCGAGAGTTGCCCGGTTTCGGGGAATGCGTTCACCTTTGAGAACAACAATCCATGGTCGGCCGCTTCGCGCGATAAATTGAGGGGCACCACGAAAACGCAGGGCGATTTCAGCATAGCCAGTCGCCTCGCAGTCGAAATCGGCCATGCTCAAGTGATTGAATACAAGGACGGAGATGATCCGATTACCCATAAGCGGGAAGCAAAATCCAAGGACTGGTCTAATACAGCCGAGTGGTATAAATGGCGCAAAGCTGTGTTGGATGGCAAAGTGGATCGGAAAAGCATGTCAGTGATCTTTCACAATGACGCGGGTGAGGAAGCATCACGCTATAACTTTTTCGAAGCCTGGCCCTGCCGGTGGAAAGCCCCGGAACTAAACTCGCACTCGCGGAAGAGCATCTCGGTTATTTTCATGAACGACGCGGGGGAGGAAACGATGCGTTACAACTTCTTCCGCGCCTGGCCTCGCAAATGGACAGGCCCCGCACTCAACGCGCGCAACAGCGGCCATGCCACTGAGAAGCTGGAAATTAGCTGGGAGACGATGGAGTTGAAGTAGGCCAAGGCATGGCTCTTCCCGAAAGTGATAAGATGCATTCGCGCCGTTTGCCTTTTTGGTTTTTATACTTTCTTGTGATTGGTTCGACTTTGTTGCCCCTGGTTTGAACCGGACCTAAACCAGTTTTGCACTGGCTTAGGTGAAGCAAAAGAATGTAAGTGGTTCGTTTCCAAGGAGAGTTGTACTTTTTTGTCCTTTTGCAGGAGTTTCTTCTGACTGATGCTGCTGCGCGACCCAATGGGTTGTTTCGCCGAAACCTGCCATCCGGTTTTCTAAGCGTTCCCCAGCAAAGCTTTAGTCCGGAAACGCGTTTCCGACCCTGAGCTGACTGCTGATATTGTGCAAGATAGTTTACTGAAAGCCATGCGGTCGGGCGAAAACTTGCGTGAGGAGGAACGCACGGTGGCATGGTTTTACCGGGTCCTGCGGTATAACGTTATCGACTTTTATCGGAGGCAAGCTACAGCGAGGAAGATGCTTGACATCTACAGCGCGGAGGATCCCAGCGGGACCATGCCGAGGTGTGTCAATGTCTGGCTCCCGTGTTGAAGACGTTAGAACCTGAATACGCGCATCTGGTCGAGGAAGTCGACTTTAAAGGAGCGCTCCATCCAGGACGTTGCTGCGGAGCAACAGGCAACCACGAATAATTTGACCGTGCGGCTGCACCGAGCCCGCAAGCAACTCCGGGAACGACTGGAACAAACCTGCCAATTGTGCAGTAAACATGGATCCCTGAACTGCACTTGCGGTGAGTAGGCCAGCCCTCAGGCGTCAAGGACTGATAACGGTATTGGTCCGCCACTCATCGGTGACCCCGAAGAGGTTGATGGGTGAAAGGGCCTGTCCGTAACGCAGGAAGCGGGCACTGCCGTCGGCAAAAGCATAGTTGGAGCCGGAACCTTTGCCATCAACGTTGGAGCCATGACGCCGTTGCTCGATCTGAAGCACATCGTCATTCTGGGCGAGATCCAAGTGGTAATGGGCGGACTCTCGGAGTTTCTCGGCAAAGGTAATTGTGTCGCTCGCGTTTTGAATAAAAGCCTCCTTCATACCCCCAGGCCACTTGTGGTCCAAAAAATCCATCCAGTTGGTAGCGTCCAGAGTTGTGCGAAAAAAGTCATCCCATCCGTTGGCCACGTAACTGCGATCCAGGACGGGCTGGCGGTCAGAGGGGCAGCGCAGAAGATTCGTAATCTGGTAATAAGGCAGGAGCCGTGTCGGCCAAAAGGGCTGCATGCGAGGGGGATATTCTCCCTCCTGCTCATCGGCGTACATATTGAGAGACTGGGTGAGCTGCCGGAGATTGTTGATGCAGGCGATGCGCCTGGCTGCTTCCTTTCCCTGGGAAAGGGCGGGCAGGAGCATGGCGGCGAGAATGCCGATGATGGCAATGACCACCAGCAGCTCGATCAGGGTAAAAGCACGGTCTTTTCGCGCCGATGTTAGACCACAACCTGCACACAAATCGTATTGGGAAGTGTTGCTGGCAATCCTGAGAAAATCGGCGCGTGTAATCATCACTAATCGGATTCTGAACAGTTATCCTGGGTGAGTGTTAGGCTCATCCCATGTTTTAGACGCCTTCCCTGCATCTTCCTCGTAAAAAACTTCGTAAGCTGGATAAAACCTGGCAACCCCTTAAGCGTAAAGGGGAGCCGGTTGACCCGTTTACGGGTTTTAATGGCGTAAAGCTTTGAAACTCGCCTAATAAATTACCACGAACGAACCGTCTTCCTTCGCGTAGGCAGCGGAATAACTCCACTTTGGCACACCGTCCTGACGTCCCGTTTCGGTTTTTCCATCATTGCCCGTGAGCTTCCAACCCAACGCTCCGCCTTTTTCCCAACCAGTGCCTTCGGTCCAGGTGACCAACCAATCGCCAGCTTTGTTTTCGGCCAGGGAAGGATGTTTGGAACCTTTTTTCGAACTCAGAGGCATCGCACCTCGTTGCGCCTGATTGGCATCTACCTTCGCACCGAAAACCTGCCCAGCAGTTTCCCAAGCGGCAAAGGTGCCCGCAGGACCAGCGACAAAGGAGGACGAACTCATCGGGCATTGTTTCGCGGTCCAAGGATGATTTAATTCCGGCTGAAATGTCATTCCATGGTCCTTCGAGTGCAGAACCTGCATGGCTCGATCAGTCATCTCACGAGCGGTGCGAAACAGGACAAAGATGTCTCCCTTCTGATCGGCAAATGCTTTGACGCCGCAGCAGCCGCAAGCGCCACTGCCTTCGGGATTGATCGCTTTTTCAGCGGCAAAGGTAGAACCATCGTCTTTTGACAAAGCAAGGTAGACTGCACGATTGGTTTCTCCTGATTTATCGGCAGGGGCGCCGTGCCAGACGACAAAAACACGGCCGTCATTATCAGCAGCGAGGGAGGCTCCGCCATCCAGGTAGCGGGTATTCCCCATGAGATCGCGTTCCGGCTCAAAATTGGACTTTCCTGGGAGAATCCTTGAATAGAGCAGGGGGGCTCCTCCGAGTTTGGGCTTTGGTTCGGCCTGAGATGATCCGTTCCAGCAAACATGGACTGCACCATCCCGAGCCAAGGCAATCTGAGCACCGCGAATGGTGCCCATGGCGATGGCACTGCCGGGCTGGCGGTTCACCCGTAAAGGCTTGGACCACTGCTTATCGCCAGGCTTGCGCTGAACATAGTGGACGTCCGCACTTTTGGGATCCCCAGCCAAGTAAACCATGTGGACGGTGCCGTCCGGGGCCACGGCGACCTGCGGCTGCATTCCCTTTTCTGGAATTCTTTCAAGGGTAACGGTGGCAGCCTGAGCGAGCATTGGAACAACCAGCAGGGCTACCGTGATCCATCTCCCGATTTTTTGATTCATAGATTATGCTTGGACGTTTCAATCCATGTCGGTATTGACTGCATTTTCTTTGAAAGCGGTAACCAGGAAAAACCAAGGTTAACGAATTACTAGGACAGGGCAGGGAGCGTGACGGACGACGCGTTCCGCGGTGCCGCCCAGCATGACATGTTTCAAGCCGGTGTAACCATGGGTGGCGATAACAATGAGGTCTGCCTTGAGTTTGCCGGCGAGCAATGAGATTTCGTTAAAAGGCTTACCAATGCGCACTTCGAAGCTGACTGGGATGGAGGCCGGAATGTTCGCTTCAGCCCAAGTGACGAGCGACGATTTGGCTTCGGCGGCGACCTCCGTGTTTGGCTTGGCGATAGCAACGTTTGACAAGTCGTTGATAAACGAAGCTGGTTCCACGACATGAACGAGGCAGAGGGATGCGTCGTATTCCTGCGCCAGGGAGAGGGCTTGCAGAAGCGCCTTTTTTGAATGTTCCGAAAAGTCGATGGCAACTAGAATCTTTTGGAATCCCGTGGGGGCCGTGACCGGCTGCTTTCGATTCGCCTTTGACTGATTGGATATTTTCATGGTGTTTCCGTATGGTTGAATCGGTTGCTTCCGGTTCAGGAATGATGATGTAAGGGAAATCATTGGCAACTACAAATGATTGATTTGGGGAGCTATTGCGTGCCGGAGAGCCTGCGTCTAAAATAAGGCGTGGGGAGTAAGCGATTAGTTAAAGGCGAGGGTAAACGACGGAAGGGGCGGCTTTCGGTGGGGTTGCATCCACGAAGGATCCTGGCATTGATCGATTTCAAGGATGGTTCGCAGGAGGTGCTGGATTGCGCGCTGCAATATGCGGAGATGCATGGGGCTTCCGTTCACTTTATGCATGTGATTGAGCGGCTGTCTTTCCTTTCGGGGATGGATAGTGTGCCTTTGGCTTTGTCCGAGAACCAAATGGCGGAAGAGGCGAAGGTCGGTCTATTGGAATTCATGGAGAAGGGGGACAGAGGCCTCGAGGCTCAGCCCTTGGTGCGGGCAGGGAAGCTGGAGGAGGAGGTCAAGGCTGCCGCCCTGGAACTCGGGGCGGACTTAATCATTATGTCCGGGGATCGAGGTGGCAGCTCGATGAGGCCCTGGGGCAGGGGAACGGTTGAGAAAGTCATTCAAAACGCGGGTTGCCCGGTTCTGGTGCTGCAGAATGATTAGAAGCCGCGATCTTTGCTTGTGCACTGAGCCCTTGAGCCATTACGGAAAATTAAGGGGAAGGAGTAGGATTACGAGCGGATCCGACGTCGTGGAGTCCGCTATTATCGAGCCAGCGCCAGCAGTTTGAGTTCTCGATTATTTACCGCTGTAGTGGAGAGCGATTTGACTGAAAAAATAACCGAGGAGGCCGGTGATCGGGAGGGTAAGAACCCAGGCCCAAACGATGCGACCCATTAAGCGCCACTTCACCGCATTGAGACGCTTGGTTGCCCCGAC
>JAQGOV010000471.1 GCA_028293425.1 Verrucomicrobiales bacterium
AATCATCCCGATGCCCCGGGTTATCCACGAAAATGGCGTCGCCCCCGCCCATCGGGAGACTGGTTACTTTGGTGTTCGAAAACTCCGGAAGCTTAAGGGCGGCCCAAATCAGACAGAGGAACGCCAACGTGGCCAACAGAGGCAGCTTGAACCTGGCATTCTGGAACCAGCGGAGCATAACGCCGATCAGGATCATGTAATAAATCAGGAACCCCATGAATCCGGGGGCGGGTATGTGAAAACTGCCCGGCGACCAATGCGCTGCCCATTCGCTCATCCAAACCATCGCTTTCATGAAGGCCCAGGCGGCATGATTGAACATCTCTCCCTGGTCAGGCAGCCAATCCCCGCACATCAGGCTCGCCATGTTGCTGGCCAGCGCACCGCTGCTCAACGGCACCACCACCAGGTTGGCCAGCAGGCTCACGGACGTGAACAGGTGAAAGTAATATGCCACCAGCGGGATAGATCCGAGCCACGCGGCCAGGGAAGTGACAAAACTGGCGGTCACATAATGGATAGGCTTGTCCAGTCTCTTGCGCCAGTTCGGTCGTAGTTCCGCGGGCAGATATGGATCGGGTGCCAGCAAACGTTCCTTGAGCGCATCCAGCACGGGCACGAACAAAGCGAGGCTCAGCACCACAAAAAAGGACAACTGAAAGGACGCCTGGAAGAGCTGTTGCGGATCGTAAAGCAGAATAATCAACGCCGCCGCACCGAGTGAGTTCAGCAGATTACTTGGCCGCTTCAGCCCCCAACCAACAATGATGATGGTCATCATGATTGTGGACCGAACCGCCGAGGCTTGGAACCCTGTAACAATTGTGTAGAACCAAATCAACGGCACCACCACCCACGCACAAATGCCGCGAGGGATCTTGAAAACCCGGAAAAGGGCTACCAATAATCCCGCGATTAACGCGATGTGCAAACCGCTGATGGCAAAAACGTGCATTGTTCCAGACCTCATGAAAGGCTCCGGCACCTCGCCCGAAAGCGCAGTTTTCCAGCCCAGGGTCATCGCCCAGAGGAGTTGCAGCGCCTCGTCTTCCTCTGGAAGCCCGCGCGCAAGGGTCCTCTGCGCCCAGCTTAGGAAACGGTCGGCGTAAGGAGGAATTGTATTTGTGGACCCGCATTTCCAATCGGCAGGCGATTTGACCTGGAGTTGGTAATAGATGCCGTTTCGTTCGAGGTAACCTTTGTAATCGAATAGGTCCTCGGCCAAGGGGCCTGTTGGCACGCTGAGCACGCCTGAAACAAAAAATTGCTCCCCTCCATAATAGTTCGTCCCTGCCACGCCGGGAGTGCTAATTGCCACTCGGCCCAGGGATGCTCGGGATGGTTTTCCATCCTCCTCAAAACGGGCCACGTCCATCACCGCCAGAGTTCTCCAGCTGACTTCCTGGCGATGTTCATAGAACTTTTGATAGGGAGTCTCCACCAGTGTGCCGGTGAGGGTGCCATAGACCGGTTTGGTTCCTGCCAATACTCGAAGATCATGCGGCGCGAGAAGCGTCGTTTGCAGACGCTGATTGCAAAATCCCAACGCGAGAATGCTTAGTCCAATAAAGAGCTCTCTCTTTGCGGCAATGATGACGCCGGCTCCAATGAGCACGAATGCCACAGCCAGGCAAAGCCCGAGCGGTAAAGCGAGATAATTAGCCGCCACCACGCCTGCGGCGTACGCGATTGCAGCCAGGAGCAGCGGGAGATGGATCATACTTCACCACCGCCCCCGCAGTCGTCCGTTTGGCGAAGAACTCCAGGTGGAAAACACGTCCAAAATAAAAGCAATTCTCCGTCGCTTTTGGCAATAAACAAAATCACCTCTTCACCATTGCGGCGGCCCCTGGGATGGCTTCTAATGACCCTTGTGAAACTCGGAGTTAATATCGACCACGTGGCCACGATTCGGGAAGCCCGGTATAAAGGGGTGACCCAGGGTGAACCGGATCCAATTGAAGCAGCCCTCATCTGCGAAAGGGCAGGGGCCCACGGCATTACTGCACATCTGCGCGAGGATCGGCGTCACATTCAGGACCGAGATATCTGGCAGCTCCGGGAACAAATTAAAACCCGCCTGAATCTCGAAATGGCCAATGCGCCTGAAATTGTCGAGATCGCTCTCAAGCTCAAACCTGACATCGTTTGTCTTGTTCCCGAACGGCGGCAGGAAGTGACCACCGAAGGTGGACTGGATGCGGCTGGACATCTCGCCGCTTTAACCGAAACCCGCAAAAAGATGGCCGATGCGGGCATCGAGGTCAGCCTCTTTATCGCGCCGGAGCTCTCCCAGGTCGAAGCTTCTGCCAAAATCGGCAGCCAATTTATTGAACTGCATACCGGCAGTTACGCCGAGCATTTCAATGAGCCTGCCCGGCGTGAGCATGAATTGAAGCGCCTCGTGGAAGCTGCGCAGCTCGCGCATCGCCTCGGACTGCAGGTTAACGCCGGTCACGGCCTGAACTATGACAATCTGAAAACTTTGCACCAGGTCCCGCACCTCGTGGAACTCAACATCGGCCACAGCATCGTCAGCCGCGCCGTCTTTGTTGGGATGGAAAGAGCTGTCAAAGAAATGCTCGGCTTGCTCGATGGATATCGCGGCTGACCGCTATGATCCTCGGGACAGGCATTGATATTGTTGAGGTCGACCGTATCCGACGATCGCTCGAGAGCTATGGAGATCGGTTTATCCAACGGATTCTCCGTCCGGATGAAATTGCATATTGCCTGAGCCATTCAAATCCTGCGCCCTTTGTGGCCGCTCGTTTCGCGGCCAAGGAAGCCGTCTCAAAAGCTTTCGGGACCGGCATCGGCAAAGAACTGCGATGGAAAAATATCGAGGTGATTCGCAAACCTACCGGTTCGCCCGATATCGTGTTGCATGATGAAGGCGCGCAGTTGCTTCAGGCCCGTGGCGCCAGGACGGTTCACCTTAGCATCAGCCATACCCAAACGCATTGTGTGGCTATGGCTATCTTGGAATCCTGAGAGAAAGGGTCTGCGGTGAACTGGGGGTGCTTTTCAATCCCTCACCAAATCATCCGGCAGCTCGTTTATATCCCCGGGCTCCCTTGGGAAATGCCGGGCCAGCACCTCTCCAACTTCCTTCACGGCCAATTCGACCGCCTCGGTATAGCGTTCCTCTTTCAGGAACGGCCGCATCCCCGCCACGATCTCTTTCCAGAAAGTGTCTCCGCATTTCTCGTGCACACCCGTGTCACCCCAAATCGCGAACTGACGCGAGGCTGGCGCGAAATAGATGAGCACCGCGTTGCGGTG
>JAQGOV010000534.1 GCA_028293425.1 Verrucomicrobiales bacterium
GGCTCAACTCGATGTTCTCGCCGCTTTCTCTGAAACGGCTCGGCTTTACAGCTATTGCCGGCCGGTTGTCGGCAGCAAAGGAGTTCTCCGGATTATCGATGGACGCCATCCTGTTCTGGAACAGAACCTTACCGAAGAACGTTTTGTTCCCAACGATGTTCAACTCTAACCAGCCACCCAGATCGCGCTTATCACCGGGCCCAACATGGCTGGCAAGAGCACCTACATCCGGCAAGTGGCCCTGCTCGCCCTGCTGGCTCACACGGGCTCGTTTTTGCCGGCAAAAGAAGCGCGCGTGGACTTGCTGGACCGTATCTTCACCCGCATCGGCGCGAGCGACGATCTTGCGCGCGGCCAATCGACTTTCATGGTGGAAATGTGCGAGACCGCCAACATTCTGAATAACGCGACGGCGAAGAGCCTGATTATCCTAGATGAAATCGGCCGCGGGACCAGCACCTTCGACGGGCTTAGCCTTGCGTGGTCCATCGTGGAGTACCTCCACAATCAACTCGGCGCCAAGACGCTCTTCGCGACGCATTACCACGAACTCACAGAGCTTTCGGGCCGTCTCCCGCGCCTCCGCAACTACAATGTCGCCGTGCGGGAGTGGAATGACCAAATTGTGTTCCTGCGCAAAATTGTCGAAGGCGGAACCGATAAAAGCTATGGCATTCAAGTCGCCCGCCTTGCGGGAGTTCCGAAGCCCGTGCTCGAACGCGCGAAGGAAATCCTGCGAAACCTGGAGGAAAGCGAACTCACCCCCGAGGGGAATGTGCGCCACGCTACTCGCGCTAAAGCCGAGCGAGAAAAACTCAAAAAGCTTGCTCCACCACCACAATTAGATCTGTTTGCCTAACCCGATTTCCAGATCCTCACCGTTGACGGGCGCTGTATTTCGGGTAGTTGTAGCTGCGTGCATTTGCTTAAAAAACGCAGGCTCTGGTTTTGGGGAAGCCTCTTTTGCTTCCTGATATTTCTTAATTTTCCTGTTTTCGCCCAAAAAGTCCCTGTAACGGAGAAGCAATTGCCGAATGGCATGCGGCTTCTGCTGGTGGAACGTCACGACGATCCAACGGTTGCGGGCGGTTGGGTAGCTCACGTGGGGAGCGCGAACGAACGACCCGGCATCACGGGCATTGCCCACCTCTTCGAGCATATGATGTTCAAAGGGACCCCGACCGTAGGCACTAAGAATTACAAGAAGGATGTGGAGATCATTGCCGAACAGGAAATGGTCCGCGAGGAGATGCGGCAGGAGGAGGCCAAAATGCGGCAGGATTATCGCCAGGGCAAGATCGATGACCTGCTAAAACCTGAAAACAAAACGGCGCGTTTGAAGGAGCTGGAAAAGAAATTCAACGAACTGATCGCCCAGCAACGCGAGATTCTCGTCAAAAACGATTTTGATCGCATCTATACCACAGCCGGCGCTTCCGGAATGAATGCATTCACCAGCACGGACCTGACCGGTTATCACATCACGGTGCCGGCAAATAAGCTGGAACTGTGGATGTGGATGGAATCCGAGCGGTTGCTGCGGCCCGTGTTTCGGGAGTTTTATGCCGAGCGCGACGTTGTTTTCGAAGAGCGTCGCATGAGGACCGATTCCACGCCGCTGGGCAAATTTGCCGAGAGCTTCGATTCGATGGTTTGGGAAGCGCACCCTTATAGCTGGCCGGTTGTTGGCTGGCCTTCCGACATTCCGGCCATCAGCAAGGCCCAAGCCGATGATTTTTACGCCACTTACTATGCGCCTCAAAATATCACCTTAATTTTGGTGGGTGACTTCAAGTCGGCTGATGCATTGGCTTTGGCGGAAAAATACTTCAGCCGCATCCCTCGAGGGAAGCAGGATGCTCCGGAAGTTATCACCCTCGAAACCAAGCAGCCGGCTGAAAAGCGCATGTATGCCGAAGCTGAAACCAATCCGCAGGTCGATATCGTCTGGCACACGGTTCCCTACAGCCATCGCGATTCGTACCCGCTCGGAATTCTCGGCCAAATCCTGTCCACACGCACTGGCCGGTTCTACAAAGGACTGGTGCTTGGTTCCAAGGTGGCAACCGATGTGTCGGCCTATCCTCATCACCGCAAATGGGCTGGCCTCTTTTACGCGAGCGGTGAAGCTACCGACGGCCGAACCCCCGAGGAAGTGGAGCAGGGAATCTACACCGAGATTAATAAGCTAAAGCGTGAGATGGTTCCTGCGGAAGAATTGCAGAAGGTGAAGAATAATTTTGCGGCTTCTGAATACCGCCGCCTGACATCCAACATGTCTATTCTCATGCAATTGATTCATAGTGATGGTCTGGGGGACTGGCGCGAGATCAATGAAGCGGGTCGCAAATACCAGGCGGTCACAGCCGAAGATATTCAGCGAGTGGCAAAAGTGTATTTTACGAGGGAGAACCGCAACGTGGCGGTTTACACGCGCAAGGTGGCCAAATCTCCGGGCGATGAAAGCGGTGCCGACAAACTGGCGCCCGACGAAAAAAGCGCGCTCGAGAAATTTACCGCCGAGGTGAAAAAGGAATCAAACCTCAAGAAACTACGGTCTGAGCTGACCACCATT
>JAQGOV010000489.1 GCA_028293425.1 Verrucomicrobiales bacterium
GCGGAAGGCTGGCTCGAACTGAGGAACCACCACGAAGCGCACGAGGAGCTCAAAAAGATCAGCCTGGAATGGCGCTTTCATCCGGAGGTGCTCGTGGCTCGCTGGAAGATTTATGCGATGGGGAAGCATTGGGAATTCGCCCATACGATTGCGCATGGGATGGCCGCTCTTTACCCGGATAACCCGGAAGGCTGGATTTATCGGTCACTGTCGCTGCATGAGATGAAGCGGACCTGCGAAGCCTGGCATAGCCTTTATCCAGCAACTGAAAAGTTTCCCCATAATATCAGCGTATCCATGCTGATGGCGCGTTATAGCTGTCAGCTTGGCCGAGTGGAAGAAGCAAACACCTGGCTGCAAAAAGCAATGAAACATGGTGATACCAACGCGGTTAAGTTGGAAGCCATGGAAGACCCTGACCTGGAACCGCTCTGGGAGAACGTCCTTAAATAAGGCTGCCGCGCAGCATAGGCTCGGTCTCGCGGGAAGCGGGAGCGGCTTCATCCCATAAACGCCTGAGCACATCCCGGCTGTAAGCCAGGTAGTGCTTGTCCGGCGTAAAGACTTCAAGAGTGATCGTGTCGTCGTAACCTGAAGCTCGCAGGAGCTTCAGGTAATGCAAGAGGTCGATATTTCCAGCGCCCAGAGCCAGATGCAAATCCGCTGTGCCCCCTTTGTTGTCGTGCAGGTGGACGTGCTTCAAGCGTGAGCCATACGCTCGAAGCAATTCCCCCGTGGTGTTGACCGGAACGCGCAGATTGCAATGACCAATGTCCAAATGCAGGCCCAGGTCTGGCAATGGATCGAGTAACTCTCCAAGCTGCGAAACCGAGTTGAAGTTCTCTGGCGTGTTCTCGATCATTAAACCAATGCCATTGTCGCGGGCCGATTGCAGGAGTTCACGCAAGCTTTTCAAATTGCTTTCAATGACAAATTCCCGGCTGTGCATGGGTGCGTAGCCAGCGGGATGAATGTTCATCCATGGAGCGCCAATTTGGGCAAAGGCCTCGATGCAAAGCTTTAGTTCCTCAACGGCCGCTCGGCGGATGCTTTCAAAGGGACTGCAGATCGGAAGATAAAACGCGGTGTGCCCGACCACTCGAAGGTTGGCTTCTTCAATTGCTTGCCGAACGTCCTCCGTGTTTATTTTCCAAATGGCGGCCGCCGGTGGCTCCAGTGTCAGATCGACGAATTCCAGGCCCATAGCAGCAATCCATTCAATTTCCTCAAGGACATCCTGGTCCGGGTGGTTCATTGTTCCAATCAGCATGCAATCTCCTTTTTTAGACTTCCATCGGTTTGTCCTTCGGATTATAGGCGGCGAACCAGCCTCGCGAATCGAGCAGCCGCGCTCGCCGTTTTTCTTCTTCAATATCCACCGCCTGAGGAGCGGATAACTGAAGTTCGCGTCGTAAGGACATCGGCAACTCTGATGCGCGATGGGGGGCCACCCAAGTGAACAGTTCCAGGATGCCTTTAAGTAATTGCAAATCATTTCCGACCCGAGTAAGCAGGTGATCCCAATCCAGCTTCGGACCTACGCCGTAGATGAGATTCAACAAATCCGTCCAATCGCAATGGTCGCGCTGAAAAACGTAGAGTTTGCACCAAAGGAGTTCCTCCGGGGGAACGACCTTGAAGGATTCCTCTCGAAGCGTGACCACGGGAGCCCGGTCGAACCAGACTGGATCCACCTCGGCCCGACGGTTGGCCATGGACCAAATAATATCCACAATAACGCCATCCTGAACACTGCGATAAATCCACCCGCGGTCATACGACTTTTGATCGTAATAGTCCTTAAACCCGGCCTGGGTGAGCGCGTCGATCATCTTCTGCCGCTCCGCTGGCAGGACATAAAAATCAATGTCTTTGGTGTTGCGCCAGCGATCGGTAAAGAAGGCGAGGCAAAAACCGCCGCCAACCATGAATTGGGCTCCCGATTTGCGAGCCACATCCAAGGCCGTTCGATACATAGACCATTCCTGGCTTGGTATGATATCCGGCCATACAGGGCGCTGGGGGGAAGCGCCTGGCTCGGATACAAGGGAAAAGGCTCGAGAGGAGCCCGCGTCTTTGATTGCGCTCCCTTTTTCGCCTCCCCGGCTTCGTTTCAACATACAACGTGGTAAAAGTGCTTTTATAAGATAGTTCCTGACGAGCAACACGCAAGGGCAGGAACTGTGCTACTCCGGATTGCCCATCGTTCCCAAGGACCTTTTGCTGAAGCAAAAAGCACAGCCATGGCGTAAACCCATGGATGTGGTGGACAAATGCCGGGAGGAGCCGCGGACCCGTTCTCAAGCACGGTCGTGAACAGCGGTGACTCCTTCTTCGTGAGCGCAATGGGCGCAGCAAAAGAATTCTCCACCAGCCTCAGTACCGTGGCCGATGATTTTGCAACCGCAATGACCACAAGCTGGCGCCAGGGCGTGGATGGCACATTCAAAGCAATCGAAATAATGGGAAATGCCATTCACAATTATTTCAAAAGTCTTGTCGTAATCGTTCCCGCAAACTTCGCATTTTCTCATAAACCCTCGTTTAGCGCTCTGTTTAGGTTTGGTTTCAGGTTTCCCGCCGCAGGCTTTCCTTGGTTCCTTCCACCATACGGTCATGCTGAGCTTCCGACGCGCCTTCTTCGACCAGCTTTTCCACATCGGTTTGTTCGTCGTGGGCAGGATAAACGACGGCCTGAGTGCCTTCGCTTCCGTGGTTCGGGTCCCAGCGTTCGGATTCTGGCAGTGAGTCTTCCAGGGCGCCCTCGGGGGCTTCGGGCGGAACAGGGGCATCGACAAGTTCGTGTCTGGCTTCAGCCAAATCTGCTTCGGAGAGATGGTCGGGAGACCGGCCATTGATAATCGCCAATTCCCGGGCTCTTTCACGGACCATATCCTCGGTCACAGTTCCAAGGCCGCGAGAGTGCTGGCTGATTCTTCCTTCCTCAATTTGGTTCTGTTTCATAGGGCAACCTACGGCCCTGACCCGCCCGAACAAGGGGGCAAACTACCTAGCCTAAGGCAACTGTGTTTTTTGGGCGCGGCATTCCAGGAGGACACCTTGCCAGAGCGGCGATTGGCAGACATGGCGATGGATCCGCCAGGAGGAAAAAGCGGTTTGCTTCATGATCTGCTCCAAAGCGGATTTGGTCAGGCCAAAGAAAGGCATCCGGTTTTCGCGCTCATCCAATGTTTTTTGCACAACATCCGGAAGCACGGGGTAAAGGACGCGTTTGACCCTTCGTTTTAGTCGAGCCGAAGGCATGAGGGTGGCTTCATCCACGACGTTGAAGAAAAGCTTGCCGCCCGGAGCAAGCCAGGCGTGAAAGCGGCCTAGGATTTCAGGGGTCACCGGGCAGCCATTGCCGAACATTCCGAGCGAGTAAATAACATGGAAAAAGTTCGCCCGGAGCGATGCCAGATAAATATTTTCGCACATTAACCGGATGTTGGGCACCGTGATCTCATCTTCCAGAACAGGATGCTCGGCAGCCTGGAGCATTTCGGGGCATACATCCAGCCCCACGAGTTCCTCCACGTTCTTCAAACAATGAAAGTAACGGCCCGTGCCGCAGCCTGCTTCTAGGACGCGCACTGGATGGGGGAAGGCGGTGGTTAAATCGCGGAGAATGCCGGAAAGATGCCGGTGGTTCTGGCTGGCAACTTCGATCTCGTCGTCGCGCCGGTATTGCTGAAAAACCGCTTTATAGGAGGCGCTGACTTTTTCGCCTACGACCGCATAGTTCATTGCTGTGGAATGTCCCACGTCTGCTCCATGCAGCACATAGGGGCTTTCCCGCAACAGGGCTCAAAAAGTCGTAAAAACAGGAGACCGTGAAAGGCGGATTCCGTTAGTCGTCAACAGATGAAGATTATCGGTTGGGGTAAGCGGGAACGCCGGGCGCCGGAGGCATCGGTATGGCGGACCGAACAGGACGGGACGGGATGATGCGGGCACCGGTTTCGGAGGATCCGAGAGTTGGCGGAATGTTGTTGTTAAACTGGGCTGGGACATTCGGGATGGCACCGGCTGTCGTGTTGGCGGTGCCTTGATTGCCGTAAACCATGACACTGCTATTGCGGCTGGATCCATCAGCCGAGCCAGGGGTGATAATGGTAGGTGCAGGACCAGCGGAGTGAGGCTGAGGAATGCCAGGATTCGGGTTATACTGCATCGCCGGGTTTAACATTCCCGGAATCATGGGACGCGGAGCAGCGCTGGCCAGGGATTTGGAAGCGTCCTCAAATTTCAAATCGATCTCCTGGCCGCCGTTACGGATGTGGACCATGTTCTTTTGAAGGTCAATGGAGACCACTTCAATCGAGCCTGAACGTTCCCCTTCCATTAGGATGGGCCGGTTCACGGTGTTGGGTTTGCCGGGTTCCTGCTCGGTGATCTCCAGAAAACACTTTTTGGCGGTCGACAAACTGGTGATGCCGGTCAGGACAACTTTGGCCGGGGGAACCACGGGAGCGGGGGCAACATCCTTCACTGGGGGCGGGGGATCTTTGAGGCCAAAAGGATTGCGGTCGATAATGGAAGCGTAGGGGTTGGCCTTGGCTTCGGCCCGGCATGGCTGGGCGAGGGCGAGAACGGCTCCCGCAGCGCCTGCGCACCAAATCATGGTCCTAATCGGCTTCATAAAGTGTTAGTCTAATCCATTTCTGAGGCAACTCCACCGAAAAGTAAGGCTGCGCAAATGGCTCAATGTACCTTCGGCACCCAAGGCTCCGCGCTAAATGCCTTAAATGGCGGAATTTGTGTTAATCCGGGACGGCCTTCTGGCCGGTTTATCAAACACCAGCAGCTTGTGCTGGTTGCATAAAAAGAACGGCGGCGAAGGGTTTCTTCGCCGCCGTTTTAATCAGAACACAATCAATACGAGGCTTGAACGCCCTTAACCGAGCGCTTTTGCATCCAAGGCATCATGCTGCGAAGCCGGGCGCCGACCTTCTCGATGGAGTGGTTTTCACCCTTCTTCAGCAAGGCGTTGTACTTTTTGTAGCCGGTTTGATATTCGCTCACCCAGCCCTTGGCAAATTTGCCGTTTTGGATTTCTTTGAGCGCCTGTTTCATGCGCTTCTTGGTTCCAGCATCGATAATCTTTGGACCCACCGTAACGTCGCCCCACTTGGCGGTTTCGGAGATGGAGAAACGCATCCCGCTGATGCCGGCTTCGTTCATGAGGTCCACAATGAGCTTGAGCTCATGCAAACACTCGAAGTAGGCCATCTCGGGCTGGTAACCAGCTTCGACGAGGGTTTCGTAACCGGCCTGGACAAGGGCGCTGACGCCACCGCAGAGGACGGTTTGTTCGCCGAACAAGTCGGTTTCAGTTTCTTCTTTGAAAGTGGTTTCAAGCACACCGGCGCGAGCGCCACCGATGCCCTTGGCCCAGGCGAGCGCGACTTTCTTGGCCTGCTTGCTCGGGTTCTGGAACACAGCAATCAGGGCAGGGACGCCTTTGCCTTCCAGGTACTGGCGGCGGACGATGTGTCCAGGGCCCTTCGGCGCGACGAGAATGATGTCGACATCCTTGGGTGGAACGATCGTCTTAAAATGGATGGAGAAGCCGTGGGAGAAGAGCAGGGTCTTGCCCTTGGTCAGGTTGGGAGCGATGTCCTTCAGGTAGGCGGCGGCTTGTTTGGTGTCCGGGAGCGCGACGAAGATGACATCAGCGCGCTTCACCGCTTCGGCGGTGGTCAAAACTTCGAAGCCTTTTTCCTTGGCGACGGGGATGGATTTACTTCCCTCGTACAAACCGATGATCACGTTCAGGCCGCTGTCCTTCAGGTTCAGGGCGTGAGCGTGGCCCTGGGAGCCGAAACCGAGTACGGCGAGGGTCTTGTTTTTCAGGACGTTTAAGTCGGCGTCTTTGTCTGTATATACTTTAGCTGGCATGGTTCTTATGATTTTAGGTTAAAGTTTATCGGCGGGGCATGGCGACTTTGCCGGTGCGGGTAAGTCCGGTAATCCCAAAAGTTTTCATGAGGGTGATAAACTTTTCAATTTTGCTTTCGTTCCCCGTTATTTCGATGGTCAGGTTGGCGGGTTGCACGTCCACAATTTTGGCGCGGAAGATGTCTGTGATTTGCATCACCTCGGCGCGGCTCTTGGAGTCGACGGCCACTTTGACAAGGATCAGTTCGCGATCGACGTATTCTTCTCCAGCGCGGAAATCCTCAACCTCGAGCACGTTGACCAGCTTTTTGAGCTGCTTGACGATCTGCTCGACCGTGGGGTCATCGCCGCGGGTGACAATGGTCATCCGGGAAACGTTGGGATCCTGGGTGGGGCCAACATTGAGGGTATCGATGTTATAGCCGCGCCCGCTAAACAATCCGGCCACTCGCGTGAGCACGCCGAACTTGTTTTCCACAAGGACTGAGATGGTATGTAGCATAGACTCTAAATCAAAAAACCCGCGTCCCTTTCGGAACGGCGGGCGACCTTAAAGCATTGAACCAAGCCTTCGGGTCGCGTCAGTCAACGACGACTACGCGTACTACCCTTACAAGATTGGCCATTTGATTCATCGGGCGGGAACTTTAGGCAGAGCAACGGAAAGGGTCAATAAGGTTTTTTTCGGGCTTTTTATAAACCGCATGGCAGGTGGTCCGGGATGCCATCAGCTAAGAAAGGGATTGTGCGCTTTTTCCTCGGCAATACTGGTCAGCGGACCGTGGCCAGGGCAGAGGAGCGTTTCGTTGGGCAGGGTCAGAATCTGCTCTTTCACATTTTTCTTCAAAGTCTCCCAGGAGATGAAGCCATTGGCCAGGGAGCCGGCGAAGATAGTGTCCCCAATGATGGCAACGTGAGGCGCGTCTTCGGGCCAGTTGCCGATCGTGTAGATGACGCCGTCCTCGGCGTGGCCGGGGGTGTCGCGGTTGGTGATGCGCAGGCTGCCCAGGTGGATGAAATCGTTCGTGCGGTTCCGATGCTGCGGCGGGGCGCTCTTCGCGCTGGTGTGAAAGTGGGCCTTGGGATACTTGGCGCGGAGGGCTTCGAGGCCGGCGATGTGGTCCTCGTGAGTGTGCGTCAGGAAAATATGCTTGAGAGCGAGTTTGTTGGACTCGATGAGGTCGATCAGCGGTTGAGCATCCCAGCCGGTGTCGAACACCGCGGCGTCGCGCGAGACTTCATCCCACACCACGTAAGCGTTCACGGCCATGTCGTTCTGGTTGGTTGTCACCACGCGCAACTCAGTCCATTGGCTGAGGTTCTTTTCGGAAGGTGTCCAGCCGTTGGCAATGTCCTGGAGCTTTTTGCCGTCCAATCCGATCTTGGCAGCGAGGGCGGCGAGGTTTGGCCTCTTGGAACTGGAGCCGGTTTTTTCGAGCTCGGAAAGTTCCGCCACGCTCAGCCCTGCAGCGGCGGCTGCGGCTTCTTCCGGGACTTGCGAGGCTTTGCGGCCCTTGCGGATGATATCGCCCAAATTGTCTTCCAAATTCATTGGGGGGAACGTTAGCGACCGGATGGGAAGGGGTGCAAGAGAAAGGTTTGAAAGTAACGCCGGATTCCCACAAAAGGCCACCATCGGATCGGGAACGGCCTTGCCGCCGCAGCCTACCTTGTCTCACCCTCTTCGTCTTTCACTTCGCCCGGTCCACTCCTCGTCTTGCCACTTTGTCCCATGGCTTTGTCTACCGTTCCCAGTACTACCCGACCCACCCCAGCCGTTCCGAACCCGCCCAGCTCGCATTTTTTGTTCCAGAAAAAAATGGGGTATGACAGCCGTTGGCAGACCCCCTCTGGTAATCTTCTCTGCCAAAAGTAAGTAATATGCGAAGCGAAACGAGAACGACAAATAAGCAGCACGCAGCCGCCGGGGTGATTCGGAAAACATCCATCTCGAAATGTAGGAGGCGAGGTCACGAGATTCTGACCATCTCCTTCCCGAGGTACCCATGCCATTGCCCGCACATTAGGTCTTGGGCTTTCGGCTCAATCCCCAAAACTGGAAATTTCTGTACTTTTTACCCCCATTTAAAAACTGGACGCCTCAACATGAATCACTTGCGCAGACCTCGGAGTACAGAATTTCAGTTGCGCATCCTTCCTTTACAAAACGGAACGATATTTTCCGACGCCTACCCGTCTCAAGCAGCCCACACATTGGACATTGGGCTCTTGGACTTTGGGCCGCACCCACGGAGAACGGAACAAAACGGAACGATAATTCCGGAAACGGAACACTCCAGTGCAAGGGAGTGCAATCGCAGTGCAACCAAGGTGCAAAAAGAGTGCAAACTTTTGCACCAGCTCACCCGCTTATGAAAATGGTACGAAACGGTACGCCCTTGCCGAAAACGGAACGGCTCCAAGCCACTTCTCCCTCCTGAGACCTCAAATTTCAGATCTGGGATCCCCGGCCACGCTGTCCTCCGTGGAAGAATGGTACAAAACGGTACGATTTTTCCCCGAAAATGGTACGGCTCTCGTTTATGAGGTTCCCATGCCATCGCCCGCACAGGCCCCCGGCTCTTGGAAAACGGAACAAAACGGAACACCTTTCCCACAAAACGGAACGGCCTCCATCCGCCGGCCCGATACCGCCGGACCCGCCATTCATTTAAACCCGTGGAGCTAACGAGTCCTAATCGTTCTTTGACATAGCAAATATAGAAGGCTCGTTGGCCCCTCTCGTCGATTTGCCGTTCGACCTACTCTTAGAGGCACTGCAGGAGAGGTGGCTCAGCCGTTTAAACTGGCGGTTTGGGCCGAGATTGGCTAGCTTTGGAGGCCAGTTAGATGAGGGCCATGGTGCTCAGCCGGAACAACTACATTCAGTGGGAGCTTGGGATGGGGAACGGCTCATTCAAAAGCGGAAGGGCGGCAGCTTGGTTGGTTGAGTGAGATTGAATCCTACGTTGGACATCATGAGCGCGAACAATCCAGCTACGAAACACCAAAGGTCATTTTTCACCGTTGCTGCGTGGGCAAGCCTATTCGTTCCAATCGCTGTCCTCGCGGCCACAATTGTCATTTCATCTTTATCAGGACACACCAACTTTTTACCCGCACCCTCTCGACAGTTCAGCGGTGATTTGCATGGTGCTGCATTATTGACAGACTTCGGCAGCTTGGTTCTCGGGGTTCTTAGCTTGTTTGGAATTAGGAGACATGGAACTGGCTGCATTTTATGGAAGGCAGTTCCAGGCGTTCTTACCAGCGGAATATTGGGTTTTCACCATTTTGCCCTGGCAATGATGAGCAGCATTATATGCTAGAGGCTGATGGCTGATCGGTGGGGTGGTCGTGCGGTGGACATCAGAACAGAATAAGAGACATTTCATTTTTGTGAATCTGTCGTTGTTTTTGCGTTACGAGATCGCCTTTTAGTGGCTATGGTGGCTTTGCTTCATTGCCATCGGGTTCAGTTTATCTCGCTATCGTGGCTTGTTGGGATTGGTTGCCAGCATTATTCTGATTTCTTTCCTGATCGTCGGGATTGAAGTCCATTCAGTTTTTCAGGACATGCGGGACCGCCCGGAATTGGGCAGAGACGCGGATGGGATCTTCGTGTTTGGAGTGTTGTGTCGCCTCGTCCTTGTTAACATTTTCGTTTTGCCAGCCAGCATTGTCGGATTGAGACTGCGAGCCCGTCGTCAACCCGCGCATGACACTAACCTCGCGTAACGAACAAATCACCGGAGCGAGCTTGCAAATCACACGTGCGCTGGGAATCGCGATTCGTGCCGCGATTTTTTTCAAATACTACGGATGGCTGAAATGAGACAGCAGATTCGACCCAATGCACTAATTTCCCGGATTCGCTCAGGCTATCGCCCTGACGAACACGGCGGCTGGCTTCGGACCTTCTGTAGGGAAGTTAGAAACTGATGAGTGATTGGAAGGCTAACCATGCACTGGACGCCAGGACAACACAGCGAACGCTGGAGTAGTTCGGCAACAAGGAGCGTTACGTGAGTTTGCATGCCCGAATTGAGTTGGAGACGTGGGATGGACCCCGGACCAGCCGCGAGCGCCTCCCTGAAGCCAGTCCCCAAGGGCTTCGGGAAGCGTTGTGCCGACTCGACGGCCATCGGACAGACTCTTGTTGGATCGACATTGAGGATGTGGGTTCGCTCTGCGTGGGTGGCGGGCCGTCACGTTTTGTGGTGGTGTCCTTCCCCTCGGATGGCACTTCGTCCCACGTCGTTGTGGGGGATGACGACGGTACTACTGTGGAGTTGCAGGTGGGCGGCCAGACCGGTGTTTATCCGAGTGTGATGGTCCTGCCCGCCGTATTGGCGTTCGATATTGCCGAGCATTTTCTGTTGTTCAGAGCATTTGACCCGGCTTTGAGATGGGTCAAGGACTGCCCGCCAAGTTCGTATTAGCATCAGCTGGTCGAAGATTTTGGTGCACCGAGATCCGATTCGGAATTCCCCACCAAATCGGGATTTGGCGCACAAAAATGAGTTTTTGTGTCATTCGGCAGGGCAAACAAGGTTGTCATGAGCAATGGTCAACGGTTCCTCACGATTCCGAGACATAATCCGGTGAATGCTTATTCGATGGGTGGAATTGTGAAGGACGCACGGTTATCGGTGGAGGATTTCCGGAACTTATTTTAGGAATGGTTCTGCTTGGGCAACTACAGGACGTCGGCTTGTGCCGATGTTTAAAATGGAACCGCACGAGGGAGGCGGGCACTGAAAATGAAATCGAACACAATCACAGACCTCGTCGGGATTCTCATGGTCGTGGCATCTGGGGTCTTCGGCATAATTGACGCCCTTCTGCTGGCGGGCGCAGGTATCTGCGGCTTCCCATTGACCTGGGGTATTGTAACGTTCGCGATTGCGACAGCGGTCCTTCCTGTCGGAACAATGGGAGTCCTCTCCAAGCCATGGTGGTGGCCCGCAGTTGTCTTTTCAATCCCGTTCGGGTTTTCCCTTCTGCTCGGGGCTTTAACGCAGGAGTGGTACAGGGTGCTTGCGTCCATCGCATGTATTGCCGTTGCATTCGGCGGCGCTTGGTTGTTCAGGCCTCGGTCGAGGAGCGAGGCAAATTTGAAATTTAAAGATGAAGAGCTTGAGCGCGTTTACGATTTGAACTTTCGAGCGATGCAGAATCTGCAGGATGAAGGCCAGCGTCAGGTTTGTGGTTTGCTGGCAGCGTTTGATTGGTTTCGGCTCATCGAGGGGGAGCAGTCACCGCGAGTGTTGGAGGCTAGAGATCTTTTGCTTTCGCCGGAGATGCGCCCAGCGCTACGTCGCTGGTATCGCCGCTTTGGTGACAAAATGAATACCGCCGCCTTGGAGCTACGAGAGCAGTTCAGCCAGTTGGCGGGAGAGAGGTTCGGATGAGATCACAAAGGTCTTTTGCCAGCGTGCGGGGCAGGTTGATGCTCGCACGCTCGCCTTTGGGCTGGCCATTTGCAAACTATGGTTTCCAGAACGCAACAGAATCTGCTCCAGGTGCTGCGTGATACTCGCGAGTTTCTCGCTCGTCCAAGCAACGATTTCGCCTGGACTTCGTGGGGTAGCAGCGAGGACGAGGTAAGGCAGATGGATGACTTGATCCGCCGGATCGAGGCAGGGGGAATGTCCGATTATTGTGACATTACAGTGTTATGTGCACCGACCGGGGGGATTCAGGAGGTGGCTGAGAGCAGTGGTTGGGGGCAGGAGTTCCTGAGTTTGGCTAAAAGATTTGATGCTGCGGTTGAGGCTATAAGTTCCAGCGAGAAGGCGGGCAAAGATACGTCTGTGTTGACGAATCCTCGGGTGATCGGCATTTACCGCTTTGGAACACGGTCCGTCCTGCCCATCCTATTCAGTGGTGGGATCACGCTGACTGTTGCGTCCATCACGGGGAGCAAGCGAGGGGTTCATGTTGGCTCTACCATTTTCATTATGGCATTCGTGATTTGGGGGTTCTCCTCACTTCAGGCGATCGTATGGGCGCTGGTCCAAACACTCCGGGAAACGGGGATCAAGTCCTTGCTACGGGATTGCGCCAGTAATCCGGCTGTAGCGGTGGTTCTGGTTATGGAAAGCTTGATGCACTGCATCTTTGGATTTGGGGGCTTATGGACGGTTCTGAAGATTATCGCGCTTAACAAATAATTCCTGAACTTGAGCCAGTAAACATTGCTACACCATAGGGTGAGGAAGTGGAGGGGGTAAGGCAAAGGGCCAGCGCGATGAAATTGCGGGCGCGGTTTTGTCTGGCAAGTTGTCATTGACGCGGCATCATCGAACCTTATGAGACATGTGCTAATCTGCGCAGTGACTTTGGCAGGGGGAGCGTTGGCCGGGGTAAGTGCGGAACGGGTCACTTTCAACCAGCAGATCGCGCCGATCCTCCATCAGAATTGCTCGGTCTGTCATCGGCCGGGCGAGGCTGCGCCGTTTTCGCTATTGTCTTACGCGGATGCGCAGAAGAAGGCGAAGACCATCGCCAAGGCTGTGACGAGCGGTTCGATGCCGCCGTGGAAAGCGGAGCCAGCTTCCTTTCCCTATCGGGATGAGCGGCGACTAAGCGCGAGCCAGATTCAGTTGATTCAAGCCTGGGTGGAAGACGGCATGCCGGAAGGGCAGGGAGCGAAACCGGAGCCTCCAAGTTTTCCCTCCGGATGGCGATTGGGACCGCCGGATATGGTCGTGGAAATGCCATCGGCCTACCATGTCCCGGCAGACGGCTCGGACATTTATCGGAACATCGCCGTTCCCCTGGGCTTAAAGGAAGACCGGTGGCTGACTGCCATTGATATGCATCCTTCCGCCCGCGCTGTGGTTCATCACGTGCTTTATTTTGCCGATCCAAATGGAAAAGTTCATGAGCGTTCGCAAGCGGGGGCCGAACCCGGATTCAGCGGCATGCGAGCGGGGGGAGCATCGATACCACTGGGGGGCTGGGCTCTAGGAGCGCAGCCGCACTTTTATCCGGAAGGCTTCGCTCTCCAGTTGCCGAAAGGCTCGGATTTGGTGGTGCAGTACCATTTTCATCCGACGGGCAAACCGGAAGCGGAGAAGTCCGTAATCGGATTGTATTTTGCAAAGAAAGCGCCGGAGCGGTCGCTCACGAGGATCCAAATGCCGCCCGCGTACAGTTTGTTTGCGGGGCTGGACATACCGGCAGGGGAAAAGGATTTTGTGCTGCGGGATTCCTATACGTTGCCGGTCGGAGTGGATGCCCTGGGCGTAGGGGCACACGCGCATTACATCTGCAAGCAACTCAAAATGACAGCCACCCTGCCTGAGGGCGGAGTGAAGACGTTGCTCCAGATCAAGGATTGGGACTTTGCCTGGCAGGACCGCTATTATTTTAAGGAACTGGTCTCGCTTCCAAAGGGCACGAAGCTCGATGTGGAAATTCATTGGGATAATTCGGCAGGCAATCCACGCAACCCATCGAGTCCGCCGGTGCGGGTTACGTGGGGAGAGGAATCAAAGGATGAGATGGGAAGTGTCAGCCTGATTGCGGTGCCGAAAGTGCAGTCCGATCTGTTGACACTCTACGCGGAAATGGCTCAGCGGCAGCGGCAGCTTGCGCGAAAGGCGATGGTCGGCAACCCGGAGATAGCCAAAAAGGTTCGGCAGATTCTGAGTGAATGAGAAGCCAAAGCAGCGGTTCACAGAGGGTGCTTTCTGAATTGGCTATGATAGACATTCCCACCGAGCAAAGCCGATGAGCAACACAACGAAAATAGTGGCCTGTGCATTTGCCTCAATAGTCTTGATCCCTTTTCCCTTCCTCTTTGCGAGCTTTGCGGTCTGGCTTGCGTCTTTGCGTTTAAAAAGAATGCGCCATTTGGAGATGGGTGGCCGATAATCGTGAGCCTCAGGCAATTGCTCCCGAGCACTCTTAGCTCATCGGCAGCGTGAAGTCAGGACTTTGCACGTGGCGGATGTAACCCTCGGCTTGTTTGTAGCCGCTCTCGAGGCCGCGCATCCGGGTGACCGTTTCCTGGAGGGCGTAGAATTTATCCGGTGACTGGCTGGCGTGAGCGTAGCAGGCGGAGCGTTTGCGTTGGATGACTTCGGAAATATTGACGTAGTGGGTAGGCGCAAACTGAACCGTGTCTTCACCGGTGGAGACTTCGTAGTAATAGAGGGCAAACTTCTTGTTCATCCGGAGCCAGGCATCGTAGACGAGGAGGGACATGGCACGGTGGTCAGCGTGGTTGTCGATTGGCCAATGGGTGAAAACCACGTTCGGTTTTTCTGCTTCCAGAAGATGACGGAACTCCTGGTAATGGTCCTGATCGATAATAGCTTTGCCATCAATTTGACCGGCAAAGGCGGGTCGTGCTTTGAGGATTTCGCAGGCTTTACCAGCCTCGGTGACGCGGATGGGGCCGGGATCATGGCCGGGCTTGTTGGTCCACTCACCTTTGTTCAGGTAAAGGAGAACAATTTCGTGCCCGAGGTCAGCATAGCGGGCAATGGTGCCACCACAACCGTATTCAGGGTCGCCGGGATGACCGCCGGTAACAACTACCTTCAGTTTGGGTTTTGTTGTCGCGGGTGTTTTGCCGGTGGGTGTTTCAGCGGCACTTGTGACTAAAGGCAGGCCGACGGCAAGAGTGGTTCCGAGCCGGCTTGCCTGCCCGAGCATGTCGCGGCGGGAGATTTTTTTCATGGACGTGTGTTCAAGGTTAATCCGCCGGGCACTCCGCTAGCCTTCGATTTTAATTTTGCGGGGCCATTGCTGGTTGGCTTCCCAGTAGGT
>JAQGOV010000510.1 GCA_028293425.1 Verrucomicrobiales bacterium
CGTGAGGCTCAATGGCTGGGCCAGGCGGGCAGCGTAGTCGCCAGCGACTTGCGCGAACCCTCGCGGGTTGTGGGAGGGCGCATGAAAAGTGCGGCCCCCGCGCAGCTGCTCCTCGTTTAAGGGGTAATAGTTCCCCCCGCGCTCATCAATCCGGATCGGATGTTCCTGGTGCCAGTCGAGGCCGCGCGCTGAGAAGCCATGCTTCGCGAGGTAATCATACAAAGAATGTGTCGGCGTTACCTTTCCAAGCACCAGTTCCTCGAAGAGGAAACGGCGCTCATTCAGAAACTGGGCGCGGGCAAGGGATGCTTCATCGAGTGGAGCATGATGCTCGAACGTGTCGACATGCAGGATTTGGGTTTGAGGATTTTTTGCCCGGAGCATGTGGACAACCTCTGCATAAGCGCGGGCCGTATGTTCCAGCATCCAAACAAACAACCAGTCGGCGGTCCCATAAGGGTGCCAGAAGCCACGAAACCCGCAGAAGTCCAGGGTGCAGGTCGGCTCGTTGAACGGGGTGTAGCTTTGAACCATCGGATAACGTTCGGCAAAGACCTCGACAAAACGGGTGTAGTGCTCCACAAAACGGTCGTCCAGGAAGCCTCTGTGCAACCAGGCCGGATAGGAGGTGTGATGGAGCGGATCTGCAATGATGGTTAAACCGAAATCATCCTGGATCGACGGCAGCACCCGATCAAGAAACCCCCAATCGTAACTGCCTGGTTGGCGCTCGATCCGGTGCCAGGGTATTGGATAACGAAACTGTTGCACACCGAGTTCCCGGATCAATTCAAAGTCTCTTTGGGGTAGCTCGTAGTGGCCAGTCACACTCAGAGTATCTTTACCTGACTGAGGGGCGAAAGTGCCCTCGATTCCAATGCTCATTTCCATAACGTCTTTGGGTTGCCTTAAAGAAA
Organism: Verrucomicrobiales bacterium; assembly: GCA_028293425.1. Lineage (GTDB taxonomy): Bacteria > Verrucomicrobiota > Verrucomicrobiia > Limisphaerales > JAQGOV01 > JAQGOV01. Next base: position 918 of record JAQGOV010000510.1, read on the forward strand.
ATACTCCTGAGACTTTTGCGAACCGTCACACCGATTCCCGAAGAAAATATGGCAAGAAGCAGTGAAGCTACCAATTACCCAGTCCACTCAGAATTCCAAAGGCTTAACCTATGAATACCGTCGGTTGTAACTCACTGGTAATCAATGGGCATAAACCCTTCCGGGTAAACGGCTAACCAATGGGATAAGGGCGTTTTGTCATGGCAGAACCTTCCCGGGGCTCGCCACAAAAAGAGAAAGCGGCATTGTAGAAATGCAGCAAGGTATTTAAGCCTCACCCATCATGAGGCCTTCAATCGTGTGGCCCTGGACAATGGTTTCCAATTCATCGACAAGCCGGTAGTGCAAGTGTGCTTTCAAGTCCTCAGGCAACTCCTCAAAGAAACGGCGCGTCACCTGTAAATCATGCCGTTCGGCGTTCCGGGCATCGGGCGCGTCTACCCCAAGCACCAGCACAGGCCTCGATTTATTGGAGAGATTCTTCGTTCCGCGATGGATGGTGAGAGCTGAACGCACGGAGATATCGCCCATCTTGGGAAACTTACGTTCGGCCAACTTTTCATAACGGGGATACAGGTGCTTGGGCGGAAACATCCCATGCTCGAATTCTGATGGATCGTCCCACTGCGTACCGGGCGCGATTTCAAAGGGACCCATGTCTTCAAAGACGTCGACTGTGGTGATATTAAAGGCCAGCGAGTTCAACCGGCGACCTTTGAGGGTTTCCTCCGGCGCAGGAAAATCCCGATGCCAGGGCTGATCCATCGCTCCCGGATTTGGCACGTCAAACCCGATCTCGACGATTTTGTAATCGGGACCGAGCACTGATTCACACACCGTCTTAACCCATGGATGAGTGGCGACTTCAACGAAGCCCCGGATATCCTCGGGATGAACTTCCACATAATGCCGTTTTGGACCCCGCCCGACCGTCCCGCCTGGCCTGGCCAAGGCGTCGCGGTACAAAAAATCAATATCTTCACCCAATTGCGCCACGTAATTCCGGGGAAATGCTTCTTTCAACCCGGTGATGCCTGGCCCGTAGAGGGCTCCCATGATGCTGGCAATGTCATACTGTTGAGTGGAGGCGGTTTGAAGGGTGGTACTCATATTCGTTTCCTGTTCTCATTTTACTTAAGCCAAGGAACGGCAAGCTGCAAGGAATCAAACTGAAAGCTTGAAAAGAAAAGTTCCTTCTGTTCACTCGGGGGATATTTGCGGTAGGTGAAGGACTGCTTTCCTATGGAGCCCTAAATTTTGCTGGCTAGGGGGGTCGCGGGAAAAACCTTGAATTGCGTAAAGCTCTGCCACGCCTTGAGCATTTCCACCAGGGTTTCGATCCGACTTGGCTTTACGAGGTAATCGTTTGCTCCAAGCTGGAACGCGCGGCACACATCCTCCTCCCGGCTAGACGCAGTCAGCACCTGCACGGTGACATGTCTGAGAGTGGTCTGTTGCCGAACCCAATCAAGCACTTCCAACCCTCCTTTTTTGGGCATGTTTAAGTCCAGGAGAATCACCACCGGGAGCGGGTAGGTGTTGCGGTCTGCCCATTTTCCCATGCCACTGAGATAGTTCAATGCCTCTTCGCCATCACGGGCTATTTCCAACCGATTTGGAATTTTGGCCTTGCGGAAGGCTGCCTGCATGATAACCACATCGTCTTCATTATCCTCCACTAACAAGATTGCTTCCTGCTGGAACTCAGACCATTGGATGACAGCATGACTCGCCATACTGCTGCCATTCTAAATCAAGCTTTTGGCAATTCAACCCAGAAGCGGCTTCCCGTTCCCGGAGCCGATTCCACGCCGACAGTCCCACCCATCCGCTCGACACCTTTTCTGACGATGGATAGTCCGATACCGGTTCCGGCATAATCCTTGCCGTTTAACCGTTCAAAAACCCGGAAGATGCGGTCCTGGTATTGGGGAGGAATGCCTATCCCGTTGTCAGCAATCGACAAACATATTTTTTCGCCCCTGCTTTCGGCCGACAATCGCACGTGCGGGGTAGTGCCAGACGGCACAAACTTAATGGCGTTTCCCAAGAGGTTCGCGAGCACCTGGATGAAAGTCGGCTCATGCGCCAGTACTCCAGGCATTTCAGGAGCCACCTCAATCCGGGCATTCTTTCGGCGGATGGCATGCTCATGCTGCGCCAGGGCGGATGTCCACGCTTCAGCCACGTTGACCGGCTCCAACACGATCTCAGCCCGTGCTGCCCGGCCGTAGGCCAGCAGATCCAAAACGAGGGTGTCCATGCTTTCGGCAGCCCGCACGATGCGGCGGGCATAATTCTGGGCGGTCTCATCCATCTGCAAGGCGTAATCCTCCAGGAGCATGGTTGAAAAAGCCTGCATCGAGCGCAATGGCGCACGGAGGTCATGGGCGATGGAGTAAACGAATGCCTCGAGCTGGCCGTTGATCTCCGTCAATTGCGTGGTCCTTTCCTCCACCCGTTTTTCCAGCTCCGCATTGGCTTTTGACAAATGTTCTTTTGCTTCTTCGAGGGCCGCTTCATGTCGCTTTCGCTCACTGATATCACGGGCGATCTTTGATGCTCCCACGATTGTTCCCTGAGCATCTTTCAAGGGAGAAACGCTTAATGAAACAGCGAGGAGCGATCCATCTTTCCGCCGCCGCACGGTTTCATAGGCAGTAACGCGATCCCCCTGCCGAATCCGGTTCAAGATCTCCTGTTCCTCCTGCTGCAAGGTGGCCGGAACCAGAATATTGACAGGCTGGCCAATCGCCTCCGTGGCTGCGTAGCCAAACATTCGCTCCGCCCCGTTGTTCCAAGTGGTGATGATGCCTTGGAGATCCTTGCTCACGATCGCATCCTCCGAGGATTCCACGATGGCCACCAACCTCGAGTTTGCCTCGTCGGCTCGTTTGCGGTCGGTAATGTCGAGCGCCGCCCCTGCAATGCCGGTAATCGCCCCGCTCTCATCCCGCTTGGCCGAGATGATTAGATCAAAAAATTTCACTTCACGACGCGAGGAACTTACGCGCACCTCCCGCCGCTGGCTGATTCCGGTCTTCAGCACTTCTCTTTTGTGCCGTGCGAGCAATCTTCCATCTTCATTCGGCAATAAATCGTCATCAGTTTTACCGATCGATTTCTCATAGAACGGAGTCAGCGGATAAAGCCAGGTGTAACGGAGTTCACTATCCTGTTCATAGAGTGTGACCGCCTCGTTCGCTACGGCCAGGCGGAACCGTTCTTCGGCCTGCTGCAAGTTGCGCGCATCCTGTTTTCGTTCGGTAATATCATGGATGAAGGCATAAAAGCCCTGCACTTCTCCGGAAGCGGTCTGATCCGGAATATAGGTAATTTCCGTGTCTCGCAGGCCGGCGGTACGATGACGCGTAATGCCCTCAAAATGAGCCGTTTCTCCGGTCAGAACTTTTTGAATATGAGGTCTGCGCTGCTCAAAAATCTCTTTTCCCAGCACTTCATTCATGTGGCTGCCGTTTATGTCATTCGCTGCCCGGCCAAACCATTCCGTATAGGCTGCGTTAACAAAGCGATAAACCAGATGCCGGTCGATGTATGTGATCAACGCGGGCATATGGTCGGCCACCAGGCGCAACTGTTCCTCCGCCCGCTTTCGCTCCGTGATGTCGTGAACTCCACCGATCAGGTGAGTGGCTGTGCCACTTTCGTCATAAACCGGAGTGACGGAAACGATCCCGGTCCTCTGCCCCGTGGGATAGTCGGTGGTTTCTTCCCACCGCACAGTCTTTCGGCTTTGGATGGCCTCCTTATACTTTGCCAAGACCATGGAGCAGGAAGGTTCCGGGATAATCTCCGGCACCCTTCTGCCCACGACCTGATTTCTTTGCAGGCCAGTTACCAAAAGAAAGGCCTCATTTACGGCCGCGAAGCAATAATTTCCATCCGGCTCAATCGTCAGGTGAAAAAGAACGTCCGATACATTGCTGAAGATGAGTGACAGTTCGCGTTCCCTGGCTCGCAAGGCCCGCTCGGCGGTCTTGCGTTCGGTGATATCTTCGGAGTAAATCAAGATTCCACCGATGCCCCCTGAGAGGTTCCTCCAGGGCCTTACTTCCCATTTGATCCATTGCACCGTTCCGTCCTGGCGGCTAAATGAATCCTCCTCTTCGCGGAGCGTTTCTCCGGCCAAGGCTCGCCTGTGGACCGATTTCCATCGTTCTGGAGTTTCGGGAAATGTCTCGTAATGGCTGCGTCCGATCAGATTTGAGGGTAATTGATAAGCTTCAATCCATCGGGTGCTCACCGCCAGGTAACGCATGTCTTTGTCAAACATGGCCAGTGCGGCAGGTGCCTGCTCGATGAAAAAACGAAAGTCCTGAACCTCACTTTCGGGCGGGCTGCGCGTATCCGTCGACTCCCTGCTGCGCAATGAAACAGGGAAATTCTTAGGTGGATTAGAATCGAGGTCCGTCCCAGTCATATTTGATGAGTGTTCAATTTGCGCTTCTGGTTCTTTCATAGAAAGTTGTTCCGAAGCTGGCTTTAGTTTGGCTGACCTCCAAGGCTGGAGCGTGAGAACCGGGCTGGAAATACACCTCATGCCTTTTGGCCATGACTGTGCCATGTAAACCGACTGTAAAGCAGTATTACGCCTCAAACCAAATAAGCAAGCCGTCTTTCCTCGTTGCGGCGGACTCAGCAACCGAGGGTGACGGCCAATGCTAAGATCCTGCGGCCTCCGTGCTTCTCAGGAGCTCGACCCAGAAACGGCTTCCCTTGCCGAACTCGGATTCCAATCCCAGCTTGCCACCCATCTTTTCCACCGCTTTGCGAACGATGGCCAGGCCGAGCCCAGTGCCTTCATACAGTTCTGCCCGGTTGAGGCGCTGAAAGAGTTGGAAGATGCGGTTCTGGGCCTCAGGTTCAATCCCAATGCCGTTGTCTTCAAACCAGAACCTCACATATTCCCCTCTCGGTTCTGCTTTGACGTGCACCCGTGGCGTTACACCCGGCGCGACGAACTTCACCGCATTCCCGAGGAGGTTGGAAAAAACCTGCGTCAGGGCTGCCAAATTGGCCATGACAGGGGGCAAAGGCTCATGGAGCGTAATCTTGACCTCGGACAGTTGAAGGTTTGAATAGGTTTGTATGATGTCCTCCAGCAGGGGGTGGACATCAATCGGCACAAGCTGCAGGGCACCGCTCACGATCTTGCTGTAGTTCAGGACATCCTGAATGAGACGGTCCATCCGATCGGCGGAGTTGCTAATCCGCCGCAGGTATTCCTGGGCGGTTCGATCCAGTTGCGAACTGTAATCCTCGACCAGCAGCTTGGAAAATCCCTGCATGCCACGCAAGGGAGCGCGCATGTCATGGGCAATGCTGTAAGAGTAAGCTTCCAATTCGTTCAATGCTTCCCGGAGCTGTGCCGTGCGCTTTTGAACCATGCGTTCCAGGTTCAGGTTGGCCTGTTCCAATTCGGCCTTGGCCTGGACCAGGGCCGCCTCTGACCGCTTGCGTTCGGTGATATCCACCCCGGTTGGGTAAAGATAAATAACCAGGCCCTGAGGATCCCTGATGGGATGCAATCCGAAATCGACCACATGTTCGCTTCCATCGGCC
>JAQGOV010000537.1 GCA_028293425.1 Verrucomicrobiales bacterium
GTGCTGTGGCCGGATGGAATCAGAGAAATCTTTCCTGGCGGGCAAGCCAATCAACTATTGACGCTGCGGAAGGGCCAGGGGCAGAAGGCAACTTTGTAAGGCTCATGAATTTGAGAGCGAGGACAATTGAGCGCGGCTCCCAAACAGGTTGTTCCTCCCCTTCCGAGAGGAAGTTGGAGAGAGACGCGGAGAATCCGAAAGTTTCTTTGACTGGGCGGCTGCGGAGGTGGTTAGGAACGCTTGGTTCCGTGCTGTTGTTGATCCTGCTCGCGGCCTGCTCCGCCAAGCCTGTGCCGCCGAGTGTCCCCGAGGCCAAACTCGATCCATCCATTGCGAACCAGATCCGAACGTTGCGTGAAGCGGTTCTGAAAAATCCAGGTTCCGCCGAAGTTTGGGGGAAGTTGGGAGAGGCTTTTCATACGGCCGAGTTCTATTCTGAAGCGGAGACCTGTTACGCGAAAGCGGCTGAGATGAATCCGCAAAGTCCCAAATGGCCACACCTGCTGGGCCTGCTGCAACTGCAGGACCAGCCGCAGGCCGCAATTTCCAATCTGAATCGAGCCGTGTCGCTGAGCAATGGGCAATCGGAAGCGTCCCGTTTACACCTGGCTCGAGCTCTGATCCAACAAGGGCAATATCCAGAAGCAGAAACACAGCTTCAGGACCTTGTGCGGGCCAACCTCAACCATGCGGGGGCGCGGTTGGAACTGGCACGCATCAGCTTGGCACGTGGTCAGGCCGAGCCGGCGGCCAGTTTGCTGGAACCATGCTTGACCAACTATTTTACAGCGCGTCCGGCGTTGAATTTAATGGCGCAAGTTCGGCTTCGCCAAGGGGACCAGCAGGCGGCGACTGAGTTATCGAGGCGTGCTGCTCAAATGCCACGCCCTTTCGACTGGCCGGATCCATATCTGCGCGAGGTGCAGAACATGCGGGCCGATCGACAAAAGCTGCAGGACCAGGTGAACACGCTGCTGATGCAGCAGCGATATAAAGATGCGGAAGCGGTGCTGGGTAAACTGCTCAAGAGTTACCCCGATGATCCAGAAGGCCTGCTGCTCCTGGGGCGGTTCCGGTTTCAGCAGAATCAATGCACCGAATCGGAGACCGCGCTCCGCCGGTATTTGCAAATGCAACCAGAATCATTGAATGGCCTGATGCAGCTCTCCCTGGCCTTGCTCTGCCAGCAGCGCTGGGCGGACGCGACAGGCGTTTTGCAGAAGGTGGTGGCGCTCAAAGCTGATTTTGCGCAAGCTTATTATAATCTGGGCTTTGCGCTTGGCCGGATGGGAAAATCCGAGGAGGCGATCCAAAATTATAAGCAGGCGCTTCGTTGCAGTCCTGGCGATGTCAAAGCCTACGTAGCCACTGCCGAGGAATATTACGCCCTGAAAAACACGACTGAAGCCATCCGAAATCTGAACCAGGCACTGGAACTGGATCCCTCGAACAAAGCGGCGAGAGCTCTGAGGACCCGGTTGCAGGAACAGCGGTAACGCTCTGGGTACTTCCGCCCAAACGCAATAAACCGTTTGAAATTGGGCCGAAAGTGATCAAAGCTGAGGTACGCACCTGAAACGGACTTCAGCAAGGCTTGTATGTATCGTCATACGAGTCTTTGTTGGCTTTTCGCATTCCGGGCCTGTGTCGTTTAAATTTTTATGACCAAGATAAAGATGTTCGGTTTGCTCGCAGTGGCCACTCTAGCTTCTCTTTCCGCCCAAGCAGCTTTGATTCACCGCTACAGTTTTACCAGTAATGCAGACGACTCGGTGGGAACGGCCCACGGGGTAATGCGTGGAAACGCCGCCATCAACAGTGGCGCCGTTGTTCTGGATGGCGTGAACAGTTATGTTGATTTCCCCAACGGCATCCTGACCAACCTGACATCCATCACGATGGAGTTTTGGCTGACGGATAACGGCAGCGGCAACTGGTCGCGTATTTATGATTTCGGTAACGCAACGGCGGGCGAGGATTTTGCAACGACGACCGCTTCGGCCGGGACTACCTACATGTTCCTGACGCCCAATAGCGGGTCCGCCACTCTGCGGGGCGCTTATACCATCACCGGGGGCGGGGCAGGGGAACAAATTGTGGAGTGGAGCGGCACGCGTTTGCCGACTGGAGTGCAGAAGCATGTTGTCTGGACCTCGGATGCAGCGTCTCAAACCGCCCGACTATTTGTTGATGGGGTTCAAGTAGGCATCAATACGGGAGTCACCCTGACTCCGGCGGCCTTGGGAAATACGGTTAATAACTGGCTGGGACGCTCCCAGTTTAATGGAGATGCCTTCCTGAAAGCGAGTGTGACTGAATTTCGGATGTATGACGTGGCGCTGACCCAGCAGCAGATCCAGGATGACCTGACTTTCGGGCCGGACGTAGCCACCCAACAAGGACCAGCCACGTTTGTGAAGCAACCGGTCAGCCAGACGGTGACGGAGCTGCAACCCGTCAGCTTCGTGACTTCGGTCAATGGCACGCCTCCGTATAGTTATCAATGGTACCGGAACGACGCGCTGATTCCCGGCGCGACGAATGACACTTACGCGATTGCGGCGGCGGCGCTGTCCGACAGTGGAATTCCCTTCCGAGTGACGGTGAGCAACAATTTCAACGGAACACCCACCCTTTTGACGAGCACGAACGCATTGCTGACAGTGAACGCGGACACGGTGGCCCCCACGCTGGTGCGTGCCGCGAGCCTTTTCCCGAATGGCGTGCTGATTGAATTTTCGGAAGGGATTCGTCCGGAAACGGGCACCAATCTGGCAAACTATACTATTACCAGTACCAACGGCTCTTTGACGCTTTCGAATGCGACGATGGGCTCAGGCAACGCAAGTGTTGTGCTCGGGACGAGCCCGCAGGCGCTCGGAACCTTTTACACGGTGACCGTGAACAACCTGCGGGATTTATCCGCGGCGAGCAACGCCATCGCACCCAACAGCCAGACCACTTTTCTGGCGATTGATTTAGTAGGAGCGAACATCGGCAATGCATCCATACCCGGGTCATTCACGACGGTCGCTGGGGGCTACGACATTTCCGCGGGCGGAACCGGTATCGGGAGCAGCAGCGACCAGTTTAGCTTTAATTACCAGCTTCGGAATGGAGACTTCGATGTGCAACTGCGGGTGGCGTCGCTCCCGCTGGTGGATACGTGGTCCCGGGCGGGTTTGATGGCCCGGGAGAGCCTTGGGACCAACAGCGTTTTTGCCGCTGCATTCGCCACGCCCACGATGAACGGCGAATTTTTTCAATATCGCGGCGCGACAGGAGCGGCGTCGGTCAACGCGGGAAATTTCCCGGCGAACTATCCGAACTCGTGGCTGCGCTTAAAGCGAGTGGGAAATGTGTTCACGGGTTACGGAAGCTACGATGGCCAAACGTGGGTGATGCTTGGGTCCACGACCCTGAGCTTACCTTCCTCGATTTACCTGGGCCTGGCGGTAAGCAGTCAAAACAGCGCCCAGTCAGTGGGAGTTCAGCTGCGGGATTTCGCTCCCGTGACGGGTGGGGCCATCGTTTCGAATCTCAAGTCTCCATACGAGCCTCTTGGGCCGAGCAGCCGGCTGACGGGCTTGAGCATTTCAGAGATCATGTATAAGCCGGCGAAACGCGCGGATTTGAAGAACACGGAATATCTCGAGATTTACAATTCGAACCCTTATTTCCATGACCTGAGCGGCTACCGTTTATCCGGAGATATCGAGTATACATTCCCGGCTGGAACGGTGATCGGCGGCGGCAGTTTCAAGGTAGTGGCCTTTTCGCCAGGTGACATCCAGGCGGTTTACGGAATAACGGGCGTGCTTGGGCCGTATACCAATTCATTAAAGCGGTCCGGAACAGTTCGCCTGCGGGACGAACAGAATGCGATTCTCCTGGAGGTGAATTACAGCGGCGATAATCCCTGGCCAGTGGCGGCGGATGGGAGCGGGCATTCCCTGATCCTGGCCCGGCCTTCTTATGGCGAGAATGATCCGCGGGCGTGGGACATCAGCGACGTGGTAGGCGGCACGCCCGGAGCCGCGGAAAGCTACCGGCCGAGTCCGCTGCGGAACGTGGTGATTAATGAAATTTTTGCGTACGACTCCGCGGGATTAAACGATGACTATGTTGAACTTTATAACCATGGCAACAATCCGGTCGACATCTCGGGTTGCATCCTGACCGATGATGTAACGACCAACAAATACGTGATTCCAGCGGGGGTGGTTCTGCCCGCGCGTGGTTTTGCTGCATTCAACGGAGCCCAGCTTGGGTTCGGGCTCAGTTCGGGTGGAGAAACCATCCTTTTCAAGAACCCTGCCGGCACTCGCGTACTCGACGCGCTACAGTTTGAGGCCCAGGCTGACGGGATTTCCTTTGGACGCTTTCCGGACGGTGCGGCGCAATTCTACCCGATGGCGTCCCGGACGCCGGGTTTGCCCAACAGTGCTTTGCGGGTGCATGAGGTGGTGATCAACGAAATCATGTACGACCCGATCACTGGCAGGGTGGATGACCAATTTATTGAGCTCTACAACCAGGGAACGAACGCGGTCAATCTGGGCGGTTGGCGGTTCACCGCCGGGATCAACTTCACCTTCCCATCCAATACGGTCCTTCCAGCGGATGGTTATGTAGTGGTCGCGGCGAATCGAACGAACCTGCTGGCGAAATACGCGAATCTGAACCTGAACAACACGTTTGGAGATTTCAGCGGCAAACTGTCGAAAAGTAGTGAGCGGGTGGCGCTGAGCATGCCGCAAACCGTGATCGGGACGAACAGCCTTGGGGCCAAAACGACGAATGTGGTTTATCCGGTAGTGGATGAAGTGACTTACTCGGGTGGCGGACGCTGGGGTAATTGGGCGAACGGCGGGGGAAGCAGCCTGGAATTGCTGGACCCTCGTTCCAATCACCGGCTGGCGGCCAATTGGGGCGACAGCGACGATACGAGCAAATCCTCCTGGACCAATATTGAAGTGACCGGGGTGCTCGACAATGGCAACAACTTCGATGCCACGCTGGATTACGCGCAAATCGGGTTGCTCGATGCGGCGGAATGTCTGGTGGATAACATCGAAGTGCGTCCGGGCACGAGCGGGGCCAATTATGTTTCGAATCCGGATTTTGAATCAGGGTCGGTGAATTGGAACTTCATGGGGAGCCATTCGCGTTCCTCCCTGGAAACGAATGCGGGCTATGGCAGCGCGGTGGCGCTGCATCTTCGGTCGAGCGACACGATGTGGACGGGAATCAACGCCGCCCAGGTGATGCTGACCAATACGACCCTGGTATCCGGGAGCACGGCCACGTTGCGCTACAAGGCTCGCTGGCTTCATGGAAGACCCGAAACGCTGTTCCGCCTGCATGGCAATTGGCTGGAGGCACCCGGCACGCTGCCGGTGCCGGCGAACCTTGGGACGCCCGGGGCGCGCAACAGCATCGCCGTGACCAACGCCGCGCCCGCGATTTTCGAGGTGGCCCATGCGCCGGCGGTGCCTGCCGCCAACCAGCCGGTAGTCGTGACGGCCCGCGTGCATGACGCTTCGGGATTGCAATCCGTGACGCTGAACTACCGAATCGATCCGGGCACGAGCTACACGGCGGTGACGATGCTCGACAACGGCACGGGCGGGGACGCGATCGCGGGGGATGGCATTTATAGCGCGACGATTCCCGGAAACGCAGCCAACGTGGTGGTGCCGTTTTATATTTCAGCGTCGGACAGCTTTGGGGCGCAATCCCGGTTTCCGGCCTTGCTCGCGGACAACTCGCCAGTGCGGGAATGCATTGTCCTCTTCGGCGACGGGCAACCGGCTGGGAGCTTTGGGACGTACCATCTGTGGCTCACGCAGACGAACGTGGATCGCTGGGTGAACCTGGGCGTGGTGAGCAACGAAGGCGTTGACGGCACATTCGTCTACAATGACCGAATTGTTTACAACATGTCGGGACGCTACGCGGGCAGCCCATATCACCAGAGTTTCAACTCACCGTATGGCAATGCCTGTCATTATAGTTGGCAAATGCCGTCTGATGATCAAGTGCTCGGCACGAGTTCCTTCAGCAAGATTCATTGGCCGGGCAATGACATTCAAGACGACGCCGCAGGCACCCCGAACGACGGGACACTCCAGCGGGAGCAGGCATCCAACGCGCTGCTGAGGGGACTGGGAATTCCGTGGGTTTATCGGCGGTATGTAGCGGTTTATGTGAATGGGCGCCGTCGCGGCCAATTGATGGAAGATAGCCGGGTACCGAACGGCGATGTGATGAAAAGCCAGTTCCCGAACGACTCGAACAGCTTTTTATTCAAGTTCCAGCCGTGGTTTGAAGTAGGCATGAACCAGAATGCGGACCATACGGTGAACTGGGCGAACAAAGAGTGGTGCTATCTCCTGAACTGGACGACGACGGGCGGCGCCAAGAAACTGGCCCGGTACCGTTGGCATTACCAGATGCGGCAGACGCCTGACTCAGCCAGCAATTACACCAATGTCTATCAATTGATTGATGCGGCGGGGTCGTGGACGAACGCGAATTATGTGAACATTCTCCAAAACGTGGCCGACATGGAAAATTGGATGCGGCTGCAGGCGGCGAATCACGCGGCAGGAAACTGGGATTGCTTCGGAATCCAAAATGGCCAGAACGTTTATGGCTATGTCTCGGCCGAAACGCGTTGGACACTCTTCATGTTCGATTTCAATATCGCGCTGGGGAACCGGATCGCGTGGGCGCCGGGGTCGAACCTTTTCAACAACCAGGACGCGAACTGGGCGCAGATTTATGCGAACCCGACATTCCGCCGGATGTATTTCCGGGCCTTGAAGGAATTGACGGTAGGTGCGATGTCCAGTTCCACCGCCAATCCGCTGCTCGATGCCAAGTACAATGCATTTGTAGCCAACGGGCTGACGGTGTCACCGCCAGACTCGATCAAAAGTTACCTTTCGCAGGCCAGCACGCTCATAGCCAGCACGGTGCAGGCGGCTGATACAAACCGCTTTGGCACGACCATTTCGACATACAGCACGAGCTCAAACCTGCTCACGATTAGCGGTCTGGCGCCTTTGGAAGTGACAACCATCACGGTGAATGGTGAATCGTTGCCGGTGACCTGGACAAGCCCAGTGGGGTGGAGCTTCCGTTTTCCGGTACCTGCCGGGTCCAATGTATTCACGGTGCTCGGCTATGATCGATTTGGCGGCCTTGTCTCCGGAGGGAGCAATCAATTTACGGTGGTGAACAGTTCAGCACCAGTCTCACCCGTTGGAAGCGTGGTGTTCAACGAAATCAATTACACTCCGATTACCCCAGAAGCTGGATATGTTGAACTTTACAACACCTCCACGAACACAGCTTTTGATCTTACTGGATGGCGGATTAATGGACTTGGCTACACGTTTCCGCAGGGATCGGTGATCGCGCCGAACAGCTTCCTCATGTTGGCCAGGAGCAAGCCTGGGTTCATCAAAGCCTACGGCTTGTTTATTCCAGTGTTCGACACATTCAGTGGAGGCCTGCAGATTGACGGCGAAACCCTGACGCTTATCCAGCCCGGGCCGAGCCTGGCCCAGGATATCGTGATCGACAAGGTGCGCTATGAGACGGTGGCGCCATGGCCTCTGGGAAATGATCTGCCGCTGGGCACGTTCTCTCTCCAGACCATCGATCCGAGGCAGGACCGCAGCCGGGTGGGCAACTGGGCAAATAATATCCTTTGGCGTTACCAAACGGCGACCGGAACGGCAAGTTCCTCGCGCCTGCTCGTTTTCTTAAACGGCATCGGGGACCTGTTCATCGATGACATGAAGCTGGTTTATGGCAGTGTCGCGGAGGCTGGCCCGAACCTGATTGTCAATGGTGATTTTGAACTGCCGCTTTCCAACGGATGGGTCGTGCCCGCGGGCAATAGTCTTTCCCAAATGAGTGTGACCAATGTCCGCTCGGGGGTGGCGAGTTTGCACCTGGTTTCCACGAATGTGAGTGCAACCCCAGCCAACGCGCTTTTCCAAACGATCACGCCGGCGTTGACCAATGGCGTCTATACGGTGAGCTACTGGTTTCGGCCGGTTGCCAATACGCCCACGCTTTCAGTTCGCCTGAACAGCAGCACCTTGAGTGTTACGCATTCCACGGCTCCTGTGACAGCGATCTCTCCGGGCGCCACCAATTCAGCATACGCCGTCCTTCCGGCGTTCCCGTCTCTCTGGTTGAACGAACTCGTGGCGGAAAATCAGGACGGTCTGAGCGACGGCTTTGGCGAGCGGGAGCCATGGGTGGAAATTTACAACTCAGGCACCAATACCATCAGCCTGAACGGATTTTCGCTGTCCCCAGATTACGGAAACCTCGGGCGCTGGGCCTTTCCCTCGAACCAGGTGATTAACCCGGGCCAATTCCTGGTGGTCTGGTGTGATGGACAACCCGAGCAGACGGGAGGCTCGGAGTTTCACACCAGCTTCCGGCTGAGCCCAGGCACCGGCTCGGTGGCGCTCGCTCGGCGCATCAACGGGAGTCTGCAAATTCTGGATTATTTAAATTATCATAACCTGCCGGCCAACCAGTCCTACGGGGATCTTCCGGACGGCCAGCCGTTTGACCGTAGGGTGATGTTCTTTGCCACGCCAGGTGCTACCAACAGCGGAACGTCTGCTCCATTGAAGGTGGTGATCAACGAATGGATGGCAAGCAACACGCGCACCCTGGCCAATAGCGCCAATGGGAACAAATGGGATGATTGGTTTGAGCTGTATAACCCGAGCACGGAGGCCGCGAACCTCGAAGGGCACTACCTGACCGACACGCTCACGAACAAGTTCCAGTACCGGATTCCCGCCGGGTATGTGATTCCGCCAGGCGGTTATCTTTTGGTTTGGGCGGACGGGACCTCGACCCTGAACAGCACGAACAGGCCTGAGTTGCATGTTCCTTTCCAACTCTCCAAGTCCGGCGAAGCGATAGGGCTCTTTGCGGAAGATGGCACCTTGATTGATGGAGTTTCTTTTGGTGCTCAAACAAATGATGTCACGATGGGAAGGTTCCCAGATGGGGCTATGTCCATTTATTACCTGACAACTCCCACACCAACGAATGCCAATTATCTACAAACGGCAAATGCTGCTCCCGTGCTTGGGGCCATTCCCAGCTTCACCAATTATCCCGGCAGTTCGGTTTCCTTTATTGCTTCAGCCACAGATACTGATATCCCAGGACAAACGCTGCATTTCAGCCTGGATCCGGGCGCACCGGCGAGCGCCGTGGTAAACTCCGTTTCAGGGCAGTTCATTTGGAGCATTCCAGGCAATGCCTCGGCTTCTATCAATTCCATTACCTTGCGAGTGACTGACAGCGGCAGCCCCGCGCTGAGCGCAAGCCGGACCTTCACCGTCACGGTGGTAGTGCCATTGAGGGTTGGTTCCGTGCAATCGCTGGGTGGTGGGCAATTTGGCATCGCCTGGGCTTCCCTTCCTGGAAAGCATTATCAGGTGCAGTACAAAGACAATCTAAGTGCGGCGGATTGGGTCAATCTTGGCAATGTGGTGCCCGCGTCGAATTCCAGCACTACAAGCATCAATGATAAACCTGGTGGTGCCGCGCAACGATTTTATCGCATCATGGCGTTGGATTGATAAGAAACTATTCCTGCTTTCTTGCGCGAGCCAAATCTTTCATTAGGCGGGTCACCAGTGCAGTCCAGCCGGTTTGGTGGCTAGCACCGAGTCCTTTGCCTGTCTCGGCGTGGAAATATTCGTAGAACAGGACCTTGTCGCGCCAATGGGGGTCCTCGCGGAACCGAGCGTCGCCTCCATGGCAGGGACGGTTGCCGGAAGCATCGGGCAGGAACAATCGGGTGAGCCGCGTTGCAATTTCCTGTGCCACTTGCTGCAAATTCATCCAGACGCCTGAGCCGGTGGGACATTCCACTTTTAAGTTGTCGCCGTAATAATGGTGGTAACGCTCCAAAGCCTCAATCAGCAGGTAATTGATGGGAAACCAGATCGGTCCCCGCCAGTTGGAGTTGCCGCCGAATAAGCCACTTTGCGATTCTCCCGGTTCATAACGAACCTGGTAGGTGTCACCGTTGGTTTTGAAGACGAAGGGATGCTGGTCATGGTATTTGGACAGGGAGCGAATCCCGTAAGGAGAGAGGAATTCATTCTCATCCAGCATATATTGCAAGAGACGAATCAACCGATCCCGGGAAGGAATCGAGAGCAGGCGATGCTGATGTTCCTTGTGCAGGTCGCAGTAAGCGATCTGGAGTGATAAGTCCTGCCGATGTTTCAGAAACCAATCCAGTCGCTTGGAGAAACCGGGGAGCTTCCGAATCCTGGATTCTTCGAGGACTTCCACGACGATCATGGGCATTAACCCAACGAGCGAGCGCACCCGCAATGGCGTTACATGGCCATTGACCACGACCTGGTCGTAATAAAATCCGTCTTCTTCGTTCCACAGGCCGGAGCCGCCGAGGCCGTTCATGGCATCAACGATTTGGACGAAATGCTCGAAGAATTTAGATGCCATGTCCTCGTAAGCGGCCTGGACTTGGCCGTTCTTGCGGGCCAGTTCCAAGGCCATGCTCAACATGGTGGCGCAGTAGAAGGCCATCCAGGCGGTGCCGTCCGATTGCTGCAAGGTGCCGCCGGTCGGCAAGGGCTTGGAGCGATCGAAGACGCCGATGTTATCCAGGCCGAGAAAGCCACCGGCGAAAATGTTGTTACCCTGCGGGTCTTTGCGATTGACCCACCAAGTGAAATTCAACAAGAGCTTTTGGAAGACTCTTTCCAGGAACGCGTAATCGCGACTGTCACAGGGGGAACTGACTTTATAAACCCGCCACGCGGCCCAGGCGTGGACGGGCGGGTTCACATCATCGAAGGCAAATTCATAGGCGGGCAGTTGCCCATTCGGGTGCATATACCATTCGCGCAGCAGCAGAACCAGTTGCTCCTTGGAAAACTCCGGATCGATCCGCGAAAACGGAATCATGTGAAAGGCGAGATCCCACGCCGCAAACCAGGGATATTCCCATTTGTCGGGCATGGAGATGATATCGCGGCTAAACACATGACGCCATTCATGGTTGCGGCCTTCCTCGCGGCTTTCCGGAGGCGCGGGCATGTTTGGGTCTCCGTCCAGCCAATCCTGAACCACGTAATGGTAGAACTGCTTGCTCCAAAGGAGACCGGCATAAGCCTGACGGATAACATTTTGTTCCTCGGCTGTGAGCTGTTTTGGGTTCAGCGCCGCATAGAATGCATCCGCCTCGCTTTTGCGGGCAGTGAATATGTCGTCAAATGCTCGGCCAAAAGCTTCGGATGGCTTTTCGGACTCGGAATATAAACGCAGTTGAACAACCTGTTCCTCTCCTGGATCGAGCTCCAGGATGTGATGAGCAGCGGCCTTTGTTCCGTAGGTTTTAGGACTGAGCGCCTCCTTTTGGCCGTGAACGACATAATCGTGAAAGGCGTCTTTCACGCAGGGCGTGACGTTGTCCACTCCGAAGAGCCGCTGAAAATTCGTTTCGTTTTCCGTGAGGAGCAGGGGAGGAACGGTTCCATTGGGACCGGGTGCGATTTCCAGGAAGAAGGGTTCGAGGGTTTCGTGGGTACACTGGAGCAGGTGGCCTGCTTTCCTTTCGATCCTGGGCTTCAGGCTGCACCCCTCGTGTTTGCAGCCCCAGGTCCACGAATTCTTAAACCATAAAGTTGGCAGGAGGTGCAGCAGTGCTTTGTCGGGTCCGCGGTTTGCGACCGTGATTCGAATCAGGATATCGTTGGGGGATTGCTTGGCGTACTCCGCCGTGACATCGAAATACCTGCTCTCCTCAAACGCTCCTGTGTCAGCTAATTCAAATTCAGGCTGATTCCTGCCTCGGTTTTGATTTTCCTGCACCAGTTGCTCATAAGGGAAAGCCTTTTGAGGGTACTTGTAGAGGGCTTTCATGTAGGAATGCGTGGGGGTCGAGCCCAGATAGAAATACTCTTCCTTCACATCCTCGCCATGGTTGCCTTGCGGGCCGGTCAGGCCGAAGAGGCGCTCCTTGAGAATGGGGTCACGTCCATTCCAGAGGGCCAAGGCGAAACAAAGGCGGCATTCGCGATCAGTAATGCCGAGCAGGCCGTCTTCTCCCCAGCGATAGGCGCGGCTTCTAGCCTGGTCGTGTGGGAAGTATTCCCATGGGTTGCCCTCTTCTGAGTAATCCTCGCGAATGGTGGCCCATTGCCGCTCGGCAAGGTAAGGTCCCCAGCGCTTCCAATTTAGCTTTCGTTCTGCGTCTTCCCGCAGCCTTTTTGCTTCCGCCGTTTCCTGAACGCCATTCATTGCTCTTGGGGTAGTGAACACGCTTTTTGATGAATAGCAAAGGGGCAAGCTGGAAAACGTTGCCAGTTTCCATTTTGCTCCTGTTAGGCTCACTGCTATGGTTTGCCCATGAATGGGAATGAAGGATCCGTCGGTTTTGGGGCGAGGGTCGGGATGGCCTTTCGCCTCTTGTTCAATGGAGAATTTGCGCGACAGGTAAAAAGTGGTTTGAAAGCCCTGGAAGTAAAGGACGTCAAGCCTGCCCCTGCGCCCAAGCCCGTTGCGCCGCCACCGGAGAAAGCGCACGCGTCGGGGTTGGTGCTACTGGGGGCCTTGCAAAGGGAAGGGCGATTCGTGGATTTTTTGCAGCAGGATGTGGCCAGCTTCTCGGATGAGGAAGTTGGCGCTGCCGCCCGGGTGGTTCATGGCGGATGCGGCAAGCTGCTCAAGCAATATTTTGATTTTGAACCCGCCCTCACGGAAGCCGAGGGCGCGACCGTGAATGTGCCGTCAGGATTTAACGCACAACGCATTCGCCTTACGGGGAATGTCACTGGCCAACCGCCGTTCAAAGGCATTCTCAAACATCATGGCTGGGTTGCTCGCGGCATTCGCATGCCTGACATTGCGGAGTCCCTGGATGCCCGGGTGGTTGCCCCGGCCGAGGTGGAGTTGGCTTAAACCGGAAAGAATTCGCTATGTCCCGTTACGCAATTGGAATTGATTTAGGCACCACGCACTCGGCCTTATCCTGGTATGACCTTTCCGCCGGGGGCGCGCGGGAGGTTCAGGAAACCACCTTGCCTATCCCGCAACTCACCGCGGTTGGCACCGTGGAGGAACGTCCGCTTCTGCCCTCCTTTCTCTACCTGCCCAATGACCAGGAATTTCCTCAGGGCGGTTTGGCGCTGCCGTGGGATAAAAGGGCAGCGGAAGTAGTGGGCGAGTTTGCGCGGTCCCATGGCATCAAAGTTCCCACCCGGCTCATCTCCTCGGCCAAGAGCTGGTT
>JAQGOV010000578.1 GCA_028293425.1 Verrucomicrobiales bacterium
AGCGGAGCACATTGAATTCGCACCCGCCACGGAGCACAACCGCATTTGCAGTTGGCGGCCCTCCATCGATAAGCTTGGGCTCAAGGATTTTATTCAAACGATTGCCGGCCTTGAACTGACCGGGAGCGGCCCGCACTTGAACTCCTTCCCGCTTAAGCCGATTCCTCACACGCAGGATTCCGGCGCGCCGGAGTGGGATAAGGATCCTCGGCTGGATGCACTGACTTTGCGCGACTGGCAAAAGATGGAGCCAGACCGCTGGGTGCAATTGAATCATCCAGACATGGTGGAGAGCTTTATTGACCGCAATGACGATGGCAAAATCGATGGCGGTTATGTTGGGCTCGCGCAGATGATTGATGGCCTGGAAACACAAAATTCCAACGATAGCGGGATCTTGGGCAACGCCCCGTTTCGCATCGGACCCGATAACGTCGGCCTCGATAAGCTATATCAGTCGTGGGAGTTCATGTGGTTGCAGATGCTGAACCAGGGGCATCACTACACCGCCATGGCGGACTGTGACGCCCATGAAGTTTGGGGCAATGGCGTGGGCACCTGGCGCATGTATATGCCCAGCAAAACGGATAAGCCTGCCGAGATTGATTGGCGCGAGAATGTCCGTCACGCCAAAGCGGGCCATTCCATCCTCACCTCAGGCCCGTTCCTCCAAGTGCAGACGGAGGACGGCAAGCTCCCCGGCGATACCGTGCAGGCCACGAGCGAAATCAAAATTAAAGTGAAGGTGCAATGCACTGACTGGATCGACATCGACCGAGTACAGGTGCTGGTCAATGGTCGCAAGCCTGAGGAATTAAATTATACGCGCGCCACCCATCCTGCGATGTTTAGCAACGGCGTGGTCAAATTCGACCGCACCATCACCGTGCCGTTGAAGGAAGATTCCCATGTGATTGTGGTGGCTTATGGGGAAAACACCGATCTTTCCATCGGTTATGGAACGAGTGCGCAGGGCAAAATGCATCCGTGCGCTTATCACAATCCGTTTTACGTGGACGTGGACGGCAATGGCTTCAAACCTAATGGTGATTGGCTCGATTGGCCTAATCCAACCAAGAAAATGACTGTCGAGGAAGTCAGGAAAAGAATTGGCTCGGAAAGCCATGTCGCTCCGAGCCGAAAGACTAAATAGTTTTTTGCCACTGTTGCAGCAAGCCAGAACGAGTAGATTACCGAGATGAAAACGAAGGGTGCGGTTTATTTGGTGGGCGCAGGGCCCGGGGATGCGGGTTTGATGACCATGCGCGGGGCAGAGCTTTTGGGCCGAGCGGACGTAGTGGTGTATGACGCGCTGGTGAATCCTGATCTCCTCCGCCTGGCTCCAAAAGGCGCGGAGATCATCTACGGCGGAAAGCGGGCCAAGGATCATGCCATCCCCCAGGAAGAGCTCAACCAGTTGTTGGTGAACAAGGCCAAGGAAGGCAAAACCGTTGTTCGTTTGAAGGGCGGAGATCCCTACATTTTCGGCCGGGGCGGCGAAGAGGCCGAAGAACTGGCAGCCGCGCATGTCCCCTTCGAAGTGGTTCCGGGAATCTCCTCGATCGTGGCGGCACCCAACTACGCCGGCATCCCAATCACCCACCGCGACCATTGCTCGAGCTTTACTGTTGTGACCGGGCACGAAGATCCGACCAAGGAGGCCAGCTCCCTGGATTACGCGCAACTCGCGAAATTGCCGGGAACCAAAATCATTTTGATGGGCGTTGAACGTATTGGCCAAATCGCCGAATCGCTGGTGGCCAATGGGATGCCGAATGAAACCCCAGTGGGCATGGTTCGTTGGGGAACTACGGGACATCAGCAAACGATTCAGGGGAATCTCGGCAACATTGCCGAGGTAGCTGCCAAAAGTAACTTTGCCGCCCCGGCAGTGACGATCATTGGCGACGTTGTTAAACTGCGAGAGAAGCTGAACTGGTTTGAAAAAAGGCCGCTCTTTGGCCAGCGCGTGGTGGTGACCCGCACCCGCGAGCAAGCCAGCCAGCTTTCCAAGCAGTTGATTGAGCTCGGGGCAGAAGTAATGGAGATTCCCACCATCAGGATTGAACCTCCCAGCAACCGGGAAGCCCTTACCGATGCGTTGCTGGAGCTGAACTCCTACGACTGGATTGTGTTCACGAGCCCGAATGGGGTGACCTCCTTTTTTGAGCTTTTCTTCAAGGCTTTCGAAGATATGCGCGACATCGGCGGAGTCCGGATTGCCGCCGTTGGACCCGGCACGGCAGCCAAGCTCAGGGAACTACATCTCAAGGTGGACTTGATGCCCGAGGAATACCTGACGCGAAAGATCGCGGAGGCTTTTGAAAAGTTTGAGAGCATTGAGAATCTGAAAATTCTTCTGGCCCGAGCCGAAGTGGTAAACCTCGAACTGCCCGAGGCGCTGGAGGAAATGGGTGCTATTGTGGACGATATCGCCTGTTACAAAACTGTTCCTGAAACCGAAGACCGAAACGGCGCTGCCGCACGCCTGTCCGAAAGCGGTGCGGAGTGGATCACGTTCACCAGCAGCTCCACGGTGGAAAACTTCCACGCGCGGTTTGACCTCCCCAAACTTCTCCAGCAGTTTCCTGAAACCCACATTTTGTCCATCGGCCCCGAAACCAGCAACGCGCTGAAAACGCTTGGCGTGACCGCTTATGTGGAAGCGAAGGAGCATAACATCGACGGCATGGTGAAAACGCTCCTTGGGGCGACCAGGTCGAAAGGCAAGTAGACGGTCCGCGCATTTCGTTAGCTTTTTGGAACTGGGTACTTCATTTGGTTCGGGTTGGAATGGCGATGCTGGAGGGCTCTGCCTCATTACGGGCGTGTTGCTCAAAGGGGAAAGGGCCGTAGGAACTCCCAAACTGTTACGTTTTATTGTGAGAGTTTGATCGTTGGACGTTTCTGCGGCCGGGAGGGCCGCACTCCTATGATTGGCCAATACGCCCTGACCTCGTTTCCTACGTTTGGAGGGAGTGCTCTGCCTCATTACTTCGGCAGCTACGTGGGTGGAGATGGTGACGTTCATAGCAAAGTGAATAAAACTGTTTAAAAGTGCATAAAAGTAAAAATGGCTGAATCACGCGCTACAAAGCGCAACAGAGCGAGAATCTTTCGCGCGAAAGGTGGACCCGTTAGGATTGGGGAGAGTGCGGAAGCCTTGCAGGCAAGGCTTGCCAACGATTTTTCTTTGGAGGCTGGCGTGGCCTTTCCAAGGCTTGCATGGCCTTGCTTTAAATGGCTGGAGGCTTGCGCGAGAGACTGAAAGGCCTGGAAAAGGGGATGCATGGAAAACTGAATAGCTGGCGCGGAATGCCCAGGAGATTGAATGGCTGGAATTAGGCTACAGGAATGAGGAATTTTTTTTAACCTACATAAACCTACATGAGCCTTCCAAGGGCTACATTTGGCTACAGGGAAGGAAGGCATTGCTGCCACGCGTCCTTCTTTCTCCTCAAATGTTTTTTGGTTAGAATTCATTTTGTCTTCAACAGCGGCTGACACCAATCTTTTTCTACTCCCGTAGGATAGCTTGGAGTTGCCAGACGGGTTGCTCTGATCCCGAGCGGCAGGGCGAGCGCATTGCGGAGTGGCAGAGATGGCACTGCTGCCAAAGCCGGGCGTCGCGTCCTGCTTTCCCGAATCCTGAATTCTATTTTCAATTTCAGTTTTCATGTTCGTTCCTTTTTAGCACAGGGGGGCGGAGTTGTCTGGCGCGTGGGGCGCGTGAGGCGCATGGGGAGGATAAAGCCAAGGATGAATTATGAAGGAGGAAGGATGAAGTTGAAGCGTAAAGGAAAAGAGCCGCAGTGGATTGCTCCGCTGCGGCTCTTTGTGTGTGTTCGCTAAAGGATTATTGGTTCAGGCGAACCCGGTAGAACCGCTTCGGCAGGTTGCCGGAGTCGTCGTCTGTGACGACTGCCGCACCATTGGCCGGGACCACGGTGGCGATAGGCGTCCAGTTCACGAGGTCGGTGGAGGCTTCCACGAGGTAAGAGACTCCTGTGTCACCATTGATGGTGAGAGAGAACTTGCCGTTGACCAGGGCGGCGGACGGCGCGAGCCGAGCCGCGACAGGGGCGCGAACGCTGAGGGTGGCCCCAGCAGTAGCGAGGCTGTGGTTGATATAGCCATCTTCCGTGGCTTCCACGGAGGTGAGAGTGATGGGCCATTGGTATTGGTTATTCGCGCCCGGCTGCACCTGGAAGGTGAGCTGGGCGAGTGTGCCGTTGCTGCTGCTCCAGGCTTGGGCCGTGCTGGCGGCCATAGAAGCCAAACCGCTCTGAGTGCCAAAGTTGTTCTGGTTCGGAGCGATATTCCAGAGAGCCAGGGCACCACTCGGGACCAAGGCACCGAAGTCGTAAGACGAGCTGTCAACCAATCGCAGGGCATTAGTGTCGTAGTTCAAGCTGAAGGATGCACCAGCGACGGGATAGGTGACATTCTGCATCCGAACTTCGACTGTGACCAACTGGCCGGGCTGAGACTTGATAGCCGCAGGGTAGAGGGTGGCATTGCCGGAAACAGAGCTGAGCGACTTGGCAAAGTTGTTGCCGAAAGGCTGCGGATCGATCCGTGAGGCAGCACGCAACACCTTGATGGCATCACCTGAATCCAGCGAAGTATTGGCATTCAGGTTATTGAGCGTGATATCCCAAGGCCGGGTCTGCTCCAGGCCAGTCAGGTAGCGCAGGATGGCCGTGGCATCGCCGACGTCGAGGCGATTGTTCGCATTATTATCCCCAATGATAGACCGGACGAGGATAGTGACATTCGTGCCGCGAGCCAAGGTTCCACCCAAGGTGTCCCCTGCCTCGCCGGACATATCCAGAATTTGCAGGCCGACGGCGGTGACCAAATTGGTCGGCACGCTCCGGAGGAAGAAGGAAAGATGCGCGATGGTTTGGACGCCCGACGGAACGGTTTCTCCGGCCAAGACCAAGGCTCCGCGGACTTCTCCAGGAATGTTGGTGTTCAGGTCGGTGAAAGCGCGCTTGACCGTCTTGTCCCACTCCAGCACAGGAGCGCGCAGGTAATTGGTATTGTAGGTGAGCTTGAAATCGATACCGGCGACATCGCCCGTGCTGATGAGGTTCAGCGGCAGGGTGATGGTGGTGCCTTCCTGCTGGGCAGGGACGGCGCCAATTTCAAGGATGCGGAGGCGATCGATGCTCAGATTGGCGACGACACTGGTGACCGAGCCGTAGTTGTTGGCAATGACAACATCGTAAGGTCCGGCTTGCGAAGCTGCCACATTACTTAAGGTGAGCGAGTTTTGATTCGCGCCGGCCAGGTTGTCTCCCTGGAAACGCCATTGGAAGGTCATGGGCTGGCTGCCGGAAACCCCCACAGCAAAGGAAGCGATGGCACCTTCTGTAACCGAGATGCTGACAGGTTGTTGAGTGATGGCCGGCGGGCTCGGCGGGAGGGCGCACTTGCCGCCGTTCCCGGCAGTGTAGATGGAAGCGACTTCGCCGGACTGGAGCGCGCGGTTATAGACGGAGAGCTCATCCAGCACGCCGGAGAAGGTTTGGCCACCGATGCGCTTGCCAAGGTAGAGTTCGGAGGCAGTTCTGGCCACGAGGCCAGGACCGAAATTGGCTTCGGCGACCTTAATGCCGTTGCGATAGATTCGGGCCACGCCAGTAGCTTTATCGAAGGTGACGGCCACATGCTGGAACTGCTGCGAAACGAGCACGTTGTTGGAGGAGTAAAGCAGGTGATCCACGCCCCCAGCGTCCACGATATTGGCGAAGAGGTTGGCCGTGCCGTAGGAGGAGGTCCAGAACTGGAGACCGACTCCTGAACCTGGAGTGCCCCACTCGAAGATAGGCATTTGGGTGGGAGCGCTGGAAGGATTGATCCAGCCTTCCAAGGTGAAACCACCAGCCTGGCCAACATCCAAAGAAGGATTGCCGGGGACCTGGACGTAGCCACTGGCTGAACCATAAGTAAAGCCGCGGCCGGCCTTGCCCACTGTGTAAGCCACGGTGCCTACCGGCATGCCATTATTAGCCCCAGCGCTATCGAGGGTATTATCCTCGGCCTTCCACCAACCGACCAACCCCGCGGAGGCGGGCACACAAGGCGCGGAAATTGGGGCGACAGAGAGGACAGCATTCGAGCTGAGCGAGCTGCCGTAGGGATTAGCCACGAACACGTTGTAGGCGCCGGCCTGGCTGAGCTGCACATTGCTCAGGACCAGGCTGCTGGAGGTGGCTCCAAGGAGATTGCTTCCGCCGAACTTCCATTGATAATTCAAAGGCGATGAGCCAGTGGCCTGGGCAACGAACACAGCGGTCTGCCCTTCGGTGACGGTGACATTCGAAGGCTGCTGGGTGATGAGCGGCCCAAAACCCTGAGGGGTGCATTTACCAAAGCTACCGGCGCTGTAGATGCCGGCGATTTCCGTGGCGGTCAAGGAGCGTCGGTAGACCGACAACTCATCGAGGAGACCGTTGAAAGATTGTCCACCGAGACGCTTACCGAGATAGAGATCGGAAGTGGTCCTTGCGACGAGGCCCGAGCCGAAGTTGGTTTCGGCCACCTTGACACCGTTGCGATAAATGGCCGCCAAACCGCTGGCTTTGTCGTAAGTGAGAGCCACATGTTGGAATTGCTGCGAAACCAGCACGTTATTGGCCGAGTAGAACAGGTGGTCAGCACCTTGCGCATCCACGAGATTGGCGAATAAGTTGGCGGTGCCGTAGGAGGAGGTCCAGAACTGAAGGCCCACGTTGCCGTTGACGGTTCCCCATTCAAAAATGGGCATTTGCGAAGGAGCACTCGAAGGATTGATCCAGCCTTCCAAGGTGAAACCGCCGCCCAGGCCAACGTTCAGATTGGAACTGGCCGGGACACGAACGTAATTGGCGGTGCCGGAGTAAGAGAAGCCCTGGCCAACCTTGGCACTGGCATAGGCCATGGTTCCAGCGATGACACCGTGGTTACCGTCCACAGAATCCAACGCGCTGCCTTCACCTTTCCAGGAGCTGACAAGACCGACAGCAGCGGGCACGCAAGAAGGAGGAGGCGTAGTGCCCGGGCATTTTCCGGAAGAACCCGCGTTGAAAATGGCGGCGATCTCGCTCGAACCCAAGGCGCGGCCGTAAATGGCGGTTTCATCCATGAGCCCCGCATAGCGGATAGGGAAGCCGGGAGTAGCGCGGAAGCCGAGGTAAAGGTCGTAGCCCAACCCAGTCCTCGGGCTGAAGCTGCCCAAGCTTTGCTGAGCGACCACAGCGCCGTTGCGGTAAATGCGGGCGATGCCAGAAGCTTTGTCGTAGGTCAAGGCGACATGCTGCCAGACTCCGCTTTGAATGATGCCGCCGGGGGTTCCAATCAGGTGAGCCTGTTCGAAATTGGCATCCATCAAGTTCGCATACAGCGCACCCGGCAAAATGCCGGAACTCGTGGAACTGGAGAGCCAGAAATGAGTGCCTTCGCCGGTCGAGGAACCCGAGGCATTGTTCCATTCAACCAGCGGATGCCAGGTTTGGATATCAGAAGGATTGATCCATGTTTCGATGGTCATCCCTTGTCCAGCACCCACATT
>JAQGOV010000632.1 GCA_028293425.1 Verrucomicrobiales bacterium
ACGGAACCTTCCAGGTGCGGGATCCGCTCCAATCGACCAATTGCTCGCAACGTTATTACCGAGCGACTGTCTTGCCGTAAACGGCTTCCACCGAGGTGAAACGTAACCCGGCAAAGGAAGTTCGAACGACCGACCTCCAAACGCCCGCCATTTCAATTCGGGGACTCACCAAACAATATGGCTCACTCGTTGCCCTGAATAACCTGAATCTCAATGTCCTTCAAGGCGAGGTGCTTGGTTTCCTTGGCTTGAATGGCGCAGGCAAAACCACCACCATCAGGTTACTTTTGGATTTGCTCCGCCCCACTCACGGCACGGCCCTCATTTTTGGTCATGACTGCTGGCTGGATGGTTTGGCCGCCCGAGCTCAAGTCGGATACCTGCCCGGCGAACTGGGAGTTTATAAAGATCTGACGGGCCTTGAAATCCTCAACTTCCTTGCCGGT
Organism: Verrucomicrobiales bacterium; assembly: GCA_028293425.1. Lineage (GTDB taxonomy): Bacteria > Verrucomicrobiota > Verrucomicrobiia > Limisphaerales > JAQGOV01 > JAQGOV01. The sequence goes on from JAQGOV010000632.1 coordinate 447, forward strand.
TTAAAAAGCCAGCCTGTCAACAAGCAGTAGCGTCAGGAACTATCAGACCGTTTGGAACTCCCGCAACGCGATTTGCAACGCAAGCTCCGTCAATACAGCACCGGCATGAAGCGCAAACTCGGGATCATTCAGGCGTTTGAAGCCGACCCTCCGCTTCTCATCCTGGACGAACCGACCGAAGGTCTGGATCCTCTCATGCAGGAATCTTTTTACAAGCTGCTCAAGGACTCAAAAGCACGAGGTAGGACGGTTTTTATTTCCTCTCACGTGCTCTCGGAAGTCGAACGCGTTTGTGACCGGATCGCTCTCTTGCGCAAAGGCGAGTTGGTGCTGCTCTCTGGGGTGGAGGACATCCGCCGCCTCACCGCGCGACGCGTGCGAGTGCATTTCTGGCGGGATATCGCGGCGCCTGCTGCGCTGCCTCCAAACCACGCTTTGCTCGAAACAACTCCGCGCCTTTGGCGCATTGAGGTTACGGGGGCGCTTGGCCCGCTCCTCGACCTGCTGGCCGGGTTGCCGGTGCAGGACATGGAAGTGAGGGAAGCCCGCCTGGAGGACGTGGTGCTCAAATATTATCGGGAAGGAACATCATGACTGTCCTGCGTCTGCTCCTGGCGCTTTCCCTCAGGCGCGCCCTCAACTTGCTCATTGCCATGGGGCTTCTGCTCGCCGGGTTTCAGGTGTTGCTGGTTTTCATCGCGGGATCCATTGAGCGCTCCGGTGAGTTTGAGCAGCTTGCTTCGCTGCTGCCGCCATTTGTGCGCGCAATCCTTGGGCCCTCGCTCGCCAGTGTCATGTCTTTCAAAGGCGTGGTTTGCATCGGCTACTTTGAATTCATCATCGTGGTCGCTCTGCTCGCATTGACCATTGCCCTGGCCACGCTCCCTGCCTCGGAAGTTGAAACCGGTTTCGCGGACCTCATCCTGGCCCGTCCGCTGCCCCGGCATTGGATCATCACGCGAACCATTGCGCTCTTGCTCCTGGTCTTGGGCTTGATGCTCGCTTTGATGTTAGCGGGCACGTGGGTGGGCCTGGCCACTGTTGCTCCAAAAAATGTTGAATGGCCGACCCTGGGAATACTCGGCGCACTTGCCCTGAATCTCGGCCTGTTAATGCTCTGCTGGGGCGGCGTCGCGCTGGCCTTGGCGGCGGCATGTCGCCGGACCGTTGCCAGCGCGGTTACCGGGTTGCTCGCATTTGCCTCGCTCCTGCTGGATCTCACGGGACATCTTTGGCCACCTGCTGAGCGTCTCTCCCAACTTTCCCCTTTTCATTACTTCGTTCCATTCGACTTGGTGATGGGCCGAAGCTTGCCGGTTGAAAATGTCATTCTCCTTTGGGCCGTTGCCATGACCGGCTTTATCCTGGCTTACTACTTTTTCTCACAAAGGGATATTTCTCACTGATCTTCCTTGCTCGGGTAGGTGGCCACGATGATAAACACCGGGGTGCCAACACCAACAAAAACCAGGAAGTTGGACCACATTTGGAGTACTATAACATCCAGCCCTGATTGCGGTGGAATCAACATGGGCTCCCCGTTTGGAGCAAATAGATCAAATGCACAAAGGAGTGCAACGATGACCAATCCATAAAACGAGCCCGCGAGAATTCCCTTCCTGACTCCCGAGCTGCTACGCCGCCTCCGAAAGTTGGTGTGGAGGCCGGCTGTCCCCAGGCACAGAATCCAAACCCCGGCAGCCGGAATGATGCTGAGTGGGGCGCCTCCACCTATTGGCGGCAAGCTGGAACTGCTGAAAACCCACCCCAGGAAAGCAACCACGCCCGAAAGAACTGTAGCGGTGAAAATAGCTGTTCCCCAGACCACCATGGTTGTTGGATTCCGAGTGTTCATTGCGGCGGCAAGTCTTCAAAGGAACAATCGACCTGACGCCCGTGTTCCTGAAGGTGAGAGGGCTCCCTTTCATCTTTCTTTCGGGCTTCACGCTGACAAGCAATGTCGATAACTTCACCCGCCGTATGAAACTTCTCAATGGAGCGCTGGTTTTGCTGGTGATCGTGCTTTGTTCGTGTTCGACCACACCAACCAGGCCGATCCAGGTTAGCCCTGAGAACGCGCAGGCGATCCAAGCCATCCATGAACAGGAACAATTTGCATGGCCACTCAGTTTTAAGGATGGCGTGGTCATGAGCGGCAGGGATTATGCAAACGTCACCGGTTCCTACACCGATGCCCTGCGCAAAATAGATCTTTCCAAGGCTCCCTTGGAATTTCAGACCGCATTCCAAAATTACATTCGTGCATGGGATAGGATGAAAGCTTTGCTGGCCACAGAGCCTCGAAAATCTTTTACCACCGCCGACCAGTTCCCGGTAGCCGTTCCGTATCCGAGTCGAACACGCAGGACACGAGAAGAGTTTGAAATGTTTGATACTGAATTCCGGCATGTGAATGGGCTGATCCAGAGGGCCAAGAAGGCACTCAAGACTTGGAGAGAAGCGAAAGGGTGACAGCGCGAACTCATGATGACTTCCCTGAAAATCGCGTTCAGGGTGTGCTCAATAGGACGCTTCTGGTGAATCGAACCGAAAAGTTCAGGGGAGCGATTTAAGGGTTCGTGTCGTATGCCGTTCCCACCATAGCGCTTTCTTCAGCAGATATTCTACTTGTGCGGACTTAATAGAAACGCTCGGAACTTTTCCTGTAGAAAACCAAATCCAATGATTTCACCGTTGTCGTTGATATCAACTGCGTCGTTCAAGAACCAACCGTGCAGTGGTTCGACTGTATCGTTCAAATAAGTGAGAATTCCATGGTCATAAATTACAGCCTGATCTCTCCCTTGAAAGCTTGCGGTGCTTGCTCCTACCACCACCCCGTGGTTGTTGAAGCCCGATCCCTTCAGCCCTGCTCCGGTCAAATATGTGACATCCCCGTTTGGTCGGCGCAGATAGTTACTACTCAGGATCTCTCCTGCATCGTTGACTCTCTTGGGAAAGTCGTAAAACCCCCCAAGGCGCAAGGCTTCGTCCGATTCAAAGACAACAGCAGTAGAGTTGTTTAGCACCCCGTAATTGGCCCAACCCACAATTGTTCCCGTATTGTTAAGTGCGGTTGCAACTGTATTAAAATATCCGGACTGAGACCCCAAAATCCAAATCTGGCCTTCGGTATAACTAAATGCTTGGCGCCCGTTTAGCATGGTTGAGCCCACTAGTCCTCCAACGTCATTCATGCCCACAAAACGGAAATCGGGGCTCGTAGCTGCACTCAAATCGATAAGCGCTCCATTGTGGACCAGAAAGAAACGGTCGCTTCCATGACCTCCAAACAAAAAGAGAACGTCCCCATGATTATTCAGGTCGAGGGGCATTGAATATCCCGTCGATTGTAGCTCAAGGGGCAATAGCAAATGAAGATCCTCGAGCTTTCCTTCACTATAAAGGACCACATGACCAAAGGACAAGCCAAGTACCTGCCCTTTGACATTAATTCTGCGAGGACTAAAGGTATCCGTATGGCGAGCTTGTGGCAGTGCTTTTATCTCGTATCGCTTTTTGACACTAACGGCAGAACCAGCAGTCAACGTGTTGCTTGCTATCACACCCACCAATAAGCAGAGTGCAGTTATTTTAAAAGGTTTCATCAATTTGTAGGAATATCTTATGTGGGGTGACTCGCCAACTATTATACTAAGTTCTTAGGAAAGCAAGTGGTTTTGGAGGCAAGCGAATCCGCTAATACTTGGCTAGTAACTCAGACGAAGGACCGACGAGAAATGCAAAACGGCATTGGCCTCGACTCCCGGTCATGAACGTGCCACCCTGAGCGTAAACACTGTGAAGCACTTCTCCTGGATTATGTTACTTGCCGTGCTGTGGGCCCAACTGCCCGTCGCGCTCAGTGCGGCCGAGCTTCAAAACCACGGCACCCAGCTCGGCATCGACGGCACCCGCTTCACGCTCAACGGAAAACCAGTGTTCCTCTACGGCATTAGCTACTACGGCGGGCTCGGGGCATCCCGCGATTTCATCACTGAAGATTTAAACGACGCTCAGCGCCACGGCTTCAACTGGATCCGGGTATGGGCCAACTGGAGCTCCGCTTCCACAAATGTCGCCGCCATTGATCAGAACGGCGAACACCGCCCTGGGTTCCTGGAAAAGTTGAAATGGCTGGTGGAACAGTGCGACACCCGGGGGTTGGTGGTAGATGTAACACTCACGCGCGGTGACGGCACCAAGGGTTCGCCGCATTTGGAGACTCTCGCCGCCCATCGCCGCGCGGTCGAAGTGCTCGTGAACACTTTGCGCGACCGAAGAAACTGGTACCTGGACCTGAGCAATGAACGGAATGTGCGCGATAAGCGGTTCACGGGCATTGAGGATATCCAGGAGTTGGGTGCCTGGGCCAAAAAGCTGGAGCCGCACCTGCTCGTGACAGCTTCCGACGGAGGCGATATTTCCAAGTCGGAATTGAGAGCTTACCTGAAGACTGCCCAGCTCGACTTCGTCGCACCACACCGTCCGCGCGACGCCGCCTCACCAGCCCAAACGGAGTCCAAAACTCTGGAATATCTGGACTGGATGAAGGAGATGGGTGCCATGGTCCCCGTCCACTATCAGGAGCCTTTACGCAGGGGATATGCAAAATGGGAACCGAAGGCTGAGGATTTCGCGTCGGATCTACGCGGAGCACTTGCCGGAGGCGCGGCTGGCTGGTGCTTCCACAATGGCAGCGATCGAAATGGAGGCAAGCGGCAGCGTTCGTTTGATCTCTCCCGTCAACGGCTGTTTGCTCAATTGGATGAAGAGGAACTCAAGGCTCTGAAACTGCTCCAAATCCTGGTCAGCAACGAAAAGTAAATTACTCATTAGGACGTATGAACGGTTCTGCCCGCGGGACGCGTGCAGCTCGGGAACAGCCTCATCACTTCGGCTGCTACATTCGGCGGGCGGAGCGGGTAACAAGTCTTTGAGATTGGGTATGTCAAAGAACAGGTGGGACTCGTTACCTGCTCGGACTCAGCGTCCTCACGTCGTCTCCTACGCTGGTGAGTAATCAACTGTAGAGCACCATGGCTCCGGCGCTCACGTATTTGCTGGTGGCGTGGAGAGCGAGGGCTAGTGCCCAGAAGCGGTCGGAGTGGCCTTTGGGCCCGCGCTCAGCGGCAAACCGCAGGTTCCCACTGTTGGTGGTCTCTTTGCGCACCGCTCGGAAGTCCGAGCGGATGAGCGGGTCTTCGGGGATGCGGATGGTCCTGCTTTCAAAGGCCACTCGCACCGGATACGCCAGTTGTTCTTTGCTTTGGGCGGTGAAGGCCACCCCTTCCACTTTCCAGTTGCCGAACTTGGCCTGGGCTCGCTCGGTGAATTGCCGGCCAATCCCGGTCTGGTCAATCATGCACTTGTAAACGCGTGGATAGCGCAGGAGGTCGTAAAGCACTTTCTCCTGCACTTCAAAGGGCTGGTTCTCGAGAGTGATGACTCTCCGGGTGTAAAACACCGGGTCTATTTTCTCCAAGACCCAGATGGCGGTGAGGTCATGGACTCTGCCGATATCCACCCCGATAAAGAGGTAGTTCTTGGTATTGAGCAGGTCTCCCGCCCAATCCTCGTTATTCTTGTATTCACAGGCGGTGATGAGTTCAAAGGGGAGAAAAGCGCTGGAATCATCCCCGGGCTGGCACATGTATTCCTGCAAGAAAGTTTCAGGGTCCGGGCAGCCACGCTTAATGAAGTTGAAGTAATCGGCTTCATCCATCTCTTGCCTGGGATCCTCGGGCGGGAGCTTTTGCTGGAGCTTGTAAAGGAGGCCCTGATCCAGAGCGTTCTCGAGGGTGACTGAATGGAGGGAGAAGCCTTTGGGGTTGCCATTGCCTTTAATCTCCTGGATGAGTTCATTGAAGTAGTTGTGGGTGCCCCGGTGGGTGGAGAAGATTTCGAGACTTCCACCCCAGGTGATGCCCGGGTAAGCAATGGCGTAAAGCTCCTTGGGATCGGAATGCAAGGCGAACTCATCGAGGATGCGGTCGCCTCGTTTCCCGGCATGCGCATTGGGGCTGCTGGACATGGAGTGGATGCGCAAACCATTGGCCAGAGAAACCACATAAGCGGAGTGGCCGTGGTCGTCGATGATGAATTCACCCAAATCGCGCGCTCCAATGTGGAGCGAGGTGGCAAAGTGTTTGCAGTCCTCAAGGAAGAGCTTGGCCTGGAGTTCATCG
>JAQGOV010000633.1 GCA_028293425.1 Verrucomicrobiales bacterium
CTCATTTATTATACGCACGAATTCAAGCCCCTGGTGGTGAACGGGGTGACCAACCTTTTTGCAGACGGGGCGGTAGTGAAGCAATGGACGTCCACAAACGGCATTGAGACGATTTGCAGCAAGGAAGTGGGATTTCGCAATCCTGCCAATATCGCGGTAAATCCGGTGGACGGTTTGCTCTATGTTTGCGATCGGGCGGAGGAGGACACCAATAAGTTGGCCCCCGGCCTGTTTCGGATTGATGGCCCTGAACAGCGCACTCGCATGACAGGGAACATCACCCAGCCGCTGGCCGCGGATGGCCAACTGGCGGTGAACAGCTTTATCGACGGTCCACGCGGCATTGCGTTCCGCCCGGATGGCTCCTACTTTCTGTGCGGCCATAAGGACGGTAGCGTGTGGTTCGTGGACACTGAAGGGTATCTGCACCGATACCTTCGAGGAGGCGGCAGCAAAGATGCATACATCCTTCCTGACGGGGCGCATCCACCGCTGGTTTTCCAAAATTACTTCGCTCAGCCGCGCTGCGTAACTTTGGCGCCTAATGGGAGCCTGCTGGTGGTGTGCAACGATAGTGGATATCTCTTTCAAGTGAACCAAGCCAGCCCGCCTCCCATACCATCCGATTTCCGAATGAGCCTGACGCCAGACGGCGTTCGCTTGAACTGGACGGGCGTGTTTGGAAGGGGCTACCGCGTGGAACGTGCTTTCGATTTGCAGCCGGAGAGTTGGCAAGCTATCTGGGCAGGCGGAGGTACTGCGGACCTTATCGAACTGACCGACCCCGAGCCCGCATCTCACGCGCAGTGTTTTTACCGATTGCTCCCTTCGCTTTGACGCGGTTAAAGCACTCAAGCGCTGGAACCAGTTCCAAATGGGGCATCGACCCCATGTGTTCAGCTTTTCCTAAGGGGCAGCCAGGCCGTGGAATATTTATCCGGCATGGGTCCTTTTACCAGTCGCGACCAGAACCCAATGCCTTGTCTCGTTCTGCTGGACCTGAACATGCCCGGAAAATCCGGCTTGGAAGTTTTAAATGGCTCCGCGCTCAACCAGCTACCGTGACTCTGCCGGTAGTCGTATTTACCTCGTCCAACCAGGAAAGGGATATCCACCGTGCCTATATTTTCGGGGCGAATGGTTACCTGGTGAAGCCGGGCAAGCCCGACGAGCTCCTGGCCATGGTGAAAGGGGTCAGGGACTATTGGCTAATCCATAATCGAGTGCCCGAGAGCTCTATCGACCTCGACACTGGATCTTCAGATCAGGATGCCGTTCGCGATTAGACGGCACGAAGAAACTGGCCAGAATTTGCAGGTTTTGAGCTGGTCGGAGTTGAAGTATTTCAGAAGAAAGAAAATGGTCGGGGCGGTGAGATTCGAACTCACGACCTCTTGTACCCGAAACAAGCGCGCTACCAGGCTACGCTACGCCCCGACCCAAGACCCGATAAAGTGTCGGGTGCGGGACCACTTTGCAATCTTTTCTTACCACGCTCAAGCCCGTTCTGAGCATAGTTGGCGTAAACTGGCAGTTTGATGCTTTTTGAAGGCCGGGGAGGGCTTTGCTCCTTGATGTTCGTAGACAGAACATGGTTGAGTCAGGACCGCATGATTGGCTTGGGCACCATATTAAATGCAGTCGGTATCCTTCTGGGGGGGCTTGCTGGTTTGACGGTGGCGAAACAACTTTCCCCCAGGCGCCAGTTGCTCATTAAATCTTTGCTCGGCATTTTTACAGTTTATGTCGGCCTGAAAATGGCTTGGGAAAATATCAATGGTTCATTCGGTTCGGTGTTGAAGCAAATCGCGATCGTATTGGTGTCGCTGGTAATCGGCAATCTCATCGGCAAGCTGTTGTGCCTTCAAAAGGGGGTGTCGTACTTAGGAAGAATAGCGACGGAGAAATTCGCCAGTGCGGACACCAGCAAACCCAATCGGTTCGCGGAGGGATTTATCACCTGCACTTTGCTTTTCTGCGTGGGCCCCATGGCCATTCTTGGCGCTTTGGAGGACGGGTTGCAGGGCAAATGGCAGACGCTCGGGATCAAGGCAGTGATGGACGGCTTGGCCACCATGGCCTTTGTATCTTCATTTGGGTGGGGTGTGATTTTGGCGGTAGTGCCCGTAGTCGCCTATCAGGGCACGATCACTCTGTTGGCCACGCATGCGGACTCGTTTCTGCGCAATTATGGTTTGATTCCTTCCATTTCGGCTACTGGCGGGCTGCTGGTCTCCTGCATTGCATTGATTATCCTGGAAATTCGCCGAGTTCCTCTTGCGGATTATATGCCCAGCCTGGCCGTGGCGCCTTTGCTCACCTGGCTCTGGAAATAAGCTTGCCAGAGCTTTTCCGGTGCCCTGATAATCTTGAATTCATACTTTGAAGTAATCCTCAACTCGTCACATGAACAAAGTTCGCATCGGCATTATTGGCATGGGAAACATGGGGAAGTTCCATGCTGATTACCTTCTTGCTGGCAACGTGGGCCGTGCGGAACTCACAGCGGTTTGCAGTACCTCCCCGGAAAAACTTGAGGTCTACAAAGCCAGAGGCGCGAAGGTGTTTGATACCAGTGAAAAGCTCATTGAATCCGGCGCTATCGATGCATTGCTGATTGCCACGCCGCATTACCAGCATACCAGTCTGGGCATCGCTGCTCTCAGGGCCGGGTTGCATATCATGGTCGAGAAACCCATTTCTGCTCACAAGGCGGATGCCGAGCGGCTGATCGCTGAAGCGCGGCGGCATCCAGCGCTTGTTTTCGGGGCCATGTTCCAGCTGCGGACTGAACCGAGATATGCCAGGATTCGTAAATTGATCCAGGATGGGGAGCTCGGCGAGGTTGTTCGGGTCAACTGGATTATTACCGATTGGTTCCGCACCGAGGCTTATTATGCGAGCGGAGGCTGGCGTGCCACGTGGAGAGGCGAGGGCGGAGGAGTGCTCCTCAACCAATGCCTGCACCAGTTGGACACTCTTCAGTGGCTCCTCGGCATGCCAAAGCGCGTTCGTGGCTTTTGCCAAATCGGTCGCTTCCACCAAATTGAGGTCGAGGATAACGTCACCGTTTTTCTCGAGTGGGCCAACGGCGCGACTGGCAGCTTCATTTCTTCGACAGGAGAAGCTCCCGGAACCAATCGTTTCGAAATCTGTGGCACTCGTGGCAAGATCGTCCTTGAGCATGGAAAGCTGACGTTTACCCGCAATGATGCCGACATGCTTGAATTCAGCCGTGCGGCCAAGACGGGATTCGTAAAACCGGAGATTTGGAACGTTGAAATCCCCTTCGAGAACGCGATTAATCCACACGCAATTCTGATGCGGAATTTTGTGGAAGCGATCCTCGATCGCGTCCCGCTGTTCATCCCTGGCGAAGAGGGCATCCATTCCGTGGAACTCGCCAACGTAATGCTTTATAGCTCGCTGCTGGAGAAAACAGTTGAGTTGCCCATGGACAGCATGGCGTTTGAGCGGAAGCTCGACGAACTCATCGCGACTTCGCTATTCCAAAAGAAGGTTGTCAAAACCGAAGGCGAGGATTTCACCCAATCGTTTCATCGTTAACAATTTGTTACGCATAGATTATGTACCTTTCAGGCATAGCGGATGAAGCTGGTTCCAACATCGATCTTCAAATAAGAGCCACCAAAGAACTTGGCTGGAGGCATATTGAAGCGCGAAACGTGGAAGTGAATGGCTACCTCAAGGCAAACCTGCATGACATCCCTGAAACCGCTTTCGAAATTGTTGTTGAAAAGTTGAGCCGCGCGGATATTCGGGTGAATTGTTTCGGCAGCACCATCGGGAATTGGGCCAAAAGAATCGAAGATCCTTTTGATATTACATTGGCGGAAGTCGCCCGTGCCATTCCACGGATGCAGCGGTTGGGAACGAAGCACATTCGAATCATGAGCTACAAGGTGCGTGAACAAGAGGATCAAATGGAAGCTGAGCGCTTTCGCCGTCTTCGAGAGGTTACCCAACGCTTTTTGGATGCGGGCCTGCAACCGGTGCATGAAAATTGCATGAATTACGGCGGCATGGGTTGGCCTTTTGCATTGAAGCTCCTGGAAAATGTTCCCGGGTTAAAGTGGGTGTTCGATACGGCCAATCCGATCTTCAACGACGACCGTTCTAAGCCAAAGCCCTGGCGGAAACAGGATCCCTGGGAGTTTTACACGCAGGTGAAGCCCTTTATAACGCATGTGCATGTCAAGGATGCTATTTGGAATATGGCTAAAAATGATGCCGATTACACTTTTCCAGGGGAAGGTGATGGCGCGGTGCGCCCAATCATCAAGGATCTATTGGCCAGCGGCTACACGGGTGGGTTTTCCATCGAGCCCCATATGGCGGTCGTATTTCACGACGCAAGCGTTCAAGCTTCCGAAGAAGTGCAATACCAGAACTATGTTGAATATGGCCGCAGTTTGGAAAAGTTAATCAAAGACGTGAAGCGAGAACTTCAATAAAAACGGTCAGGTCTTGTGCGTGTAATGCCTAGATTGGGCGGGTTTTCGCACGGGAAATACGTATTCCCGCCGGAGAATTACGGATAGAAGCTTCCGAAGAATTACTATATCGGGAATGGGAGCATCCTCCATATACTTGCTGAGCGAAATATTTTATAAAAAGAAAGTGAATATTTTTGGCAGATCGCTTGACAAAAGTGAACAGTTTCTCATAAAGTGTAGCTGTTCCAAACAACAACAGAAATCAGTTACCCCGAGTTGGCCCATGACTACAAACCTTAACAAATACCTGCAAGGATGCATCGACAGGCTAATTCATGGATGGGGCAAGAAGGCATTGGTTGCGCTTCTTGGAGCGATCATTGGTCTTGCAGCAATGAGTCCCGCGACTGCCAAAGCGGATAGCAAGAACAGTGGCATCACCCAATTAGAATTTCTAAAATGGATGACGCAGGTGGTTGGAGACAAAAACCAATTTAACGCGAACTCCACCGCCCAAGAATACGTGAACTGGGCGAAGGTGAAGGGGATGAATCCGAGCAGCGGATGGCAGCCCAGTGCCACCCTGCAGCGCGATACGCTGGCCCAGGTTCTGGTGCAGCTATTCAACCTGAACCCGAAGAAATACGGCGGGGACTTTGTCCGGATCCTGGCCCGTGAAGGGATCGACCTGCCCAACGATAGCGAGGTTTCCCGGCGTGGGCTGGTGAGTTTGATTAGCGAGTCCTCATTTCTGGAGCCCTTGAAGCAGATTTTTGGGCCGAGCCCGTTCAAGCACCCGAACAATGGCAAGGGCAACGGCGACCAGCCTCCTCCCGGCCACAGTGGCGGTGGGCACCATGGTCATGATGATGATCATAACAAAGACAAAAGCAAAGACTAAGCTTTTAGGCTGATGTTGCAAATCAGCGGAGTGGCCGGAGAGCAGCGGGCAAACCCGGAACAAAGCCAGAAAAAAGGCCGCTCTGCAGGTCGGATGAAGAGATATCTTAGCAGTGCCATGGTTTACACCATGGCACTTTGCTTTTTCGCCGCAGTCCTGCCGTTGGCGTCGGTCACCTTGGATTTCGCCTCCGGTCTTTACGCTGGGGCGTTTCTCCTTGCGGTGCTGTGGGTTGCGAAGCTTGTGTCTGGAAAGGTTTATTGGAGCAAGTCTCCGATGCATTTCCCAGTCATAGGTTTTTTGATATACGCTTTCGTGCGGTACGTCACCTCTCCCGTGGAATACGAAGCTCGGCTGGAATTGTTTCAGATCATACTGCTCGGATTTTTCTACTTTGCTATCGCCTCCAACTTCCATCGGTCCAAAGATCGAAACGTGCTGCTCTGGGCTTTGTTTAGCCTTGCCCTTTTCGAAGCAACTTATGGCCTGTGGCAATTTGCCACTCATTCTCCTTCCATCTTCTTTTGGTCTCGGCCGGAGAAGTATTTTGGCCGGGCGGGCGGCACCTATGTCTGTCCCAATCACTTGGCTGGATTCCTGGAAATGGTCATTGGGCTTATCATTGGGCGATTGGTGTTTCATCGTTCGTCTGATTCGATTAACAGGTCCGCGTTAGAGAAAGTGATTTTGGGCTATATCGGAGTGGTTTCCATCGCAGCCCTCATGTGTACGTTGTCTCGGGCTGGCTGGATTTCCGTCATCGCAGGCTTGCTCACACTGCTCATTTGGGGTGATTGGAAGAGCAGGGGTTTTCTTATCCGTCTGGGAGTGGTCGCCGGCTGCGTTGTGATCTTAACATCGCTAACGTTCGCGATCGGCCCTATTCGCAAACGAATTGAGGAGACTGTCCATAATCCGCATGTCGATCAGAGGTTTGCTTTGAATGATCGCACTTTCGGCGGGCGTACCTACTACACCAAGGCCACTTTCCAGATGGTTCAAGATCACCCTCTTTTGGGAACCGGGCCTGGAACTTGGGAGTTTTTCTATCCCAAATACAGACCTTATCGTTTCCAGACCTACTCCGAGTACCCCCATAATGATATTCTGAATCTTTGCTCGGACTATGGCTTGGTCGGATTCGCCCTCGTGGCCACGGCTCTCTTTCTCTTTTATTGGCAAGCAGTAAAAATCGGTTTTTCCCGGGTCAGGTCAGAACAACGTTCATTGGCCATTGGCGCGGTCGTTTCGGTAACGGCGCTGCTGGTTCACTCTTGGACTGACTTCAACCTGCACATTCCGGCTAACTCCTTTCTTTTTGCGTGCATCCTTGGACTGACCGCAGCCCTCGGGGAAGCCTCGGACAAGAACCTTCGCAGGGAGATGCATCCATTTTTTCGTTATGGTCTGGCCGCGGTGGTCGTGGCTTTGTGTGCGTGTGCCTGCCTCTGGGCATTGCCAGCGATTCGGGCTCGTTTTGCTTTTGAGGAAGGAACGCGTGCGAAGGACTTTTTGCAATGGGAGGAGGCTGTGGAACTCTATGACCACGCTGCTGCCATTGACCCTCAGTTAACACCCCTTTACGAAAAAATGGGAGAATTGTATCGGGTCATGAGTGAATGGCGTTTGGGTCCGGAAAAGGTGGAAGAGCGGAAGGCCCTTGCCGCCAAATCGGTCGAGGCTTTCCGCAAATCCCTGGCACAGAACCCGCAACAGCCAAGGGTGTTAGTGGCGCTCGCTGGGGCTTATGACCTTACTGGTAACAAGGAAGAAGCTGAAAAGACTTACTTGCAGGCTCTCCAGATGGATCCTCGAGGGGCAAGAATATTTCTGGCCATGGGTGCTTTCTACCAAAGAAACAATGAGGGAGCGAAAGCTCTCGAGGCATTTAAGAAAGCTGCTGATGAGCGTTGGGGGTATGAAGATCCCGTATCGGCTCTCAATATCGAGGATTTAAGCGATCCGAAACCATGAGGTTTAGCTGTTAAGACTCATAAATAAAGCTAAAAAGTGCTTGACGGATCACCTGTTTTTTTCCTAGGGTCACAACGTTCCAAACAACAACATTAATCAGTTACCCCGGAGTTTGCCCATGACAACAAACTTTAACAAATACCTGCAAGGATGCATCGACAGGCTAATACATGGATGGGGCAAGAAGGCATTGGTTGCGCTTCTTGGAGCGATCATTGGTCTTGCAGCAATGAGTCCCGCGACTGCCAAAGCGGATAGCAAGAACAGTGGCATCACCCAATTAGAA
>JAQGOV010000636.1 GCA_028293425.1 Verrucomicrobiales bacterium
TTGCTGGTCATAAGCTTGACGGTGGACCCTCGCAAAATGCGATGACCATCCAGCTTGCCGCCGTTTTCGATCATCAGGAGAAAGCGCATGTAATCGCGGGCAGTGCCGACCAAGCCGCCGCCGCCGGAAAAGAATGTCACCTTTTTGGCGAACTTGGATTCGGCAGGAGCATCGATCACCTTGAGCCCGTTGGTGGTTCGGCTGTAATTAGCGGCAAAACGGGAGAGCTTTTCGGGTGGAACGCTGAAACCGGTATCGGGCATGTCCAGAGGCTCGAAAATGGTGTGCCGGAGGAAAACGTCCAGACTTTCTCCACTCGCCACCTCGATAACGCGGCCGAGGACATCGGTGGCTGCGGAGTAGATCCAATCGGTGCCCGGATCGTAAGCGAGGGGAATCTGGGAAAGCTTCTCCGCCATTTCTTCCAGGTTGGCGGAGCCCATGGGCTTCAGGCGGTTCCAGGCGTTCGTGAGGGCTTCGGGCCCGCCACCATACGTAAGCCCTGAGGTGTGGAGCATCAGGTCGCGAACGGTCATCGGGCGCGAAGGAGCTCGCAAGCCATTGGGGGTCGCGACTTTCAATTTGGCAAAGCTGGGAATGTATTTGGAAACGGGATCTTCCAGCTTCAGTTTGTGGGCTTCATAAAGATTCAGAGCTGCAGCAGTGGTGATTGCTTTGCTCATGGAATACAGCCGGAAAATGGTGTCAGGCTGCATCGGCTTTTTCGCTTCCAAATCCATTTGACCATAGGTGTGGAAGAAACCGATTTTGCCATCGTGCGCGACCATGACAATTCCGCCCGCGATCTTCTGGTCCGCCACCTGGTGCTCCATGAACTTGTCTACCTCGGCCAACTTTTGTTCGGAAAGGCCAGCCCTGGCTGGGGGCGCTACCGGAAGGTCCTTGGCCCTCAAGTCTTGAATCGAACACAAAGTAACCCATAAAAGCCAGAGGCTGGCTGTCACCGTCACGGCGCCTGTCTTTCGAAATGAGTCCAAGGTTGTGGACTTACGCGTTTTGCTTTTCATTTTTCGTGGTAGATAGCCACGAGCTTACTGATACTCAAATTTATGTCGAGCTAAAGGCTGGGCAAAGGGCGGCTGCTGTCCTTTCAATTGGTATGAGCCCGCCAGGTTAATGGGGAGTTGCGGCCGACGCAGGATGGTTTACTTCCGCGGCAGGTGTCGAGGGAGTCCCGAAATCCGGATAGCTGAGTTGGACAAGGAAAAATGGTTTTCTTATCAACCACCATCCCAACAAGAGAGGCCAAGCAGTAATGGCAGAAAGTTGAAACATCTCCTCCACGTGCCACCTGGCAAACGCGCTGCAGAACTGGACCAGGATAATGGGCAGAGTCCGTAATCCCTGATAAAGGAAGACCAAGCCCAGGATTCGGACAGCCAAACCAAAAATTTCACTCGATTTCATAATATTTCTTGGAAACGAAACCAACCTAAGCATCGCCACCCTGAATACAAGGTAAACCGCGACTGCCGATGGCGAAGACGCCTGGTCTTCGGCAGGTTGTTGCTTGACCCTGGTTCCGGTTCCATGGCAAATGAGCGCATGATTTTCGTTCCACTTGGGCATGTTCTCCGGCCCTTCCCCGCCCTCCTGGCTGCTGTGCTGTTGTGGACCGGCTGCCAGACAGTGCCGAAACCGGGAACGCTGGCAAAGCGCCGGGGGGATGAGATCGTGGTGGCGGGAAATTTTGTCCATACCGGAACGGCCGTGGTGCTTTGGATGGATCCAGGCGGCTACGATGCTTACCGTGTAGAACGACGCTTCAGCCCGATTGAGCAATCCTCATGGGCGACCTCAAAGGTGGAGGTGGCCGAACTCACCACTCCCAATCGTTACGGCTTGCGCAAGGCGGGACTCAGCACCGAGGAAATCGAACGAGTGCGCGGGGGTGGATGGGACCTGGAGCTTTTGCAACAGGTGGTGGACCAGTTCGTTTATCACTTCGACGTCGCGGGCACGAGCAGGCAATGCTTCAAAACCCTGCACGACTTGCGCGGGTTGAGTGTGCATTTCATGCTGGACCTGGATGGAACGATTTACCAAACCCTCGATGTGAAGGAGCGTGCCTGGCATGCCACCAGTTCCAATGATCGCGGCATCGGCATTGAGATATCGAACATCGGCGCTTACAGGGAGGGTCAGGACAACCCATTTGCGGAATGGTACAAGCGAGGAACAAATGATATGATTTTCCTGACGGTCCCGGAGCGTTTTGGGAATGCCGGTTTTCGCACCAACCCGTTTGTTCTGCACCCGGCGCGTCCAGAAGCTGTGTTTGGCACAGTCCAGGGCGAGCAACTGGTGCAATACGATTTTACGCCTCAACAATATGACGCGCTGATTCACCTCACCGCCACGCTGTGCAAAACGTTTCCCAAACTGAAATGCGATTACCCGCACGATGCCGAGGGACGGCTGATCACGAGCAAACTGCCCGACGATGCGCTTAAACAATATCAGGGGCTGCTTGGTCATTATCACATTCAGACGAACAAAGTGGATCCGGGTCCGGCCTTTCAGTGGGAGGCTGTTGTGAAAGGCGCCAGAAAGTTGATGGGCCTGGCAGAAAACCCCGAACGAAGCGGCAATGCGCGGATGCAGGAGACGTTCAAGGTTGAGAAGGAATGAGGTGCTTGCAAGTTAAGGGGGTTATAGCCGGCAAGTGACTATAGCGACGTCATCGGGAAAAACGCCAGAACGCAAGCGAACCAGATGCGACAGGCTGTCCGCTAAAACATTGGAGTCAGCATCAATGGGTCGCATAGGGGATTAGGCGTTCTCCAAATTTCTTACCGAAACTCCGGGTAACCTTTCCCACAAAAGCCCCGCTCGTTTCCATTCACAGACCAGGCGGCGAAAGGCTGCTGCGGGGGGAGTGTCGTTTTTCTCGGGCCACACCATGACAAGTTCCACGGTTTGAGCGGGCGTGAGCGGGCGGAACACCAGGGGCATGCCTTCGCCGAGTGAACAAATACTCTCGGAGACTACTCCAATGCCGGCCTCGGCCTCAACGTAACTCAGCACAGTGGTGATAAGGCTTGGAGTATGGGCCATGCTCGGCGCAAAACCGGCCTGGTGGCACGCAGCCAGAACAGCATCATGCAGGCTAATTCCCTCGCGACGGGAAAGGATAATAAGCGGCTGGTTGGCTAGTTGTTTCCAGCGCAAGGATCTGTTCTTGGCCAGAGGATGACCTGCAGGCAGCGCGGCGTGCAAACGTTCCTGCCGCAGGACAATCGTGTTCAAACCTAAAGCATGGTGAGGCAGGACAGGACGAGTTAAACCTACGGCCAGCCGTCCTTTCGCAACCATCTCCCAAACGCGCTCCGGGGTCCGCTCTTCCAGCACGACCGCTACACGTGGGTAACGTTTGCGGAATTCCTTGACGATGCGGCCAAGGAACGCCTGGGTGGGTGGCCCAATGTAGCCAAGCCGCAGTTCTCCTTCTTCCCCAGCAGCGGTTCGGCGGACGCGCAGCATGGTTTCATTGAATCGTTGCAGGAGGAGGGCGGTTTCATGCAGGAGCACACTGCCAGCTTGCGTCATCATGACTGAACGACGGGTCCTGGTGAGCAACTCGACTCCGAGCGCTTCCTCCAACTCCTTGACCGCGCGACTCAAGGCCGGTTGCGCGATATGCAGCCTGCGCGCCGCCTTGGAGAAGCTCAATTCTTCCGCAACCGCCTGGTAATATCGAAGGTGCCGCAAATCCATGGAGCTGAGAGTAATACCCAATCGGCATAACATCCATAGCAAAAAATGATTTCTGTTATAGCTGCGTTCCAGATACGTTGAGAGGGACAGTTTATAAATCTATGGACATTGCTCGATTAGTGGCGATTGCGGGGATGGGTATCCTGCTCTTGAACGGGTGTGGAAAAAAAGGCCAGGATTCATCGGCTGGCGCAGCCAACAAGGTGCGGATCGGCTACATCGGTTTGACGTGCGAAGCGCCTATTTTCACGGCCGTGGAGAAAGGGTTCTTCAAGGACGAGGGCCTCGACATCAGCCTGGTGAAGTGCGAGTGGGCCAACTACAAGGACGTTCTAGCCCTGGGTGGCTTCGATGTAACGCACCACTTGATCATGTATTTTTTGAAGCCGGTAGAGCAAGGGCTGGATGTTAAATTCACGGGTGGGATTCACCGCGGCTGCCTTCGTGTCCAGGCATCGACCAAGGGAAATATCCGTTCCATCAAAGATCTTAAAGGCAAGCGCATTGGAGTTCCCGGAATGGGCACCCCTCCGTTTATTTTCGCCACTCGCGTTTTAGGCGCGAATGGAATTGACGCCAAGAATGAGATAACCTGGCTGGTGTTTCCGGCTGGCGAGTTGGGGCTCGCTTTGGACAAGGGCGAGGTGGATGCGGTGGCTGATTCCGAACCGATCGGCAGCATGCTCCTCGCCCAAGGCAAGGTAAGGAATGTAGCCGACCAGGCCGTTGACGTTCCTTATAAAGATGAATATTGCTGCGCGGTGATCGTGAACGGGAAGTTCCTGGCGGCTAATCCCAAGGCGTCCGCCGGCGCCACTCGAGCTCTGCTCCGGGCGGCGAAATGGGTGGAAGCCAACCCAGCAGCCGCCGCGAGGCTTTCGGTGGAGAAGAAGTATCTGGCCTCCACCGTGGAACAGAACGCAGTATCGATCGGGAACCTGCGCTACGTGCCAAGCGTGTCAGGAGCTGAAACGGCTGTAAAGCTTGCCGCAGCCGAGATGAAGATCGCGAAGATGTTGAGCCCATCAACGGACGTGGACGATCTGGCCAAGCGCGCGTTTGTGCATCTGGAAGGCGTTTCCGATGAATGGCTTCAATCCCTGCCAGTCGAAAAAGTGGCCGATGGCCAAGTTCCCATGTCTTGGCGGCTCCGGGAATATGCCATGAATAACCCCGCGGATCCTTTCTGCGGAATGTGCCTCATCCCTCCCGTTAAATGATCGAATCCGCTCCAGAACTTGCCAAACCGGTAGTAGTTGCGGAGACTAGCCGCCAAAAACGGCCCGTGGTTAAAGTTGCTTCATCTCCCTCATCCTGGCTCAAACTGGTTATCCTTCCGGTAGCTGTCATGGCAGCCATCGGCGTGCATTCCTGGGCTGCCAAGAAGCAGCTCGCGAACGAAACGAGCGTTTATTTCACGTTCCTTTATTCCTTCGGAGGCGCAGCCCTCGCAGCGGCTTTGATCCAACAAGTTTCTAAACCCTTGCGCCGCTGGTTGCAGCATATGGGTCCTATTCTGGCGGCTGCGGTCTTAGGTCTTTCATTATGGGAGGTAGCCACCTCGGGCTTCCGCTGGCTTCCCATGCCTTATTTCCCAAGTCCTGCCGGCGTGCTGCGCAGCATGATGGATGATAAGGCGCTCATTTTTGACAGCACATGGCATTCACTTTTCCTGCTGCTTTCCGGTTACTTCCTGGGTGTTGCTGTGGCACTCGTGACGGGCGTGTGCATCGGGTGGTTCTCGGCCGCGCGCTATTGGGGCATGCCCATTCTCAAAGTCCTCGGTCCAATCCCAGCTACGGCCTGGATACCGCTCGCAATGGTCGTTTCGCCGAATGCGATGTTTTCGGCCATTGGGATTATTGCACTGGCCGTTTGGTTTCCTGTCACCATGCTCACGGTTTCGGGGATCGCGAACACCCGCGCTTCCCTCCTCGATGTGGCGCGCACGCTGGGCGCGAAACAATCATTCTTAATCTTCCGGGTGGCAATTCCCGCAGCCATGCCGAACATCTTTATTGGCTTGTTCATGGGGTTGGGGACTTCATTCCTGACGCTGATTGTAGCGGAAACGGTGGGAGTAAAATCAGGTCTTGGCTGGTATGTTGCGTGGGCTCAGGGCTGGGCTGAATACGGCAAAGTTTATGCAGCCCTTATCATCATGGCTGCCTTCTTTTCCACGATCATGACGGCGCTGTTCAAAGTGCGTGATCGCGTGCTGGTCTGGCAAAAAGGAGCAATCAAATGGTAACTGCCTCCAGCGAAGGTTCCTCCATCCGGGTTGTGGAAGTCAGCAAGGACTTCCCCGCGCCGGTGGATCCAGAACTGCGGATCTCCACTCTCGATCAATTATCACTGGAGGTGGCGGCAGGCGAACTGATTTCATTGGTTGGGCCAAGCGGCTGCGGTAAATCGACTTTGCTGCGTTTACTGGCTGGATTGGATTCCGCTACTGCTGGTGAGTTGTGGGTCGGAGACGAATTGATCACCGGGCCGAGCGCGGAGAGAGGTCTTGTCTTTCAGGATCCCAATCTTTTCCCCTGGCTCACCATCCGCGGCAACATCGAAGCGGGTCTGGTCGCGCGCGGGGTTCTGCGTGAAAAGAAGAAAGAGGTGCAGGAGTTCATGAAGCTGGTGGGTTTGGAGGCTTTTGAACATGCCTTTCCTCATCACCTTTCTGGCGGCATGGCTCAACGAGTAGCCCTGGCTCGCGCCTTAATTAATCATCCCAAGGTTCTGCTCCTGGACGAACCACTGGGCGCCCTGGATGCTTTCACGCGCATGCGCATGCAGGATGAGGTTCTCCGGCTTTGGGAAAGCCGCGGCACCACCATGGTGCTGGTAACCCATGACATCGATGAAGCGATCTACATGAGCGACCGGATCGTCATTATGACCGCCCGCCCTGCCCGGATTGAGCGCATCATTGTTAATGAATTGCCTCGTCCGCGCCAGCGCAGCAGCCCTGAGTTCCTCCGGCTTCGGGGACAAATTCTCGACCTCCTCCATTTCGCCGGTCAAGCTAGCGCTGAATCGTTGGCTTAAGACAGGCGAGCGATTTCATCCGCTACCAATCGACGGGCTTGTAGTCCTTCAAGAACTTGCCCCATATGTGCTCGCCAGTATTGATGCCAGCGATAATGGGATCCACGATGCGGGCGGCGCCGTCCACAATGTCGAGCGGCGGATGGAAGCGATGCTCCTGCACTTTTCGCGAGGCAATCTGGACGGGATCTTCGTCGGTGACCCATCCCGTATCCACGCTGTTCATGTGAATGCCATCGGCGTAATAGTCCGCCGCCGAGGTGCGCGTCATCATGTTCAACGCGGCCTTGGCCATGTTGGTATGGGGATGCCGCGTGGTCTTGAATTTGCGATAAAACTGACCTTCCACAGCAGACACATTGACGATGTGTTTGTCGCGCTCAGGAGTTCGCAGCATGAGCGACTTCAACCGGGCATTAAGGATGAATGGGGCAATGGCATTGACCAATTGCACTTCGAGCAGTTCCACCGTGGGCACTTCCGCCATCATCAAGCGCCAGGAATTGCGTTCGCGCAAATCCACCTGCTGCAGATCCTGATCGAGCCGGCCTTTCGGGAAGAGAGCCTTTTGAGCGGCGAGTTCATCCGGCAGGAGTGGCACTTGCGACAACTCGGCGGCGTGGGTCAAACCTGCGACTTCGGAGATCCTCTTTTGCGCCACTACCTCGGAACCTTCCGGTAACAGGTGGTAGCCGCGCAAGCCTTCATAAGTACCAAGCAACCCTCGCACGTGCTTGGGCAAATCCTGAAGCGCGGCAGTTTCCTGCTTCATCATGTGTTCATAAAAGTCTGGTGGACGGCGCACGGTTTGGCAGGCGTTATTGACGATGAAATCCAGCCGGTTGCGGGTTGCAAACAGATGGCGACAAAATGCCTCCACGCTTGGAGTATGTCGTAAATCGAGGCCGAAAATCTCCAGCCGATCACCCCATTTTTCGAAATCAGGCTCGGCGGCGTAACGGGCGGCTGAATCGCGAGGAAAACGAGTGGTGACGATCAGATGGGCTCCGGCCCTCAGCAGCTTGATACCCGCCTGGTAGCCAATTTTCACCCGGCCTCCGGTTAAGAGTGCGACGCGTCCGCGCAAATCGGCTGTCTCCGTGCGCTTGCGGAAATTCAATTCGGCACACGGCGGGCAAAGCTGATCATAAAAATGGTGAACCGATTTGTAATCCGCTTTGCAGGTATAGCAATTCTGGGGTTCCACTACCTCCCGGAAATCCGGGTTGTCGTTTATTTCCTGCTGCTCAAAATTCACCGGAGGAAAGACGTTTGGCGTGGTAAATACCGTTTGGCGGCGCAGCTTGCGAATGCCCGTGTCGGACAGGATAGTTTCGGCTTTTTTCACCTTTTCAGCCTGCCGCTGACGCAAGGAGAGTTTTACGAGCTGGCGGCGCTTCACGGCGTCCGGCCTGGAGACTTGCCCGGCAGCCTTGAGGAGCCGGGTGCGTTCTTCCTCCGGCAAACCAGCCAGCAAAGCACGGTTTTCCGCTATCGACTCCAAAAGTTCGGTCGCAGTCCTAAGCCGCTCCACCATGGAAGCATCTATTATTTTGTCAGACGACATGAGCGGCCAAAGTAACAAACTTCCGTACTTTTGCCACCAGAGGATTTGTTACCTATTTGAATTGCAGCAATTATCTCCAAAGCCTGTCTCCCAATCCGCTTCGGAACATAACCTCCTTTGCCCCCAAACGGGGGTATGGAAAAACTAGTAAATCTGTATAATTCTACAAGGGTGCTCCGGCTCCATACGCTCAGCGTTGCGCTTAATCGCCCTGAGGAGCGTAATTTGATCGCTTTGGCACGAACAGGCAAAGTTAAATGATATATATGCAGTTTGCGGCTCAAAGAATTGGGAAAGAGGCGCTCCTGACCTCTTGCCTGGCTGTGTTTACATTTGCTTCTTGCTTGCGAGCAGCGGACGTCGACACCACCAAGCTTCCCCCGCCCGTCCACCGGACGGTCGATTTTGCCAAGGACATCAAACCCATTCTTGAGGCGAATTGCCTGCAATGTCATGGACCTGACAAGCAGAAGAGCAGCTTCCGTCTGGACCAGAACGAAGCCGCACTGAAAGGCGGTGAAACCTATGCCCCCGACATTCATCCTGGCAAAAGCAGCGAAAGCCCTTTAATCCATTTTGTGGCCGGGCTTGTTCCCGACATGAAGATGCCAGCTAAAGGAGAACCTCTCTCCAGTGAACAGATCGGATTACTGCGGGCGTGGATTGACCAGGGGGCAAAATGGTCCGAGGAAGGTCAACTTTCCTCCGCGCCGACGCACTGGTCCTTAAAACCGGTGGTCCGCCCTGCCGTGCCCAAAATCCCGGGTGGCAAGGTCCGAAGTTCCAATCCAATCGATGGATTTATCTTCAACAAATTGGCGGAGAGCAAACTGACTCCTTCCCCCACAGCCGATCGTCGGATATTGATTCGCAGGCTTTATTTTGACCTGATTGGCCTTCCCCCATCGCCTGAAGAAGTGACGGTTTTTGAGAAAGACAAATCACCTGATGCTTACGAGAAACTCGTTGAACAACTCCTCGCCTCCCCGCGTTACGGGGAGCGTTGGGCTCGTCACTGGCTGGACGTGGTGCGCTTTGCTGAAACCTCCGGTTTCGAGGTCAATACTCCGCGCCCGAACACCTGGCCTTACCGGGATTACGTGATCAACGCCATCAACGGCGACAAGCCGTATGACCGATTCCTGGCCGAGCAAATTGCAGGCGATGTCCTGGGAGAGGACGCCGCGACGGGCTTCCTGGTCGCCGGTCCAGAGGACCTGGTGAAAAGCCCGGACCCAGTGCTCACTTCCAATCAACGAGCCGATGAATTGCACGACATGGTGAGCACGACCGGCAGCGCCCTGCTTGGATTAACCGTCGGATGCGCGCGTTGCCACAACCATAAATTCGATCCGATTTCCCAAAAGGAATACTACTCCCTTAAAGCTATTTTCGAAGGGGTCCGGCACG
>JAQGOV010000002.1 GCA_028293425.1 Verrucomicrobiales bacterium
ATCGTTTTTGCCAGGCGAAGTTTCATAGGTTGTGTCCAGCAGCATGCTGTTCCAAATCACCTCAACGCCTTCCTCCATGAATGGATTGTTATCGAATCCTTCGCGATGACTAATCCAATATGATCGATCAGTTTCATTAACGTCGCCGTTTGGCACGCCAGTAAAGTCTGTGCTGTAATCTTTGTGCACCCTCAAAGCATAGAGCCGCCCCGGTTGAATGTGAGGCGTGTCAAAAGTATAAATGCGATTCGTTTCGCAGGTCCTGACTCGTCGCACGAATTGATCGGGCAGCCAGTTCATGCTCCACTTGGCCCAGGCACTGAAGTGCCCCCCGCCGCTTCCCATGACCTCATAAATGTTGCCATACTCCTCGATTGGCACCTTTTTGGAAACCATGCCAAGCCGGAAAGGGGCATTCACATCCGAGTGCCCGACCTCGCTATCGCGATCCACCGGCAGATTGTTCGTCGGTCCGGGAGTCGTTCCACTCACATCCCAGTAATTGGCATGACCCAGCCCAAAATTGTGTCCAAGTTCGTGTGTGATCGAACCCACGCTCCCGTTCAACAAGCCGTCCGAGCGCCCTCCAAAATTCACTCCAGGAATTGGGTTGAAAATGACATAGATATATCCGTATTGCCCCACGTCGTAACCCGCTGCAGCGGCTGCAGCCACCGCGTCTGAAAAAAGTGCCTGATCCAGAAATTCTCCATAAAACACTTTTCGTTGTGGCAAAGCCATTGGCGGAGTTACAGTGGAAAAAAACGAGGCGTTTCCATATGAACCCTCCACGAAATATTGATTATTTGCGCGCAAAGCTTGCTCTGCCGCGTCTTGCGTAATTGGCGGCCGCGGGTCATCCGCGAAAGTGACAGGTATCAAAAGCAGTTCTCTGCGACCCTGGGTGCCAAGACCTCCTGGAGGCGGTGTTTCTTTCGCCCTTGGCGGTGCTATGATGCTCTGTTGTAACGCTTTGGCCGCCGTTGCCATCTTGGTTCTGCTGGCAAATGCCATTGGCTTCGACCCTATCATTCCCACGATTGGCTTCTGCGCATCCACCTCCAGCAAGCCATCCTTGATCAAAGCATCTTTCTCGGTCGTGCCCACTTCCCTGATGACCTCGGAACTGACGACTACTTCCTTTCCAATGGCTATACCCTGAAATGGCAAATCGTGCGGCAGTGTAAAACGTTTATAAGCCCCATAAGGAAATGCCAGGTACTTCTCTTTGTTAATCTCTGCCCTGAATTCCGTCGGCGGGACTTCATTCTCGTGTCCCGGCAAGGGCACGTAGAACAGCGGCGTCAGCTTGCCTTCAGCGCTGATCTGCTTTTCAAAGAAGCTTGCGATCTCCTGGGGCACGGCTTTACGCATTTCATAGGATATCGCATTCTTGTAAGCCGCTTCAGGGTTCTCATGGAACAGCCGGAGCATTTCTTCCTGCCGGGCCTTTGCCAGCCGGAGCCCCTCCTCCACCAAAGCGCCCTTTTGACCAGGCCCCGCAGCCAAGTAACGGTCCGTCCACTGATCGAAGGCCAGCATCGGCGCAGGCCTTACCGCACTGACAGGTTTCAGCACCACCGGTGCAGGCTGAACTCTCAGTTTTTGCTGAGTTTGCGCTGCATCTTTCACGGCGGACGCTTCCCGTCCGCTTTCCTTCATCGAAGCTTTAGCGGCGGCCGTGTCTGGCTTCGGCACACTCCGCCAGACCAACAGCGTCACTAAACCCACCCCGGCAGCAGCTATGCAAAATTGGCTTAACCTTTTCATGTCGTCGCAAGTCCAGCGTTTGTTACAAAGGTTTGCACCCTCTTTATTTGGATTGTCCCCTGTTTACCAGACCCAAAAGGTTTTGCCAACAAATCCCGCGCTCCTTGGCAAGGAATCACTTCCAGTCGGCTGGGGGCTGTATCGTCGGTGCACTTCAATCGTTAAGCCCTTGTTCTCAAGGTTGGGGTGGATTTACGCGCAAACGGTAAATGCGGAAGGTATTGGTCACTCCATCCAAATACGTGTAATTCGTGCTGACTCCAGTGTTATTAATGTATTGCGTCAGCGGCAGCCAGTTCGCACTGGTGAACGATGGCTTATACTCGACCCAACTGGTAGAGCCACAGATGGCTTTCCAGGTCAGTGCAACCGCAACGACATTGTTCGTTGTTGCCGTGCGGGTGGCGCTCAACAGTGCCTGATCGGCCGAGTAAATTGGTGTCGGATCATCCGCGTTCACGATCCCGTCGCAATCCGAATCGATATCCTTGCTCGTCACAAGCGCCGTGTTGAGCGTGAACACCTCGCCGGACGGATAAACAACGTTCGTCGAGCTCAGTGGTCCGGTAAACGACCTCACCCAGCGCAACCGTCCCCCATTGCTATTATCCAATTTTGCTGCTGGAATGTTTGCATTCGCAAAGTAAATGGTGATGCTTGGGTCAATCGACAGGGAACCACTCAGGAAATTCGTGGCGTAATTCAGTAGCTCTAGGTATTCAACGTAAAGCGCTTTCCCGCTTTGACCCGGCGGCGCGGCAAACGTGAACTGTGAGAATTGAGCTCCATCCAAAGTCAGCTTTCCAATTGCGAGGTTGTTTGTAAAACCCTGCGTTGTCCGGCCCAGATCACTTCCGGCCCAGGTTGTTTGTAAGCCCATGCTGAATCCTGCCGTGCAGTTGACATACGTGGCCAACAGATCGCTGAACTGTGGCTTAACTGGCACATTTAACCCGGAAGTTACATTGATCTGGTTCTTGGCATCTTGACCTGAATCCACAAGTCTGCTCGTCACGGACAGAGTCAAGGCACCCGGTGAACTGAGGCCTGCTTGAATGACAGCATTCGAAAGGACCAACTGGTTCGCCGATACCTGCACATCCGAATTCGCCTGAAGCTTCGCTGGTGAGGTGACATAGATCGTGTTTGTTTGGACATTGGTCACCCAAATTCCCGGAAATTGGAAAAAGGCGTTGGTGAATACATTTGTGTACAGGCTCGTTGGTAAACCGTGCAGGTAGGCCTGGTTTGCAGCCACATTGAGAATACCGCCGCTTGACTGCACACACCCGGCGTTCTCGAAGTAGCCGCTCTGGATAAAAGTAGCGACCGCCGAGTTTGTGCCAGTATTTACAAAGGAATTATAGCCCTGTGCGCGATCAGCTCCGTAATACGCCGCTTGGGACACCACTACATTCCCGCGGTTCGTGAAATCTAAAACGTTCAGCACGTTTGTCTTGGACCATTGAGAGGCGAACGGAAGAATCAGATCCTGATTCACTGTTAACGAGGGGGCATCCAATTTCATGGCGGTGCGAATGCGCAACGGATCAGCTACCGTGACGGATGGAGCCTTCGCTGCGAACGTGTCGATGGTCACAGGCTTGCTCACTTCCAGGGAATGCCCAACAATCAAGACATGAAAGTTCAGTTCGTTTGTCACATTTGACAGCCTCTCGAAGTTCTTCCAAGTGGCACTCCACGCTTCTACTTGGCCGAACAACCGATTCACCGTGGCTGGCGCGAGATTTGAGACAACCAATTGCGGAAGAGTGGAGGTTAAGTCATAAATCATGAATGGGGCATCCACCCGCGCAACTTTATTGCTAATCAGGTTAGCTGTCTTGATTGAAATCGTTTGCTCCGCTCGAATGCGAGTCTGGTCCAGCACCATTGTATCTCCATACACCTCAATCCTTCCTGCCAACGTCAGCGGGTTCACTGACACGAAAGCCCGGTCTTCATTAAAGCTCGCAGAGTACCCCGAGTATTGAACTGCTACATTGTTCGTTTGGTACGTAATAGGGTTATAAATCAGATCCGGCGTGAACACGGCATTTGCGGGAAACCCTGTCACAAACTCGCAAGGAGGCGTCGTCGTCGCCGTGGCGTAATTGTTTGGCCTGCGGGTGATAGGCGTCGAGGAAGAATTACGGGACAAGGCTACGTTCTTGAAGGCCATCGAATCAAGAAGGTAGATATGATTCGTAACATACTTCTGCAAAACGATGTCGAAGTCTGGCGAGTTGAAACCGACCACTGCAGTGTAACCGTCGTTCCCGTTGAAGTCGAAGCGCACATCCGTGGTGATGTTCGTGTTGAAAAAGTTCGTAGGCGCGAAGACCACCTGAATCGCGTACTTGTTTTGGTCAATCACGCTTCGGTGGACCCACGCTCCGTAATAGTCCGAACCGCCCACAATTACATTGTTCGTGAATGTCGATCCAGGGAAGCTTCCATCTATCACCTGGTGCGCGGGAGAAAACGGAAACGGCAAATCGAAATTACCAGCATCCAGTGGCATCGTTTTTCCAGTTGCATCCAGGCGGTTATTCTGGCCATTGCCCCAATATAAATCCACTACTCCCGCGGGATTGACGTAAGTCGGCCCAAAAAGCGTCGATATGCAAGAATTGCTAATTGGTCCCGACCGGAGCGCGTTGCGCGATAGATTCACGTTCTTTCCGGAGATCAGAATTCTTCCCTGGTCGCTCACAGTTATCGGCCCGGAATTCATGATGTTGCTGGCCTGCACCTCCACGTATGTGGAACCATTAATTTGGCCTTGGTTAACGAAATTCAAAGCCGGCAAAAGCGTGGTGTTCGTCACGAGCAGCAACCGGAATCCGGGAGATCCACTCATTATCCCCGATGCCGTATTCGTGAAATTTATTGTGTTAAAGGTTTCGTACGGCAGGCTCGTACTAACGCCGAACTGGGCTCGATTCAGAAAAGCCCGCGCATCAATCGGGGGCGGGTTAAAAACCACGGAATCGTTTATATAAATCGCATCCGTTGCCGAGGCCACCCAGCCCCCGGCCAACATAATGAATGCAAATAGTGGCGTTAACTTCATATGCTATCTTTTCTTCAGCGTCGCTCCCATGCGGCTTAATTGCTCCGGATTATTGTTGTTTTGTTCGTTGATAGGATTGACTGGATCTGTTCTAAACTGAGTCCAAGAAATTCTGGGTAAATAATGGGGGCGTTCGTGGTTCCATCAAAGCTTCCCCACGCGCCTGAAAGTATCGCTGTCAGATCCGTTAGGTCATCAAAAAACAGCGGTGTTTCATTTTCAAAATAGGGAAATTGATCGGTAAAACTGATCCGGATCGGGGGTGGAATGACTCCTGGTCCGCCTTGGTTTGCGCTACCGTTAATGGCATCGTTATTCACCCAGCCAGTAGTCCCGGTGCGCCTCATTGGCACTGGCCTTGCGGGATTGCCAATTAAGCCAAGGTCCTCTGCCGTGAAGAGCAGGTCAGGTTGGAAAATGGCTCGCTGCAAAGGTTGCGTAAAGAATTTAGCGTTGGTTATAAACCGGTCCGTATAAAGATTTGTCACGGCTGTAAACCCTTGACCGATCAACGAGTCGAAATTCACGCGAATAAACGAAATCCGGTCGATTCCCGGCCGGAGCGCCGTGTCCACCAGATTCGTTCCGCCGAAAGGATTGTTCGTGAACAACAGGGAATTCGTGGAAACAAGGTTCGTTGGGCCGAACACAATCGTCCATGGCGACAACCCACTGCTTCCCGAGGTCGTGCCCCTCGTGATGGTCGAGTTTCCAGTGTTTACCAACCTTTCGGTCACAATATTATTTGTGTTGTAGAGGAACCGAAGCCCACCCACATCATCCCTTGTAAGTCTTTGGAAGAAAATTCCCGAAAGGATGCCGAAATCTTGTCCACTGGCCACGGTGGATGGATCATAAAATTCCGTGGGGTCTAAATTGAACTCGATTGCGTCCGCGTAATTCCCCGGTTGGATCGGATCCCCAATAAAGTAATGCAGGGTCTTTCCATTAACTGTGTTCGTGGGCTTGAGCGAGATTGGATCGTAATTGTTGATGGTAGTGATGTAGTTCGTGAACGTCTGGTTCGCGATAGTGAAGACCGACCTTGCTCTTAAATCATAAACCCACCTTTCCGGGTCTGTTAATCCCAACTCTTCGAGCAGGACTGACAATGTGTGAGATTTCACATCGAGTAGGCCCAAGGCAGCGGCCGTCAGATTTTCTCCCCGCGAGTCATTCGGCGCCGGGTCGCCGTTGATCAGGAATGTGACAAAACTCTCCCCAAACGGCGTCGTATTCGTCACAAGCGGAATCTGACTTACAGGAAACACGTCGCCGACTATCTTCAGCGCCTGTTCCACCGCGTTCATCCCGTTTGTCCCAAAATAGCGGATAAAGGATTCGTCGAACGCATAAGTGATCACGGGCACGTTCCAACGATATGCCTCCGTTAAGGCCATCGGTGCACCAATATCACCCGTTAGATTGTAGCCCAACGCGGGAACCTGATAACCTTTGAATGGCCCGAGCAGCGAAAATCCAAACGCCGTATGCACCGTGCAAACCGCCAGCAACAGGACTGTTAACTTCTTGATGAGTCGCATAGGTGATCCCTTACTGAACAACCACTACCCGATAATAAGCCGATGCTGGTGCCGTGCTCAGCACGACTGAATCCGATGTGCCCGCAGCCAATCGCGGCGCACCAAAGTTTGACCAGGTCTCGAAGTTGTTCGAGACTTGAACTTGGTAAATTGTCCCCTGCCTGGCAGTCCAAGTCAGCCGGCGTTCCCGTTGTCCAAAGCTGATTTTTATTTTCAGCACGCTTGAGGCATCCCTTGGATCAGTCCCCGCCAGAAACTCGCCATAATTTGAAACCCCATCCCCGTCACTGTCCTCATAACCCGGCGGCCAAGCCCCAATGGCTAACTCTGGCCAAAACCTGCTTTGCCAATCGTCCGGCACTCCATCATGGTTCAAATCCTCTCCCCAGGTCAGTCCCGTCGCCGGTGGAGAAAGAGCCGAGACCTGCCCGCTTCCAAAGTGATATGCAATCCGGAAAGTATGTGAACTGCTGGGCTGCAACCCTGTGGCCTTCCAGAAATTTCCATTGGCTGTTGCCGTGGGCGTAAGCGCTCCATCCATGAAAATTTGGTAGGTCACACCCGAATACCCTGCCAACTCAGGCCAGGTAACCGTCAAAGTGGATTCGCCGCTTGCGGATACCCATGGCGCGAACGGCTGCGGAGAAGGTGCTCCTATTGCATATCGCTGCCCAAACAAGTCAAACCCGTTCGCCGCCATTCCGGCCCATGCGACGAGAAATCGCGCCGTTCCATCGGAGGCTATCGTTGGCTGAAATTGCTTGTTCCAAGTGGTTGTGTTTACTTGAAACTCACCGCCGACAGGCTGTCCATCTGTGAAAAGCTGACCGAAAACGCCTTCCCACGAACCGTCCTGCCCAAGGCTTGTCCAAATTATGAGATTATTCGTGCCGAGGTTTGCAACCTTCGGCGCAAACTGGTCCCCGTAGGTGGTTGAGTTTATCCGAAAAACCCCACTTACCGGCAACCCAGCGGAATCAAAGGCTTGTCCATAGACATCCCAGCTATTTGCTCGGTTACCACTGCGCTGAGACCATGCAATCAGAAATCCACCATCCCCTGTGCTGCCGATGGTCGGATTGGCACAAATGTTTGATCCCGTACTCACACGAAACTCATTTCCAAGTGGCTGGCCACTCCGATTATAAAGCCGTGCATAAACCGGTGCTGTCACGGCTCCTTGGCTTAGTTCAGCAGCAGTCAGCCCCTGATCATCGGAAATCCATGCAATCACAAAGTTCCCGTTGGTCACCGTAGCCACTGCAGGGCTGCGCTGGTTGTTCGCGGTGTACTGGTTTACCAGGAAAGGATTTCCTAAATTCTGGCCGGCAGGAGACATCAACCTCGCATAGATCCCTTGCTGGCTTCCGTCTTGATATAAGCTGGACCAAACCACCAACGCATTCCCATCAGCCAACGCCGCCAATGTTGGATGAGTCTGAGTCCCGTTTGTGTAACTATTGACTCGAACGTCACCCTGGGATGTAAATGTCCCAGCGCTGTTCAAAAACCGTAAATAGATATTTTGATAACCAGGTTTGCCTCCCTGCCAGACAAAAGCCGTGTAACCACCAGACAACAAACTGACTTGGGGCTTCTCCTGCTCGCCAGCGGATTGAAGGTTGACTCGGAACGCGCCATAGCTCCCCGAGAAATTTCCGTCCAATTTTCGTGCCGCAATTCCAGACCCTGCGCCATCGATCACGTTATCCTGCCAAACGATGTAACCCCCGGAAGTCGAAAGACTAACGGAAGGAGCTGACTGGTCCCCTGGCAACGCCCCGCTCACCGAGTATTCAGTGCCCAACGGGGAGAAATTCTGTGCCGCAGCGACCAGGGGAAAAGCAATTCCCCATGCCCACAATAGGAGCATTTTGCGCGAGCACACAGGTGATGACATAAGGCTCATATTGTTACTAGGAGTGGATCTTTCGTCTATGTTTTTTTGGCAAAAATTTGGTTCAATTGGCTAGTAATTCGATGGTTTTCGGCATATTAGACAGCAAGTCAGGAGGAAATGCTCCTAGGCACTTCCCAGACGTTTCCCACTTATTGAAGTCCTGATAACACCACACCTGGACCTTTGGCCACCAGGCCATTGGCGCTTTACAACCCGCACTTTATTCAAGTCATCGCCCATGGTTGCCTCTCTCCATCCCTTCAACGCCAGCCCAGCCCACGCTAATCGCAGTTTACTGCGTAACAGGTTTCTGAGCTGGAATGGTGCTTTGAGCAAAGGGCATGTCTTCCGGCGTGTGAACCCGATTGCCGGCTGGGTCAATAATGGTTGGCGTTACAAAAATGAGCAGGTTCTTTTTCTTCGTTGAAGAGGATTCGCTTCGGAAAAACCGGCCGGCGAATGGCAGGTCACCCAGCAACGGCACCTTATCCTTAGTCCGAGTCACGTTTTCAGAGATCAAACCGCCTAAAACAACGGTCTGTCCATCCCAAACGATTGCGCTGGTCACTACTTGGCGTAGCCGGAAGATGGGCAATGGGGTCGTAGTCGTAAGGGGGTTTGCAGCTGCTGTTCCGACAGATTGTGCTTGCGCCTGAAATAGCTTGGCTGTGTCCAAATCGTAACCCACAAATTCCTTAATCGTGGGAATAATTGTCATTTGCACCGTGTAGCCGTCAGCCGAAACGTAAGGAACCACGTCCAGCACCGGCCCCAGCTCGATTTGCTCGATGATGGGCTGCACAGTCGACCCAACAACTCCCTGGCTCACATTCCCGACTCCGCCCCCGGCCGACCCGCCTTGCGTTTGGCTTAAGTCCAGGTCGGTCACAATCGAACGCACATCCACTACCTTGATCTGGGCCTGGCGCGCACTCAAAGTTGTGATTTTCGGCGCGGAGAGAAGGTCTACCCCCTGCCGTTGATCCAACGCCCGGATCACCAATCGGAACTGAGGGTCTGTCAAAATGCCCGTCAAAGTTCCAAGCGCGGGGGCATCATTCCGCAGCCCGGAGGTCAGTTTATTATCCGTTGCTGACGGGAACGCGGCGCTCGGGTCGAACAAACCACTGCCCGGCACGGTTGCTGGCCCTGGAAATACACCGTTCGGATTCGCAGCCGTGGAGTTTCCAAGGAATGATGGAGCGGATCCGCCCTGGGCGCCAAGCCTTCCTCCAGCCATCAAGGTGTTACCCAGCAACCAGTCGAAGCCAAGCGACCTGTTGTCGTCTTGAGTGACTTCTGCAAATTTCGCTTCGATCGTGATTTGAGGGGGAGACATGTTCAGAACCTGGATGGCCTGCTCCACAATATCCAAATCCTGAAGTGTTCCACGAACCATCAGCATGCCCGAACGGTCATTGTAGAACACGTTCTTGGGAGGCGAGAGATCCACGCCTGCTGTGCGGAAAAAACTGACTACGGTCGTGATGACATCCTCGACTGGGCTTAATTGGGTGAGGAAATTCACACCTCCCCGTTGTCCTTGTTGGCCGCCTGCTCCTGGAGCCCCGCCAGGTCGCCCGGGCTGCCCGGCACCGTTAGCTTGATTTCCAGCCCGTCCCCCTGCGCCTATCCCGCCCACGAGGCTGACTCCCACGTACTCGGATCCGCTCGAACCGCTCCCGCTTCCAGACCCGTTATTCCCGCTATTCCCGTTACCGCCGCCACCGCCACCGCTCCGGCCTCCGCCGCTGCCTCCTCGGCCACCGCCCCCGCCGCCTTGCCCGCCACTTCCCGAACTGCCGCTGCCGCTGGTCCCGAAGCTAAACCCGGTCACCCCTTGCAAGCCTTGCACGAAGGTGTTGGGATCCACCTTAAACCACCGCGTATGCAATGACGGGGATTCGTTGGGCTTGGGTGTAAAAACAATCGCGTAGTCTTCAATGGAGTACTTGAGCGGATGATCCGCCACTTTGGTAATGGCATCCAGAACCTGGTGCAGAGTGATGTCATGCAAGGCAAGCTTGATAATAGTTGTGCCAACGTCTGATGCCTCAGCCGCATTCGCCACCGGCAAACCAGTTGCTGGGTCAATTGCGGGCGGCCCGGAGCTCACCGGGTCCGCGTAAGAGTTCGCCAGGAAGTTCAATCCCTTCTTTTCAGGATCGCGTTTCTTAGCCTCATCTCCCAATTGCTTCAACACCTCTGTCAAGGGCAATCCATCCCACGACACTTGTTCCAAACGGATCCGGTCTAACTTAAGATAAATATTCTGACGTGACTTGCTGGTCAGAACGAGGTTTGTGCCGACATATGGATTGGGCACTGGCAGCACATCCCTTTTCTCGTTCCACTTCGCATCTACTGCCAGCAAACTGTTAACTGACCAGTTTTCGCGGATAGCATTTTGCTGCTGATGCCGTTGCTGTGCGATCAGGTTCAGGTATGTAAATGCCGCCCCATTATTCGGGTCAAGCTTGCGGGCTTCATTTAACTTGGCTTCCGCTTCCTCGTATCTGCCGGCCTCGAACAAGACTTTGCCGTCCTGCACCAAGGTGGAGGCCCGCACTCGTATCTGGTGCGCTTCGGGCAGCTTTGCCAGGGTCTCGCTCGATGGCATCAATCCCTCTGATTCGGCGCGCGCTTTGGCCAGCGCGGCTCTCATCTCCAGGGCCTTGGGATTCTTCGGATCTTCCTTGAGAACACGGGCGAGTTGGTTATCAGCCTCAACAAAATCCATGCGGCGCATCGCCTGGTCAGCCAGTTGCAACCGCACATTAACGAATCCCGGGAGGACCGTAGCGGCTTCCTGCTCCGCGCCCGCTCCGATTTTTCTTAACAACGCCAGGCAATCCTCGTAGAGCTTGGCCGCTTCCACCAGCGACCCCTTGCGTTCGGCGGCCTGCGCGTCTGCCATTTTCTTATGAAGATCGATCCGTGCGGCCTGGCGCACCACCGCTTCATTCACGGCATAACCAGTGTTGTCAGTAGGTGGCGTGATTTGGCCAAACACGGCGGGGGTAAAAATCGAGACGCAACAGAGCGCGGCTATCGCTGTTTTCATCGTTGTTTTCAATGGTTCTAAGCTCACCAGCAAACAGCGCATCATTGACCTGCAGCCAGGCGAACGGTGTGCTTTTTGTCGTTTATTTGCGCGGACATTACAACTTCGTTCGGGTTAATGGCAACGATATTGTATGTTTCTCCCGCAAAAGTAATTTTGGATCCAACGCGCACGTTGTTAAACGGCTTGTTCTCGATTGTATAAAGCAGGTCCGCCTCGTATCCATCCACGCGCTCGTACGGTTTATCCTTGGTAACAACGACCTTTTCTCCGTTCTCCACCAGCTCCAAAACCAGTTCTGTGGGATTTTCCAAATCGCCTTTTATTTCCTTCAGGATGAACGCTGGCGTCTTTTCGTCGAGCTTGGCAAAATACTGCCGCTTGCGCCGCTCCACCGGTTTTTCAGCCGCCTCGCGCGTCACACCAAAATAGTAGCTGCCCGGGCTCGCCACTCGGTCCAGGGCGATCACTAGCTTCAAAGGAGTAATCTTTGTCGCCGACATCCGATCCGGTCCCACTTCTTTCCCGGTCTGAATCTTTAGCAAATCTCCATTCGGCTGCCGCTGCCATTTTACCGGATTGAAAAGATTATGAGGTAGCCCAAAATTCAGCGCGGGCGGATTCGCCGCAGATTCGAGCACCTTGTTGAACGCGGAAAGATCCACTGATGAAATCCCAGCCACCTTCTTCTTCCCGACTTCTACCACTACCTTTTGGTTCTTCTCTGCTTCCGCATTTTTCGCTGACCACAAAATGAAAACAGCCAGTGCCAGCACGAGCAACACCACGCTCAAGATGATTTTCTCGTAGTGCAGCTTGCAAATTTGAATAAGTTTTTTGAGCTGGTCCATGGAATTATTTTGCAGGAGCACTGGGCCTGGCCGACTGCACCAACAGGGTCACCTTGATCAGTTTCTCGTTCAGCACCGGGGTCAAACTTTCTTTCGGCCCCGCAATAGCTGCCGGTTTTGGACCGGTCGGAGCAACCCCAGCCTGCGGCGGCTTCGCTGCCCCAACCCCCGCAGGAGAAGAAGGCCGGCGGGGAGGAGGAACGGGGCGGCCTGGGACGTTCGGCTGCCCTGGGGTGGTGGCGGCCGCTGCCGGAGGATCGGATTCCACCATCACTCCCTTTACCAGCAGGCCGTACTTGGATTTGCTGAAACTCTCCAGCACCGTTCCCAGCTCCGTCGTAAACGATTCGAATTGTAACTGGTAAGGGAAGAAGGTCATTCCCAGCACGGGATCCAACTGGATCTTGGCGTCCAGGTAATCTGCCCCAGCGGTGCCCGGAGGGCCTGATTGGCTTGACATTTCGCCTGCCTTCACCCGTTTAATGGACACCAGTTTGTTAACCTTGGCTCCGTAGAGGATTTCACACATCGCCTTCACTTCGGCAAGCTGCTCTGGCAGCACCGGAAAGCTGCTGGGTGGAAATTGCATCGCGATCTTTTCATTTGAAAAAGAGAATGCATATCCTTTGTCAGGCAACCCTACGCCCGCGAAATCAGCGCCCTTTTGCAGCTCATAAAGAGTTGTATCTAGCAGCGTTTTGAAAGCGAGACCGGTCACCTTTTCCGCGGGCACTGGCGCAAAGTTCTGCTGGGCCTTGCTCATCGCTCCACGCACGCTACCAAGCTCCTTTTTGGCAGCGCTGATATTTGTCGGTGAAGGAAATGGCTTTTGATTATAAAGCTGTTCGAGGGAAGCTTGGTATTTCCCTAATTCCTCTTCTACCTCTTTGTTTTTCCCGATGTTATCAAATAGATAATACCCACCATAGGCCAGCAACAGCACGGTCAGGATGCCCCCCACTGCCAGCACTAAATTTTGTTTGATCCAGCGCATCTCAGTATTTAATAGGGGTTTTCAGCTTCGCAATCACCGAGAATTTGAAGGTGAGCCCGTTTCCATCCGGTACCAGGGTGCCCGCCAGGGTCGTCCCATCGGCATCAAAATAGTTCGTCGCCTTCGCCATCTCATCTCTCACAGCCGCTGCCACAGCCGTATTGGCAGAGGGCGGTGTCGCAATGTTTACGCCTCGGTAATCGATCACCACATAACCAATCTCGTTCTCTCCGGCCTGGGCCGTCGTGGCTGCAGCGGCAGCCGACGTATTCTTTTCAGGTCTTTTGCGCTTGGTTGGAGCTGCTGCCGCGGGAGCCGAATTAGTCCCGGGCGGCCACTGAACATCTACTTTCGAGCCAGGAAAAACTGGTCCAGCCAGGGTCATCGGCGTGAATCTCTCCACCCATACCCCAACTTTTGTTTTCAACGCTTCCTCCTGTTGGCCTTCCACGGAAATCAACAGGTCCCTCAGCCCACTTAAGAGCCGTCCCCAGTAGATTCTGTCTTGCACTAGTCCCGAAAAACTTTGCAGCTCGGTTTGCGCCTTGGTCAGGGCCGATAATTCACTTTGCAACGGTTGCTCGTTGCGCTTCAGAGGATCGACCTTCGCTTTTAATTGCTCCAGCGCAACCGATTTATCGTCTGCTACCTTCCCATAAAACCAGCCGAAAGCGTACAGAATCATCACTAGGCAACACGCAGCAGCCAACAAATAAGGCTGCTTCTGCTTCAGTTGTTGCCTCTGGATCGAACTCCTCGGCATCAAATTCATTTCGACCGGACAGTGCGCCAGGTTTCGCAAACCCAGCCCTACCACTTCCCCGAACGAATGCGCCACCTTTTGCAGCTCCTCAATATTCAACCCCAGATCCAACTGCACATTCCGCAAGGGATTGAAGTAATCCACGGGCAGATTCAACTTCTCCGCGAAGAATTGAGCTGTGTAGGGCATGATCGCCGCTCCGCCTGAAAGGAAAAGCTGCTGCGGCGAGGTGCCCCCCTGCTGCCGGTAAAATTGGATCGTCTGGTTGACCTGTATGTGCAGGCGGGTCATGACCTGGCGCGCAATCTTGGAGATCGCCGCCTGGTTCGGATTTTCGGGCTCCTCATAAGCCCCACCCAGGCTCACAAAGCCCTCTTCAATCTTCAGTTTCTCCGCCTCGGTAAAATTGAGTCCTGCTTCCTTGGCGAAGTCCTGCGTGATCGCGTTCGCGCCAATGTTGATGCTGCGAGAAAACATGTTGCCCTTCTCGAAAAAGAGCAGGTTGCTGGTTTTGGCCCCAATATCCAGCAACATCGTGCAGCCTTCCAGATCTCCGTAATTGTAGCGGAAAGCATTGCACAAGGCGGCGGGCGATACATCGACCAATTGCAGCCTCAACCCAGCCGAATCGCACACCTTGGAAAGCCCTTCCACGATATCGGACTTGATCGCCACCAGCAAAACTTCGAGTTCTCCTGACGCATTTGACCCAAGAATTTGGTAATCCCAAACCACCTCTTCCAATGGAAACGGCACATTCTGCTGCGCTTCGTACTGAATGATTTGAGTGACCTTGGACGTGTCCACCGGCGGCAGCTTCACGAACTTCGAAAATGTATGAAATCCTGGAGCGCAGATGTTAACGCTCTTCGAACCATAAGAATGTTCGGCCAGCATGCCTTGCAAAGCGCTTAACACTGCGCTCTCGCGCGTGGCTTCTTGCGCTCCTTCCTGGCCCATTGACCGGAGGCCATATTGCTTCAAAAGCAGTCCACCGGCTTCGTTGATCTCAAACTCAGCCAGCTTCAGGTTCGCTGCCCCAAAATCCACTGCCAAAAATGACTTCGAATTTAACATTTAAACTGCTTCTTGTTGAAGCTGTGTCTCATAATGCGCCGCCTGGCCTCATCGGTTCGTGCGGAGTCTGTGCTGGGTACTAGGAATAGATGGAGTGGTCAAACACAAAAAAGGGTCTTTCTGGACCCTTTCCCTCCAGATCGCTTTCTTTTGCGCATTTTAGGCTATTTCCATTCTTAAATTTTCTGGCGAAAATAGGCGATCGTCTTTTCCAAACCCTCCCCCAAAGAAACTTTTGGATCCCATTTCAACCAACTCCGCGCTCGTGTGATATCCGGACGCCTCTGCTTGGGGTCATCCTGCGGCAGCGGTTTGTGCACAATTTTGCTTTTTGAGCCTGTGGCCCGGATGATCTCTTCCGCAAACTGCAACATGGTCATTTCCTGCGGGTTTCCAATATTCACGGGCTCCGAGTGGGAACTCATCATCAGCCGGTAAATGCCTTCGATCAGGTCCGAACAAAAACAGAAGCTTCGGGTTTGCTGCCCCGTTCCGAAGACCGTGATCGGCTTATTCTTAAGTGCCTGGCTCACAAATGCTGGAACCACCCGCCCATCCTTCAGCCTCATTCTCGGGCCGTAGGTGTTGAAAATACGGACGATCCGCGTCTCAATCCCATGCTCCCGGTGATAAGCCATGGCCAGCGCTTCGGCAAAACGTTTGGATTCGTCGTAACACCCGCGGGGCCCGATCGTATTGACGTTGCCCCAATATTCCTCCGTTTGTGGGTGCATGAGAGGATCTCCATAAATCTCAGAAGTCGAAGCCAATAGGAATCTCGCTCCTTTGGTGCGAGCTAAGCCCAGCGCTTTGTGGGTTCCCAATGACCCAACCTTCAATGTCTGGATCGGAAGCTCCAGGTAATCAATGGGGCTGGCCGGTGAAGCGAAATGCCACACGTAATTCACTGGCTCATGAAGAAAAATGAACTCAGTGACATCCTGCTGGATGAACTTGAAGTTGGGATTGCCCGCCAGGTGGTCGATATTTTCCACCGACCCCGTGACAAAGTTATCAATCGCGATCACCCGGTGTCCGCGCTGCAAAAGCAAATCCGTCAGGTGCGATCCAAGGAAACCAGCCCCGCCTGTCACCACCGAAACCGGTTGGCCGACAGGCTGTTTCCGTTTATTCCGTGTTGCCATCCTCCATTAGTACAGAGCATGGCCCCCGCATGCAATCGCATTAACGGGCTTTAAGGATTAGAAGGTGTTAGATACCACTCCCGCCCTTTACTTTTGGAGAAGATATTTCCAGTGGCTTGAGTTCCCGCTTCGCCCAAATTAAATCTGCATCCGTGACCGCATCAGCCGGACGCCCATGATTTAAAGCCAACTCGGACGCTCTGGTGGCCAAGTGCTTATTTTTCTCCTCCGAAACACGAGCAGTCGCTTCTCTATTTTCTCGCGTCGCCATATACACGGAACAGTAATCCGCGTTGCCGATAGGGCAAGTAGCTCCGGTAGAATTTTTATGTTTGAGGACCAACCGCTTAAGGGGAGGTCAAATGGTTTGGCATTTTCTTTTCGAGCGTCCCCAGTCGTCCGAGCTCCTTTTCAAATGCTCCGCCCCCCAGCCAAGCCTTGGCCTTGGTGTTCCCTTTCAGGTACGCATCCAGAAAAGCGGTCGAGCCCCGGCAGACATATCGTTGAAAAGCCTGGTCCTTCGGATCATCCTTACCCCAGCGTCCGGAGAATACCATGTGGTCTCCGCCTTGAAATATCATCAGATACTCTTCCGCGTGGATCATGTGGTCGAACGACAACCGACGCTCACTCGCGAGCGTTTCGCCCACCGGGCTGTCGTCCCGCGTTCCGGTCATATGAAAGGTTGGGATTGTGATCTGGCCATAAACCCGGTCGAGTTGCTCGTCGTTAAACGACTTCGGCGCGCTCATTTCAATAACCGCCTTCACGCGTGCGTCCCGAAACACCGTCTCCTTTCCATTCGGCATGATGAACAATTGTCCGGCCACCGCCAAGCTCGTGAAACCTCCAAACGAATGCCCAGCGACCGCGATCTGGTTGATATCAATTTTTCGATGAAGGAGTGCTTTTGGATTCCCATTCAGTTGCGTCAACCGGTCAATGGCAAACGACACGTCCAGCGGACGGTTAATCGCATTGCGCAGGTCCGTGACTGCCTTTTTGGTCGCCAAAGCCATCTCGATAATGTTTCCCGCGTTCTGCCAGATGGCGCTATCTGTGCCCGAATGCTGCAGATGCACCGAAACATATCCGCAGCTTGCCCAATATTGGCCCAGGTAACTGTAACCGTTCCGATCTCCTCCCAACCCATGCGAGAAAATCACCACCGGAAGAGGCCCTTGCTTCGCAGCCGGATAATAAATCCTTACCGGCACCATGCGCGCTCGCTTCGTGTCATTCCACTCCGCGTCCACGTAGGATACCTGGTAAGTGGAAGATGCAGGCGCGTAATTTCCCGCTGCCTGGGTGCCCGACGGCCATACCAGGCAGAAGAAAAACAGTTGGATGATCAATTTCATTCGGGATTCAGCAACCGGACTTATCTCGAAATAAGGTCCGAATTACCGCACTACTTAACTATCGGAAAAACCCAGCGCTGTCAAAAATGGCTACGCCGGAACCCAAAGAGCCAGACGCGCCTTCGCCTCCTTCTCCTTCCGCCTCGCCTTGATGGTCACAAACGGCGGCAGAAAAGCGCTCCGATGCTCAAATGTTCCCGGTCCGGCCTGAACATTCCCCACCCGCGGCTCCAATAAATCCTCAATCACAAACCCGCACCGGCACATTCCACCCACCAAATCCTCCCAGCGATGCAAGAATTCTATCGTGCCTGCCTCGCGATGACGGGAACCTTCCACGACGGGCGGCAAAGGCCCCGAACGCTGATAAGGCTCGGCCATCATGTAGCCTTTCCCTGCGGGAAAAGATTCTGCCTGCAAACACGCCGGCTGTTTGTGCTGGCTAATATAAAGCGCTCCGCTCGCCGCAACTCGCGCCACCTCACGATAAACCGCTAGCACATCGGGCACGTAACTGGTGCTCACGGGCTGAATGATCAGATCGAACGTGCCATCTCCAAGCATGGGCAAGGCTTCCATTGAAGTCTCCACTGTCTGCACCTTCAACTTCCTCTCCGCCGCCACCCTTTTGTCCATCGCCAGCATCTCGGGACTGATATCCACCACCGTCACCACCGCTCCCAGCGCTGCAAACAGCACGCTCTGCTTGCCGCCTCCCGCTGCCAGGCAAAGCACTCTCTTCCCCTCCAGCGAGCCTTCCAACCACCCACATTGATCCACCACCGCCCGTGGATTCTCAAAATCCTTGTCGGTTGCGGGTCCCGTGTGTGGCTTGCGCTGGCGCACCCGCTCATCCCAGGCGGCGCGGTTATGTTTTATTGCAGGATCCATTTGCAAACGTTCGCTCCAAGATTACCCAAATCTGACTGGGTCCCGCACGCTAAAACGTGCGCCCGGCACAAAGGGGTGTATCCCCATTCTGGCCCTGCTCTCTCCTCGATTTTGACTTGCGCCTCTCCAAGCAGGCGTCAGAATCCTCCAAATAAGTTGTTTCTCTTGATTACCCCCTTTTATGTCAAAAACCTTTTCCTACATGGGAGCTACATCCTTCTTCTGCTTGGCTTTTTGCCTGAGCACCTCACCCGTATTTGCTGCTCCCGCTTGGCCCCAATTTCGAGGTCCAAATGGGGCTGGCGTAGCTGAAAAAGACAAACCACCGGCGGTGTTTGGTCCAACCACAAACATGCTCTTCCAGGTTTCCGTTCCGCCTGGGGCTTCCTCGCCCTCCATTTGGGGCAACCGGCTTTTTCTCACTGCATTGGAAGGAGGCAAACTGGAAACCATTTGCCTCGATCGCCGCGATGGGAAGGTGCTTTGGAAAAAGCTGGCTCCGGCGGAAAAGTTGGAAGCATTTCATCCTACCGAAGGCAGCCCGGCGGCATCCACTCCTGCCACGGATGGAAATCGAGTTTACGTCTACTTCGGTTCCTGCGGCCTGCTGGCTTATGACCTGAATGGAAAGGAACTCTGGCATGTTCCGATGCCACCAGCCACCCATGTCGGAGATTTCGGAACCGGCACATCCCCGATCATTTATCGAGGCGCGGTCGTCCTGAACCGCGACATGCTGGCCGGCTCAAGCATCATGGCTGTGAATGCCAAAACCGGGAAGCTGCTCTGGAAACAGGAACGTCCACAAGCATTGTCCAGCTATTCAACCCCGGTCATTTGGCAGCACGATGGCAAAGCGGAAGTGGTAGTGGCGAGCTCCCAACGCATGCAGGCTTATGACCTAAAGACCGGCCAGGGATCGTGGCAAGTGCAAGGCCTGCCAAACGCCACTTGCACCACTCCCGTGCTCGGTGATGGCCTGCTCTTCTTTGCCGGCTGGTCTCCCGGTGCAAAAGAAACTAGGATGCCTTCCTTCTCCGACTTGGTTGAGAAGGCCGACCGGAACAAGGATGGTGCGCTCCAAAAGCCGGAAATAGCAGACAACCAGATGCTGGCCTTGCTTTTTACTTTGTTTGATATGAATGGGGATGGGAAAATCGTCCAGGAGGAGTGGGACACCCGTTCGAAAACAATGAGCCAAGGGGATAATGCCTTGATGGCGGTGGACATGAAAGCCGGGGCTCCCAAGGTGCTCTGGAAACAAACACGTGGCCTCCCCTACGTCCCCTCGCCTCTGTTCTACAAGGGGTTGCTTTATATAGTTAAGGACGGCGGCATGGCCTCATGCTTTGATGCTAAGACCGGCAAGCCTCATTACGAGCAGGAACGCATTGGCTCAACGGGTACG
Organism: Verrucomicrobiales bacterium; assembly: GCA_028293425.1. Lineage (GTDB taxonomy): Bacteria > Verrucomicrobiota > Verrucomicrobiia > Limisphaerales > JAQGOV01 > JAQGOV01. Next base: position 19,845 of record JAQGOV010000002.1, read on the forward strand.
TATTATTCATCTCCTGTGGCGGCGGATGGCCGAATCTACATTGTTTCAGCCACCGGAAAGGTGACCATTTTTTCTGCGGGAGAAAAAGCAGAGGTGCTGGGCAAAGCGGATTTAGGTGAACGCTGCATCACTACGCCCGCTATCGCTGAGAATGCGCTATACTTCAGAACATCCGGGCACCTCTGGGCTTTTGGTAAAGAAAAGAAGTAGAAATACCAGCCACGTCCGGGACTGTTTTCATATTGCCTTTGCACTCCGATTCTCCATGCTTATGAAAGCAAATGGCTTTTGAGGTTCTCGCAGAGGCTTGTCGCAGAAGGGTGAAGCTTTGCGAGGCAAGGCGATTACTAAAATGCTGGGCGGAATGAAGACGCCCCATTCACGTCGCTCCCTCAAAAGCCATTTCGCTTCCAAACCGAAAATCCCCGCCCGCCTCCCTCGTTCCGAGCGGGGATCTAAACTTCTGGTTAGAACAGGTAAACGAGGTTACCCGTCAAAGAGAGAGCATTTCGTTTGTCGGGAGCGCCCGCAACGGTGCCCCCGTAAATCCTGTCCCCGGTCAAAGAATGATCCCAGCGAAGCTCAGCCCGGCTCAGCACGTTTTTCCACAATGAATAATCCGTGGTCAACGTTGCTGAGAAGAGCTCGTTTCGCGGGTGGCTGGAAGTCACTGCCGTATACCCAAAGGCACCCTCTGTTCCACTGGCGTAATCAAAACGTGTATTAAACTTCAACTTTTCCGTGGCCTGATAGATTACGTAAAGCGCCGTTGCATTGGCATAGGTGCCCTGCCCGACAATGTTCGCAGAGTAATCGTATGCGATGCCGAGCGACAGTTCCTTGAGTGGTGTCGGAATCGTGCCTCCGACATACATCTGGTTCACCCGCCCGGAATTGCCTCCATTGGCGGGACCGACTGTATAACCGGCCGATAGCGAAGCGCCTTTCATGAAACCCATGCTCTCCGGCGCGGTCAGGCTAACCATAGCCAGGTAAGCCTTGGAACTTTCCACGGAAGCTTTGGCGTTCACTTGTGAATTGTAGGGT
>JAQGOV010000017.1 GCA_028293425.1 Verrucomicrobiales bacterium
TTGCAGCGCCGGTTTGGCCCCAATTCCGAGGACCTGGCGGTTTATCCGTTGCCAATGAGGGCAGGCCGCCTGTTCATTTTGGCCCTTCCTCCAACGTGCTCTGGAAAACGAGCCTCCCTTCGGGAAATTCCTCCCCCTGTATCTGGGGTGACCGTATTTTCATTACGGGGTATGGTAAGCCGAAGCTCCAGACTTTGTGCCTGGAGCGGGCCACCGGCAAAATCCTTTGGCGGAAGGAAGCTCCTGCATCCGAGATTGAGCCCTCCCACCGCATCGGCAGCCCGGCATGTCCGACACCCGCAACGGATGGCGAACGCGTATATGTCTACTTCGGCTCCTTCGGGCTGCTCTGCTATGATTTCGAGGGCAAGGAACTTTGGCGCAAACCTATCCCGATTCCCGTTGTCGAATTCGGCTCGAGCAGTTCACCCATATTGGCGGGAGATCGCCTGATTCTGAATTGTGACCAGGATGTGAACTCTTTTCTGGTTGCCCTGAACAAAAAGACCGGTCAGGAGATTTGGAAAAAGGATCGTGGCGAGTTCCGCCGCGGTTTTGCCACACCACTCGTTTGGCGGCATGACGGCTTGGAGGAATTGGTCGTTCCTGGATCGCTCTGGTTGAAATCCTACGACTTGGCTGACGGCAATGAGCGCTGGACCTATCGCGGCACCTCCCGTGTGGCCTGCAGCTCGCCCGTCGCAGGCGATGGCATGCTTTTTTCCGCCAGTTGGAATGTTGGCGGTGATGAAGGCGAACGAATTACCATGCCGCGCTTCAGCGAGGTCGTTGCGGAGTATGATCAAAATAAGGACGGCAAGTTCACCATCGATGAAATTCCAAAGGGTCCGGTTCGTGAACGCTTTACTCAGATCGACGTCAACAAGGACAAGATGGTCACGGAAGAGGAATGGAACGGCATGGCGGAAGCTTTTGCAAAAGCGGAAAACGCAGTCATCGCCATTCGCCCCGGCGGCCATGGCGACATCACTAAAACCCACTTGGCCTGGAAACAAACGCGCAGCCTCCCGTACGTTTCATCGCCCCTCTTTTATAAAGGCCGCCTTCACACCATAAAGAATGGCGGCCTCGCCTCCTGCTATGAAGCCAAAACCGGCAAGGTGCTTTACCAGGACGAGCGCCTCGGTGCCCCCGGTGATTACTACGCTTCAGCCGTCGCTGCGGACGGCCGGGTCTACGCCGTTTCACAAAAGGGCATGGTGACGGTTCTTGAAGCCGCTGATTACCTGAATGTTATAGCCCGCAATGACCTTAAGGAAGATGTCATGGCCACCCCCGCCATTGTGGAGAACAACATTTTCATCCGTACCAGCGAGCAACTGTATGGATTCGGAGAAGGTAGCGTTGCTCTTTCAAGTCCATCGCCACGTTGAAAATAGCCATTGCACCGTGCCGTAAACGCTGCTATTACTGGAGTTCAATAAAACGACCCGCGGCTGTGCGCGTCAGACCGCTTAAATAGGCTTATTATGCGTGCATTCAGAACATCTTTTTCCGTGATGCTGGCTGCGTTCACCTTCACTTTCACCCTCGCAGTCGCAACCGACCTGAAAGCTCAAATCCTCCCGGACACCAATGGTCCCGTTGTTACCGTAATCGCTTCGGACAATAGCGCCACTGAGGGCGCCGATTCCGGTGTGTTCACAATCAGCCGAACCGGCGACACTAACGCGTCTCTGCTTGTGTATTTTGCTGCTTCAGGAACGGCTCAAAGCGGAGTCGATTATAAAGACCTCGGGAATTCGATTCTCATTCCTGCGGGGGCTAGAGGCGTTCGGTTAGAGGTTTCTCCCGTGGATGACATCCTGGTCGAAACGAATGAAACAGTCGTTCTACACCTTGCCCAATCGCCTCTGGCAAATGCGGGCTCGTTTTACAAAATCGGCACGCCGGCCGAAGCGGTTGTCGTCATCCATGACAATGACGCTCCAATCGAAACAAATCATCCACCAATAGTTAGGATCGTCAATCCCACGAACCACTCTGTTTTCCTCCCGCCAGCCGATATTTCTATCTTCGCCGAAGCCAGTGATTTGGACGGCACGGTCCAAACCGTTGAATTCTTCGCCGGCAGCAACAGCCTCGGCGTGGTTACGAACAATCCGCTTGCGATGTCCCCCGTCAATCCATGGCATGTTTTTTGGACAAATGTGCCTTCAGGTTTCTATGGCTTGAGAGCGATCGCGACAGACGACAAGGGTGCAAGAGGCGAGTCCCCGCTCGTTTCCATCATCGTACGCAATGAAATTACCAACGTCGCGCCACCGCTTGTAACCATTGTCGCGACCGATCCGGATGCTCGAGAGATCCCGCCGGTCCCACCAGGTCAGGGACGGCCTCAGCTTTATGACCCTGCCGTGTTCACCTTTACACGAACGGGCGACACCGGTTTTCCGCTGACTGTTTATTACCGGCTCGGTGGTACCGCGCAGAATGGCGTGGATTACGAAAAATTGCCTGGCTCGATCACAATTCCTGCTGGTGAACTGTCCGCCACGGTGTATGTCTCGCCAATTGACGACCTTCTGCCCGAGGGCGATGAATCGGTTGAGATCAGCCTCATATTGCCTCCTTGCGCAGCGGTTATCCCACCGCCCCAGGGCTGTTACGGTGCAGGAGTGCCTTCCCACGCGCTGGCTATCATCCATGACGATGATCTGCCTCCTCCAACGAACAGGCCGCCTTTCGTGAAACTCATTTCACCACCGAACGGAGCCGAGTTCCACGCTCCCGCGAATATCTTCATCCAGGCCAGCGCCGGGGATGCGGATGGCTTCGTCAAATCAGTTGCCTTTTATTCCGGCACCAACCAAATCGGCCAAACCGATCTCTCCTCAAACCAGCTTGCCGTTTTGGGACCCAATCTGGTGTATGGATTTGTCTGGTCCAATGTTTCCGTCGGCACTTACGAGCTGACCGCAAAAGCCACGGATGACCAGGGTGCCTCCAGCGTTTCAATTCCTGTTCACATTACGGTTACTGGCACAAACGTCCCTCCGCCTCCCGAAACCAACGGGTTGGCGGTCGTCACGATTTATGCGCGTGATGCTTACGCTGCCGAAGGCACCAATGCCGCCGATCCGAACACCGCCACTTTCGTGGTGACCCGGTTCGGGAATACCAACACAACCATCATCGTTTATTATTCCGTTTCCGGCTCCGCATCCAACGGGGTGGACTACAAGGAAATTTCGGGAAGCGTCACCATCCCAGCCGGTGAACGGTCAGCTCGCATTACCATTACGCCGCTCGACGACAATCTTCCTGAGCCCACCGAAACTGTCGTTTTGGAACTCCACCCGCCTCCCTTCGACTTCGCGGCCACCTACAAGATTGGCTTT
>JAQGOV010000087.1 GCA_028293425.1 Verrucomicrobiales bacterium
ACGGAAACAATGGCCCGGGCAGGACCATGCCATTCATTGACGAGGCCAAACGGCTGACCCGCGGCAGCGGCTTTTTGGTAGCCGCCATTATTTTCCCGCCCAAACGCAGCGGGGCCGTAGAAGCCTCCGTAGCTGTCGCGTTTGCCAAATTGATTCGACAGTAATCCAGTCTTTAAGTTCATTGAGCCCAGAAAACCTTGATGGTTGCTGAAAAGGAACTCGGGTGAGCATGAGAGAACCTGCGTTTCGTCGCCGATGTAATTGAAGCTGCCCCAGGGCGTATCCTTTGCCCCCGCCGGCCGGCCAGGCTCTTTGGATTTATAACCGTGTTCCAGGAGTTGAACTCGCCCCGTTTTCAGGCTGAGTTTCCCGAACCCGGTAAAGGAACGCACTTCTCCTCCACCGTCCCACACCCCATACGCCGACCGCACGAGTGTAAAAACATCCCCGGTCTCTGGATTGTAGCAAGGAGGAGCAAGGGGGTTGTGCAGGCCGCCTGTGTAAAGCACGGGCGCGACCCATGGCTCTTGGCCATCCGATAGTCGAAACGCATTGAAAACCTGTTCCTCGGGATGCTTCTTGAGGAAATCCACGATGAAGTCCTGCTCGGCTTCAACATCCGCGTTGCTGCCCGGAATGTAGCGTTTGTCTTTGCCTGAAAAGCCGGTCCGCTGCAGCAACATGTTCTCATTCTCGCCAAGGATGGTGTGAAAATCCTTCACCGGGTTTGTCGTGATGAAAACGAGTCCCTGGCAAATGACCGGAGCGTAATCGCGGACACTCAGCCCAGCCAATTTGTGGGACTTCCAGATGAGGCTCCCATCGGCCACCTTCAGACAATAAACATGCATGTCTTCCGATGCGAAGAGCACCCTCTCCCCATCTTCGCTAACGGATGCTGAACTCAGGATCCGATCGCCGGTCTGGAAATTCCAAACGAGTGAACCGGTAGCCTGTTGCACCGCGTAGAAAACACCATCTCTTGCCCCAAACATGACCATGCCTTGATGAACCACCGGAGAAACCACGCTCCCCTCCTCCGCTTCGAAGTACCACTCGACTTTGCCGGTGGTAGCATCCAGCGCGTAAAGCTTTCCGTCCATTGACGTGACGTAAATCTTACCATCCTGATAAGAAGGAGAATGGGCGATCGGCCCGCCGGTTTTATAGACCCATCTTTGTTCACCCGTCAGAGCATCCCAGGCATACAAGTTCCCAGCATAGGTGCCCATGAAAGCGAGGCCTGTCCCGACAATCACCTCCGCGCGCGGGCCGGTGAGTTCACGCCAAAGTTCTTTCCGCCATGCCAGCTTGAGTTGCCCGGCCGGAAAGCTCGGGTAAAAACCCGAGCGCTGCAAATCACCGTGAAGAGTTGGCCAGGTTTGACCGTCGTTTCGACGCGGCTCGGCTGCCTGGAGTCCAGAAAGGGACAAAAGCAGGAGCAAGCAAAGCTGGGCCTTCATGAATGTGCAGGCATGCTAAAAAACCGGTTAGGAGAATGCAAACCCAAGGATTCTAACCGGCTTAACGGGTTGAGCCTTCTAAAGCCCCTTTTGCCATGCCGGTCATGCCGAGCAGCATGGATGATAGCGATTACAACCACCGTATGTGTTGATTCAAAAACCTCAAAGACAATCCTGTACGGAAATCGCTCGGGATAACGCCAACGCACATTTTTGCGTGGGTGTTTGCGAGACCTGAGGAATGGGTTGGCGGCTATCATTGTCCAAAGTTTGGAAATCTCCTCTACGAACTCGGCTCCCAAACCTGGTTGATGCTCCTCGTACCAGAAAACAGCTTCCGCGATGTCCTCCTCGACATCAGGTCGGACGACTAGACGCCAACTCATTTGGAAAAGCGGGCTCTAAGTCTTTCAAGCATTTTCTCCGCTGGCACTGCTGAGGAAGGATTTTCAAGATGAGCGGCAAGACGCTTTTCGATTTCCGCTTCATCCTCCGGCGATAAAATGGGTTCATCGATTTCGATTGCCCGACGGATAAGAACCTGGCGTTGCTCAAAGCTCAGGGCGGGAAGTTCTTCAAGCAATTGTTCAAAACTCATCAAGGAATATTAGATGAAAGGGAGGGAATTGTCAGGTCCCAAATTTCACCTCACCGCTCGACACTCCCATTTGGCTCTCCTATGCTCAATGGATGCAAGTTGCGCGGTCATTGGTCATTGCTGGAAGAGAATTCAGGTCCCGATTATTTGTTGGGACCGGAAAATTTTCTTCCCCCGAATCCATGCGGGATGCATTGGCGGCCAGCGGAACAGAAATTGTCACCGTAGCCTTGCGTCGGGCTGACCTGAGCGGGAAGAAAGATCCTTTCGCAAACATTCTCGAATTTATCGATCCAAAGCGCTACCTGGTCTTGCCGAATACTAGCGGAGCCATGAACGCCGAAGAGGCCGTGCGCCTTGCACGGTTGGCCGCGGCAGCCGGCCTTCCGAAATGGGTAAAGCTGGAAATTCATCCCGATCCCCGTTACCTCCTGCCCGACCCAATCGAGACGTTCAAAGCGGCGGAGATTCTCGTAAAAGAAGGTTTTGTGGTGCTGCCTTATATCAACGCTGACCCTGTGCTCGCGAAGCGATTACAGGAAATTGGCACAGCCACCGTCATGCCACTCGGCGCCCCCATCGGCTCCAACCGCGGGATGCAAACCCGGGACCAAATCCGGATCATCATCGAACAAGCAACAGTGCCGGTGGTCGTAGACGCCGGACTGGGTGCACCCAGTCATGCCGCCGAAGCCATGGAACTTGGCGCTGACGCAGCCCTCGTGAATACCGCCATCGCGATCGCGGCGGATCCGAACCGCATGGCCATTGCGTTCAAGATGGCCGTGGAAGCCGGACGAGCCGCGTATGAAATCGGTTTGGGTGAAACGTCAAGCACCGCGCAGGCGACCAGTCCTTTGACCGGGTTTTTGGGAAATTAATATCCATATGGGCGTGAAAAGCATGAAGCAAAACCGGCTGCAGCCGTCTCGGGTTCGTCAATTGCTCACCAATTCGCGAAAACAACGCGTCTTGGTCGTCGGCGATGTGATGCTCGACCAGTTCATTTGGGGAAATGTCTCGCGAATTTCGCCCGAAGCACCCGTGCCTGTGGTCGAGTTCGTTCGGGAAAACTACATGCCCGGCGGAGCCGCCAACGTCGCACGCAATCTGGCAGCATTGGAAGTTTCAGCAGAATTGTTCGGACTGATTGGCCGCGATGACGCTGCGAAGAAGCTGAAGGACCTTCTGGCCGAACAACACATCGGCTGCCAGGGATTAGTGACGCACGCCGCTCGCCATACCAGCATCAAAACCCGCATTGTGGCACATCAGCAGCAGGTGGTGCGGGTCGATCGCGAAAGCAAGATCGAATCCGATGGCCCCACAACCCGCCAATTGCTCGCGGCGCTGGAGCCGGCGATCCTCGGAGCGGATGCCGTGATCGTCGGTGACTACGGCAAAGGCGTTGTAACGCAGGCGTTGCTTGATGGCATTCGGCATTTTTGCCATGCGCGGGGCGTCTGGCTGAGCCTGGACCCAAAGCCGGTGCACCACCTGAATCTAAGTGGGCTTTCCCTCATCACACCAAATCGCAAGGAAGCGTTCGAACTGGCGGATATTTTAGATCAAACCCGAAATGCAAATCCCTTGGAGGATCGAAATCTCATGCAGGTAGCCGAGAAGCTTTTGCAGGAGCTGGGGCCAGCCCTGCTGCTAATTACGCTCGGAGATTTAGGAATGCTTCTTTGCCAGCGGAACCAAAAGCCCTTCCATATCCCCACAGTTGCCCAGGAGGTGTTTGACGTCTCAGGAGCCGGAGATACTGTCATCGCAAGCTTCACCATGGCCATCACCGCTGGCGCGTCACCAATTGAAGCCGCCATTCTCTCCAACCACGCCGCGGGTGTGGTTGTCGGCAAGGTAGGAACGGCGACAGTGACTCAGCAGGAACTGCTCGCGAGTTTCCGGGGATAACCATTATCGCACGCAGAACCTAATTTCCTCCCTAATCCTAATCTTTCCCTTTCCTGATCGCGACACCCTGTCTATTTCTCCATTCCATCCTGAATCGCCTTCCAGAACTTGCCATTGTATTTGTCGTAATTTTTACCAATCGAATTGCGGCACATGATCACTACCAAATCCTGTTTCGTATCGATACTGAAGGTCGCCGCTGAAGCAGTGCCATGACCGAATTTGCCGGACCCAGGCTGGCCATCCAATCCAATGCCAAAGGTTTTGGCAACATCTGGTCCGAGGACATCCGTCAGCTTTTTGGGAAGCATTTGCTCAAAGGTTTCAGGACGGAAGAATTGGATCCTTCCGTAGGATCCGCGGTTCAAAAGCATTTGTCCAAAGCGCGCCATATCCAGAGGCGTCGTCATGGCGTCAGCATGCGTGGCGATTACGTCCGTGTTGGAACAGCCCAGTGGCTCAAGAAAATGTTTCAGGTAAAACAGTGGCATCGCTTCCCCGCTGATCGATTCGATAATTTTCCCACCTGTCGTGTAGCCCTGTCCATTATAGGCCCAGACCTGGCCAACCTGCACGAAAGGGTAACAATCGGCTAATTGATTTTCCACATCGGCGGACTCATCGCTCCACGCCGGCCATTTATCCAAACCGCTGGTGTGCGTATAAAGATGCCGAAGAGTTATGGGCTTCCCCACTTCAACACCGCGCAAGGCCGGAAGATATTTCTCAATTGGATCATCCAGGCGAGCCAATCCTTGATCCACGAGCACCATCATCTGGCAGGCCGACATGGTCTTGGTCACGCTGGCCATCCAACTCTTGTTAGTCAAAGTCATCGGATGCCCATCGCGCTCCCCATAAGCGTGGTGGAGCACAATCACCCCGTGCCTGACAACACAAACAGCAAAGGCTTGATCGGTATCCGCAGCCCAGGCTTGGAGCGCCGCGTCGATCTTCGTTGCCGTGTCCGATTTCATACCCGCTTCGGCGAGGGTTCCCTCGCGAACAACCGGAGCAGGTTTCCCGGCTAACCGTCGCGGAGCTTTGACCTTTTGAGTGAACATCTGGTCAGTGCCGTCCAGCCGACGCTTTAAGTCCACCCACCACTGGCGCTCCATGGCGAACGCATCACTGTTCTTGCGAATCGGTGAACCCCCATGCGGCGAAAGGCTTAGCCCCGCGAGCAACCGGGCGGCCCGAGGATCGGTCGCCACCTCTGACCATCCCCTCCCACGCACCGTATTAGTGACAATGCCAAATTGGCGACCGAATTCCGAAGAAGGTAAGTCACTGGCTTTCGCGAGCTGGCTGAAGTTTGACTCCGTAAATGTTTCAGAAGGTGCCATCGGTCGAGCCAGCCGATAAACGGTCACGAGCCTCCGAGTGGTGCGGCCATTTTTCGCCTGAATCTCAACCACCGCAGCATAAGGTCCCGGCTTCTTGGGAACCGTCACAAGGTTGAGTTTCGGATCATAAAAGGTGGTCCGAACCGTGTAGTCCCCCACGAAAGCACGAACCGCTTTGTCTGGTACCAAGGAAACGGCTGGGAAGTTCGTCGAGTCAAAGACGAACGGATGAAAGACCGGCGCAACCTTCAGGAAGTCCCGAATCGCTACCTCCTTAGGATCGATGGGCTCCACGGGAGCCGCCGCCTCGCACATCAACGAAAACAAAAGAAAACAGCAGGCAGTAAAATTCGCGGTCCGGAACATGATATATGGACTTCAAGCCGGTGAAAAAATTCAGGGACGAAAAGAACCATCGATTCTACCCATGCTCATCAACTCAAAATGTGACTGAGGCTCCATCAAGTCGTGGAATGCACGCACGTAACAATTCTCCACTGAAAGTTCATCTTGACCCAGAAAAGTAAGACAGTATCTTACCTCAACGTGAAAACGAAAATGTCATCCAAAGGTCAGATAGTTCTGCCAGCCGAAATGCGGGAGCAGGATGACATCGAAGCAGGGCAGGAATTTGAGGTCCAGCGGATCGATCGGGGGGAATATCGTCTCATTCGAAAGGAGCCATCAGCCAACGCTGGATTGGTGGATTGGTTGCTTGCCTGTCCCGAAAAAGGCTTTTACAAACCCATCGAATCAGAATCCACGGATACATTGTGAAATGGTTGGTAGATGCGAACGTTCTGAGCGAACCCACCCGGCCAGCGCCTAACCCAAAGGTAGTCGCGTGGCTGATGCGGCATGAACAAGAACTCGTTGTGGATCCCATCATTCTGGGAGAAATTCGCTTCGGGATCCACCTGATGGAACCGGGAAGGCGTCGACGTCGGCTTGAGGAATGGTTTGAGCAGGGAGTGGCGAGAATAGTTTGCCTGCCGTTTGATTCTGCCACCGGCCTGCGTTGGGCAAAGCTTCTGGCCGACTTACGCCAGGCTGGTAAGGCTATGCCGATTAAGGACAGTTTGATCGCCGCAACAGCTCTTGTACATAAACTCGTCGTAGCCACTCGGAACGTTCGCGATTTTAGCAGGGCCGGCACTCAGGTCATCGATCCATTCCAGCAAGGATAGCAGCAATCGATATTGGAGCAGGTTGCTGTTCCGATCACGTAAGGACATGCAATCACCCCGAACAGTACGTAGTGTTCACCGCTCCGCCGGTCCCCCACGGTAACCGCTCACACATTCCATGCACCCAGAAAAGGTACCACCTTCTCTCTTGCCAAAGCATCGACCAAACATCTAGCCTTCCCCCCGTTACCATGAGGCCAGAAGATCACACCTTGCACCGCCATGCTCTCCACTCAAACTCCTGAAGTCACCACTGCACCCCTCAAGTCCCCCGCCATCTCAAAGGTAATTTGGGCCGTCCTGTTGGTTACAAACCTCCTGTCATTGACCGCCGCCTTTCTTGCTTTCCAAACAAGAAACAAACTGACCCAGGAAGTGGCTCAAATTAAATCTGAGGCAATCCGCTTTGGCCAGCCGGTTCAAATTTATAATCCGAAATGGGGTACCGTAATCGACGGCGTCGATCCCTCCATTTTCCCCAGTCGCGATTTAAAAGACCCTCGCAGGGGTGCCGCGCTGCAGCAGTTCGTTCCCCGGGGTAATGACGCCCAGCGATGGGTTTTGCAGCGGCCCGGCGAGAACTTGGCCCAGCCAGCCCCATTGCCCTTCAGGACATACAAAACCCAGGCCATGGGCTTTTTGCTCGCCCATGACCTACCCAAAGCAATAAAGGCGTTCGAACGATGCGTCGAACTCTACCCGGATGAACCCGAAGCCCACGACGGCTTAGCCAGGGCCTTGAAAGACGCCGGCAATTTTCCAGCCGCCCTTGCCAGCCACAAACGAGCCTTGGAACTCGACCCGGAGCGCGTCTCCTTTTACTGGGAGCGCGGCCTCACCTATATGCGAGCCGGTCAGAACGATGAAGCCATCCGGGACTTTAACGCGTGCCTCGAACGCGACGCCACCTTTGCCGACGCCCTGAACAGCCTCGCCATTCTTCATCGAAATCAAAGCAAGCTGGACGAAGCCCTCAAGTTCCATAACGAAGCCGTAGCCCTTGGCCCGCGCCGGGACGATTTTTACCGTGAGCGAGCAGTCACCCTCGAAAGAAAGGGCGACCAGCAAGGTGCCTCCCAGGACAGAATCAAAGCCCAGCAGCTCCGGAACAAGGAAGTTGTTAATTGAAATTTGACTGCTTGAAGTGAATGAGAGCATCCATGATTATTCAGCGACGATGGGTTGGAATCTTGCTGTTGCTGCTTGCAGTCGCCGCGCTTGGCTTCGGCCTTTATTCCCTCAACAAACCCGGCTTCATCGCTAGCTTTCAAGATGGTTCGACTGTTCGGCTGGTGGGCGTCACAGTCGGCACGAACTCGTTCACTTCCGAACCGTGGTGGTATCCCATAGCCCGCCGCGTCCTGCCAGGAAGCTATCGGATGCGCCTTGTCCGAATTTTCTCCAGCGGCCCTCATGGTTACCCGAATGGAATTTCCATATGGCTGGAGCTCTCAGGCTCCATCACAAATAAAAATCCCTCTACGGACCGCCTCAGCGCCACGTTCATCGATGACTCCGGCGATGGAGTGCGCGACCTGGGCCTAAGCGTAGACCCGGTCAGC
>JAQGOV010000149.1 GCA_028293425.1 Verrucomicrobiales bacterium
TCTAAAAAGATGATGCTCACCCTGCTGGCTGATTGGGGAGGATTTCTCCAAACAGAACTATATATGGAAGCTCTGCTCCACCTCCTTGGAGGCGAATTACTGGTCCTGAAAAACGTGAAAATAGTACGCGACGGTAAACTCCTTGGAGTGCAAAGCATCGCTCAGCACGCGCCACATGTCGGGTTTCGACTCACCGCCTTCACAGACAGTCTCCCTTTTCACGAGAAGCATCTCCACCGATTCACAAAACCTACCAGTTTAAAGGGTCTCCAATGGATAAACCTGAACCACAACGAAATCTCATTTATTACGATTCGTTAGCTTCCCATGCCCTTGCCAAACATGCCCTTGTCAAAAAAGATCCTTTCCCGCTTCCATGCCAAGTCCGAAAGTCTTTGACACGCCCAGAAGTTCTTTTAGCCTTGGAATACATTTTTCCAAATTATGAGAATTGGCATTAACACATTCCTCTTTACCTCTCCGTTCACCAACGAGAGCACGAAGCTTTTTAAAACCTTTAAGAAATGGGGCTTTGACACCGTCGAAATTCCGATTGAAGACCCCTCCCACATCGATCCCGCTCACGTCAAAAAGGAGCTGGATAAAAACGGACTCGCTTGCGGTTCCGTCTGCGCGTGCATGGGCCCCGATCGCGATTTGCGCGGCACGGCGGAACAACAGAAAACCGGGCTCGAATACATGATGAAGCTGATCGACCAGATGGTGGTGCTGGGTTGCCCCTCGTTGATTGGGCCCGTGTATTCCGCCGTGGGCCGCGCTGACGCCGTGCCTGCCGACGAATACAAGCAACAGTGGAAAGCCGTGGTCAACAACTTGCGCAAACTCTGCGACTACGCCGAGGAGAAAGGCCGCCAGGTTTGCCTCGAACCGCTGAACCGTTTCGAAACAGATTTTATCAACACCGTGGATCAGGCCCTCAAGATGGTGAAGGATGTTGGTAGCCCTGTTCTGAAGCTGCACCTGGATACCTTCCACATGAACATTGAGGAAAAGAATCAGGCAGCCGCCATCAAGAAAGCCGGCAAGCTGCTCGGACATTTCCATGCCTGCGGAAGTGACCGGGGGACGCCTGGAAGCGATCACATTGATTGGAAGCAGATTGCGGCCGCTCTAAAGTCTGTGAAATACAAAGGCGACGTCGTAATTGAGTCCTTCACAACCGACGTCAAAGTAATTGCCCGGGCCGCGGCCATCTGGCGCAGAATCGAACCAACTCGCGATGAAATCGCAGTGAAGGGAATCAAGTTCCTGAAGAAGACACTGTAATACCAATACTGAGAGTTTTTCCTGACAGGCTGCCGGTGGAAATCGGCAGCCTCTTTCTTTGTCCGGTAATTTTAAGCTTGTGACGGAACCCGGCAATGAACCTACTATTCGGCAGTGTTTGGGTTCAATAATGCAAATTGGTTTCAAGCACCATGAAGAGCAGATTCCAGTTCCAGCTTAGAATGGTTTACTTACTGGCGCTCTTCTCCCCTTACTTTTCTGAAATGAAGGTATGCCGCGCGAAGGAACCAGCACCCGAGCCCCGGATCCAAAAAAAGGATTTTTCCAAAACCAATTCCGTCACGATTGACCTTACCCAGGAAGCGAACGAGGGCGGGCTAAAACACCTGCATTTGGAAAAGGATGGCCGGACGACATTGATGGGTATTAACGGCGCACCTTGCCGATGCTTGAATATGCCCGAAAGGGCTACGGCGTATTTATACTTTATTGTGGACCCAACCTTCAAAGAGAACGACATCACCAATGTTCGAATCGATGTGGAATACTTCGATGGTTCTGAAGGCAGCTTGGGCAGCTTCAGTATTCACTACGATGCTACGGGAATGCGCGAAAGCGGTGAGCCGGCTTATACCCGAACGCAGCAATCCGGCCGTTTGCGCGGCACAAAAACGTGGCGAACCGCGAGCTTCGAGATCAGGGACGCCGCTTTCCAGAACTCGCAGAACTCCGGGGCTGATTTCAGAATCGTAGTCAGCCCAGCGGAGTTTTGTGTCAGACGAGTGACTGTCACGCGCATCGAAAGGAAGAACGACAGCGCCTTTCCAGGCTCAACTCCGTTCTTCTCCCCCGCTGGTCCCAAACCATCTCCTACTGAGTGATCAGATAATACACAATATCCGGCTGCAGCCTAATTTCCACGGCGGTCCCTGCGTCCGCTTTTTTATACCCATTCAAATCCAGGGCGATCACTTTCAATCGCGCGGCATCTGCCCGCTTAAACCGGACAGTCCCTTGCAACTCTTTAAAGAGCCACGGGTCTTTGCCCAGTGCCGTCATCTTGTTCACATTGGCCGAAACGCTTTCAACCTCACGATTCGATTCCTTCTCCTCGGACATGACTTGGAGGAGGATCTTCGAGGAAGTCGCAATCGGCTGGCCATCCAGGGGCACGGCAATGATGTTGCCCAATTCCATTTTGGATTCGATGGTAAGATCTCTGGTTTCGGCTTTGCCTACAGTGGAGATTAATCCGCTCAAGCCTTGGGCAGTAGGCGAGTTCAAGGTGAGCACACCTTTGCCATAATCCAGTTTGAGTTCCCCGGTGCTGCTCGCAACGGTTTGGGCAGCCGTATCGATATAGGGCTTGGCATCCTTTAGCTTAGTGGTGCCAGGCGTGGAAACAAACCTTACATCTGTGCGACCCACGAAATGAAGGAGTGGATTAATGTGCTGGCCAGGCTTAATTTCAGTTCCTTGGGGCACATCCTTCAACCGCAATTCGTCGAGCGCTGCGCCTTGCGGCAGTGGCGTGCCTTTCAAATGAACCAGGTCGTTTGTATTCAAATCCACCTCCGCCATGGTGTCCCCGGTCTTGATGAGGCCCTGGCGAAAGATCAGCGCGGCGGCGGGAAATTGCCCCATCATGACGGGAGTCATCAACGTCCACGGTTGCATCCAATACCCGGGCTTGACTGACCAATGCGCTCCATCGAGCGCGAAATGCATAATCCCATCGCTATGCTGCAGTGCACCATAGGCGGCCAGGTAAACGGGTGCTTCCGAACGGAATCGATTCGGACGGTTCCAGGTGATCTCGGAGATCATGGAAGGCATGTTGTTGTAATGCACGTCCATGGCCGGGTGGAAAAACTCTTTTGACTTCCCGGGGGCGGGAGGATCGAACCGGTAAGCGCTACGGTCCGACCACGTTTGTCCATCGCGAACGGACCATTCCGAATTGGGCCCCTTCTGATTGCAATCAAAGTAACCGTGCCGATCGATGAAGTCTCCCGCGGTATAGCTGAGTTTCTCCAGAGGCCCAAAATATTCAGGACTCGCCGTAGTCCAGTTCGATGGCGTAACGGGCGCCTTAAGGCCCAGTTGCCTAAGGAATGCTTTTGTATCAGCGTAAAATTTCGTCTGCACTTCCAGCAGGAATTGAGCGGTATCCTGATCGCGAACGGAACGTTCAGTGAACATGTTGTAGAGCGGACGGAATCCGACCCTGCCTTCCTGCGGAACGTCGCGTTTTGCCTTCTGGCCCTTCCATTTCTGCAATGCAGCCTCGATCGAACCGTATTTCACTGCAAGCCAATCTCCATACATTTTCTCCAGAATGCGCATTTCTGCATCGGGAATGTTATTGTCCGCGAACGTCCAAAAGAAAAACGAATCTTCATTCTGCAACTCCACGCTGGCAACAGCCGGTTCTTCAGTGAGAGGTTTGCCCGTGGCTGGATTCGGTGTGGTCAGTAAGGCCGTCCACCATTTTCGATATTGCTTCTGGAAATCGGGATTAAACATGAGCGAAGCGAATGGATTCTTTTTGCCGTCATACCCTGGCAGCCAGGCGTTGTCGGCCTTGGGCGTGAGCCACAGCGGGAAGTATGTGGAGAAATGCGTGTAGATGCCCTCCGCCTTCATGGCGTCCACCATCTCGAAAGCGTGCTGAATTTTGGCTGTGTCCACTTCCCCGTTCGAATCGAAATAACCGCCATGAATCCGCACCATGTTAACTCCGTGTTTGGCCAGCATGCGCGCGCAATCGCGCAGCGCTTCACCCTTTAGCTCGTGTGGCGGGCCGTTGACGGCCCAGAACCGAAGCGGCTGTCCATCACCAGAGCGAATAAACTCGCCATTCCGGACGGCAATGAATCCATGCTCGCCGGCAAACTTTTCGTTGAGAAACCGCAGGTCCATGGCTGCGTCGGATCTAAATGGGTCACGCTTGGGATCAAATGGCAGCCAGCCTTTGTTGTCGTTGGCCAGCTTCTTGGAATCCTCACCCGCCGCATCTGGCTTCGTGCTGCCTCGCGGAAGAATGGGTTCCGTGCTGAAAACAAAGCAATCGAGATAGCCATGGTTGTTGTTGGCACTGGCCATCCGGAATAAGATTTTATTCTGACCGGATTTCAGTGAAACAGTCCCAACTTTACTCCAGGCCAGAAAGCGGATGTCCGGCTTGCCATCTCCAGCAACATTGATCTCATCCCGTTTTTCGCGAGCCAAGTCAATGGCCGCCTCCGCGCTGCCGTTCAACGAATAGCTGAGCTTAGTCTGGAGCGGATTAGCTCGGACCCAGAATTCATATTGGCCATCCTTGGGGGCAACAAACCGATACTCAGCCTCACCAGCTTTGTCCTTGTTAAAATTGGAAATGAAATCTCCGCCCGAGAATTGGTCTTTTTTCACCTGATCGTACCACCAGGGATGCCGATTCATTTTGTTCACATCCGGCTTTTCGCCTTCGATCCAGATGAACTCGGCCCGGATTGTTGCGGTGAAAAAGAGGAAAAAAGCTAACAAGGGAAGCAGGTTGAATTTACAGCGCATAAGCACAAGAAGCAGCATCGGCAACCCGCTCTATTCCGTCAACACTTCGGCTTACCGGAATTCCATCAGAATTTGAACGGGACTTACGGCATACGTGGCGCAGAACCGAAGCGCGGAGGCCGAACATGGGAATCGACAGGCGTTACCTTCTTCCTTTGTCCAGGAAAAATCCGGCGCGAGGAACAAACCAGTCACTGGGTGCTGCAACAAACAATTCATCAAAACAACAAGCCAAGTTATGCAGGTCCGCTGCTAAAATCCAGCCTTCAGCGCGAGATCGCATAAGCTTTATTTCCGTCCGAGACTGCGGGCTCGACGATTTTCAGCACACCTGTTATGTTCCTGAGACCTGAAGACGATGGGAAGCGAACTACCCTGCCTCCCATCAATGACGCATGGCCAATTTTTACGAAACAGAAAAAGCCGTTTCCGAGTACCTGCTCTTCCACTATGGAACCAAAGCCGACGTGCTGCCTTTCGGCGGTCCCGAAGCGGCTTTGAATTATCCAGCGCGTTGCGTTTCTGAATGCTTGGACATCCATCTCTTGCCCGCACAGGCTCGCGGCTTGGACCTGGGCTGTGCCGTGGGCCGGGCCACTTTTGAACTGGCTCGTCATTGCGAGACCGTGGTGGGTATTGATTTTTCACAACGCTTCGTGGAGGTAGCCACCGTGTTGAGGGAAGCAGGCACCATGATTTTTTCGTTCGCGGATGAGGGCGAACTAACCAGAAAAGCTACAGCCACCCTTCCCCCTGACATTGAACGCGAGCGGGTAACCTTTTTGCAGGGCGACGCCCAAACCATCCCGGCATCCATCGGCCAATTCGATGTGGTCCTCATGGCCAACCTGATCGATCGATTGCAGAACCCCATGCAATGCCTGATTGGAATTGAGCCATGCATCCAAGCCGGCGGGCAACTCATCATTACTTCCCCCTACACTTGGCTGCCGGAGTATACCCCAAAAGCACACTGGCTCGGCGGCTTCCTGCGAAACAATCAGCAGGTTCACACCTTCGACACTTTGTCGGAAATCCTGCTGCCTCGCTTCGAACTTCTTAGCCGAAAGAACCTGCCCTTCCTCATTCGCGAACACGCCCGCAAATACCAATGGAGCATCGCCGAAGCCACCGTCTGGCGAAAAAAATCATGAAGCATCCTCGTTTCTGGATACTCTATTTCTCTGTCCTCGTTTTTCTCCTTTCCCTCACCGGCTGCCAACAGCAGCCTCACACGAAACTCATCGTCGGCATGGAACTCGCCTATCCGCCCTTCGAAATGACCGACCAACAGGGTCACCCCACCGGCGTCAGTGTGGATCTCGCGAACGCTCTCGGCAAATACCTCGGCAAAGAAGTGGAAATCCAAAACACCTCGTTTGACGGCCTCATTCCCGCCCTCAAAACCGGCAAGATCGATTTGATTATCTCCTCCATGACCGCGACCCCAGAGCGAGCTCAATCCATCGACTTCTCGGAGCCTTACCTAAAAACAGGACTTTGCCTCCTGGTCGCGAAGAACTCGCCCATTCAATCGATCACCGATCTGGACCAGCCCGGGAAGACTGTGGCCGTCAAACAAGGAACCACGGGGCATGCTTATGCCACCAAGACACTCCAAAAGGCGAAGGTGCTCGTCTTGGACACCGAGTCATCCTGTGTTCTCGAAGTGGTACAGGCAAAGGCTGACGCATTTATCTATGACCAGATGTCCACCTACCTGAACTGGAAGAAAAACGTCGACACCACTCGGCCAATTCTCAAGCCCTTCAAAGAAGAGTCCTGGGCCGCTGGAATCCGAAAAGATAATTCTGAATTACTCGCCAAGGTAAATGAGTTCCTGAAGGACTACCGCGCCAAAGGCGGCTTCGAAGCGCTCGGAGACAAATATCTGAAAGAACAAAAAGAAGCTTTCAGGCAGATGGGCTATCCGTTCTACTTCTGATGTGGGCCACTTCCGCATCTTCACGGCAGATTCGCGCGACACGCCGCCGTCCTTCACGGCGCGCGCCGTCAGCTTTACGGTGGCTTTTACCTCCTTGGCGTTAGTCTTCTCCTTCGCATTTTACCAATTGAAATATCATTGGAATTGGAACTCCATTTATCAGTACCGCCACAAATTTCTGATGGGCTGGATAAACACGGTGCTGATTTCGATCGCGGCTTTAGTCTGCAGCACTGCCATCGGCTTGTGCTTTGCCCTCGCGCAGCGTTCGCGTTTTCTCCCGCTCCGTTACCTTGGCAAGCTCTACGTCGAACTCGTGCGAGGCACTCCCCTGCTCGTCCAGATTTTGATCTTCTTCTACGTGGTTGCGGATGCCTTTGGCGTAAGCAATAGATATATAGTCGGCGTGCTCACCCTCTCCATTTTTAGTGGTGCTTACATCACAGAAATTATCCGAGGTGGCATCGAAGGCATTGGCAAATCCCAACTCGAATCAGCCAAAGCGATCGGTTTCACCGCCTCTCAAACGTATCATTACGTTATTTTCCCCCAGGCCTTGCGCAATATTCTGCCGCCACTGGCCGGGCAATTCGTTTCCTTAATCAAAGACTCATCGCTCCTCTCCATCATCGCCATCAACGAATTCACCTTGAACGCACGCGAAGTGAATTCGAACACTTACAGCACTCTCGAAAGTTATTTGCCCTTGGCCGTGGGATACCTCCTCCTAACGCTCCCCATCTCCATGTGGACCCGCTCACTCGAACGGAAACATCGTTTTGAAACCTAAGTGAAACTGGAGCTGCAAAAACTAAGCAAGAGCTTCAACGGCCATCCGGTGCTCCAGGACATCTCTCTCCGCCTTGAAAAAGTCCATACCCTCGTTCTGATCGGACCCTCTGGTGGAGGCAAATCCACCCTCCTCCGCATCATCGCCGGGCTGGAGTACCCGGATGCCGGCACCGTCGCCATAGATGACTCACCTGTGATATACGAAGAAAGCAACCTGATCCTCCACCGGCGAACGATTGGAACCGTCTTTCAAGCCTTTAATCTGTTCCCTCACCTCACCGCCCTCCAGAACATCACATTGCCCCTCGAAAAGGTTCACGGTTACACCCCAGCCAACGCGAAAGCCCAAGCTCTGGAATTTCTCGAACGCTTCAAGCTCGCCGACCACAGCCACAAAAAGCCCGCCGAACTCTCCGGCGGCCAACGACAGCGCATCGCCATCGCCCGAGCCGTGGCCGTCAAACCTCGCCTGCTCCTCTTTGACGAACCCACCTCAGCCCTCGATCCCGAAATGACCGCCGAAGTTTTGGAAATGATCGAGCAACTCCGCGAAGAAGGCCGCGACTTCATCCTCGTCACCCACCAAATGGGCTTCGCCCGCCAAATCGGCGACCAAATCGGCTTCCTCGCCGAAGGCCGTCTAATAGAGATCGGACCCGTCGCGCAAATTTTCGAACATCCCCTCCAAGGAACCACCAAACAATTTTTGGCGAAGGTCTTGAAGTATTAACACTTGAGCCGCCCAGAAACTTACTCCTCCGGATATGACACCACACTAAGCACCAGAATTCCTTAGTGGCCATTTCTAGAGCTCCCCAAACACATCGTGTTCTTAGGGCATCCTTGGTAGAAATAAATTCATTCCGAGCCAAGGCCAGCGCCCGCGCATCTCGGCGACCCTGCCGCCTAGGCGGCAGGGTAAAGCAGGAATGAATGCCATGTAGTCGAAAGCGCCGAGAAGATCAGCTCCTTCAATGCGCGGTCACATGGTAAGTCACGTCGGCTGCGGCATCGAAGTCAAACGGATCCCCTTCCTGGACAGAGAAGTGGAATGCGCCAGTGATGTGAATCGTAAGTGAACCCGCTGAGATTGGCGTCAGCATAACGAAATACCCATCAGAGACTGTAACACCGGCGCCGCCTGTCGCGCCAAAGATCCACGGCGAGGGTGCCTCGAAGTTGAACTCCGGAGAGGTGACGCGATAGGAGTTGAGATTGCTGATCGCGACGCCATTAATCGTGCAGGAAGAGTTCACAATATGATTGGCCAGGAAGTTGGCGGTATTCCGCCGCTCGGCTTCCGTGGCCCCGAGGCTCTCTAGGTCTGAGGCCTCCGTGTTCAGCATGCCGATCAGCAGTGATTTACCCGCCGGGACCCTGATCTGCCGTTCCACAGTCCCAAATGGTGTGGCGAGAAACCAGACGGAGCCGGATTGCCCGGTGGCGACATTGAAGCTCGGGTCGTCGACAAACGGGTGTCCGGCAACTGGTTGTGACAGTGCCCACTGCCACCAGGCAGCGCTCCATTGTCCGTAAGTCTTGCCATAAGGTTTGGAGCCGGCGGGCAGAACCGCCGCTTCAAGTGACAGCACGGTAAGCATCAAGCCAATGGTGACTATTAAGCCGCGCATTAGCCTCATAGCTGGTGAGTTCGAGTTTTTCTTTGCGGATATGTTCATGATTTTGCTTTTTGTATTTGTTTTGTTTAGTGCTGAGGGTGTTGGTTACTAAAGAGAATCGCTAATGGCTTGCGGAGTTATTTCATGTTGGTTTCTCGTTTCTCTGAGTCATCCCCTTGCTACAGTAAATCCCGCAGTCTATTACGCACTTTGTGCAATAACCGGCGGCAGGACCTGCGCAGATCCTTCTGCGACAGGCCCTGCCGGTTCCCCAATCCCCAAAGCGCGTTGCGCCCTGGTAAAAAGTCCAGCGTTCGATTTTCTCAACCTGCATAACCACACGTAATTGCCTTGCTTAGCCCAACGAATTGGTTATGCTCCCGCAATGATTAGCGGTTGGGGGCAAAACTGGAAATACGTGGACCTACGTAGGCCGATCAAAAAGAGGAGTTCCGATGCAACTTTCCCACCAAGACTTTGATGCGCTGCAAAACGCTATCCTTGAGTTGTATGAATACCGGGATTTGGAGAACTTTCGAAAAGGCGTCCCAGCCATCCTCCTAAAGATCATCCCGGCCGATAATTTCCATTGGCAGGAAGCTCAACTGAATTTTCGCACCAAGCAGGTGAAAACAGTGGATCATTTTGAGGCCTTCCCGATTGACACACGGGCGTTTGACGGTGCCGATGCTGCCGTGTTCGCGCATCCGTTCACCGCGCATTTCATGCAAACAGGGGTGCCGACCGCCCTCAAGCTCTCGGACTTTCTCACGCTCACACAGTTCGAAAACTCGGCGCTCTATCAAGAGGTCTATCGTCACTTCCAAGTGCGCCGTGCGCTCTCCACTGCAATCGCCTTGTCGACGAACTCCGGCTCATCGATAAACTTCCATTCAGCGCGGGGTGACTTTACGGAGCGTGACCGCTTCATCACGAATTTGCTCAGGCCTCATTTTGATCAAGCCCACCGAAACGCCCGGCTGAACACCCAGCGCGCCGGTACCTGCAGTCGGCCGCTCGCCGCTTACGAACTCACCCCCCGCGAGATCGAAATCGCGGCTTGGCTGGCGAATGGGAAGACGAATCCCGAGATAGCCATCCTCCTCAACATCAGCGCTCGGACGGTGGAGAAGCACATGGAGAAAATCCTGGAAAAGTTGGGAGTTGAGAACCGTACCACCGCGGCGGTCATCATCGCAAATTCTACCTCCGTTGGCCCTAAAAGGTAACATGCGCCTTTCCCACCTGGATTTTGAGACGCTGCAAAACGGCATGCTGCAGCTTTATGAACATCGTGACCTGGAAAGTTTCAGGGAGGCGCTTCCGTCCATCTTCTTGAAAATGATTCCTGCGGATTATTTCGGGATTGTAGATGTGGCAATGGACGCCCAATCCCAATGGATGAAGACTGTGGGGTATAGCGAATCCTCGCATCGAATCAACCAGGATCTGATCGCGCGGATGAACCGCTTCGGCTACAATCACCCGTTCAGCGAGTATGCCATGCGCAGCGGAGATCCGACCACCTTGAAGATGTCCGATTTTTTCACTCTGAACGGCTTTCGCAGCTCGGAGCTTTACGAGGAGTTCTATCGTCACGCCGATGCGCTTCATGTCATGGCCTTCGGCCTCGTCAATGGCCGCACGTTAACGACTCTCAACGTAACCCGGCGCACGAATGAGCAGGATTTCAACGAACGCGACCGGTTGATGATGAATCTCGTGCGGCCCCATTTCGAACAGGCGCACCGGAACGCCCAGTTGGTTGCGGCCCGCACTGCGGCGAGTAGTCGGCCATTGTGTGCCTACGAACTGACGCCTCGAGAAATGGAAATCGCCGGCTGGGTGGCGGCCGGCAAATCGAACCCCGAAATAGCCATCATTCTAAAAGTGAGCCCGCGAACGGTGGAGAAGCACATGGAGAACATCCTCGGAAAGCTCGGCGTCGAGAACCGCACCACCGCGGCGGTGATCATCGCTAACTCGATTAGTACCTCGCCATGACCATTACCCCGAAGGTTCGGGGCCGGCCCGGTGCACCAGCATTCAGAGGCGGAATTTTCTTTTGGAAATATTCGGTATCGGTCAGGTTCTCGCCAAAAAGATAAAGCCCATAATGCTGGCGCTCGAAACCGAGGCGCGCGCTGAGCAAACCGCAGGCAGATTGCTGGAAAGCCGCTGTATTAGCCACATCGTAAAATTTATCGCCAAAGGCCGAGTAGACGACTCGGCCGAACAAGCCGCTCCAATGTTTGTACTGCGCCCAAACCCCGCCATTGAACTCGGCCACGAACGGCGGGCGTTTGTCTCGGACGGTCACTCCAGTAAAAGGGTCGGTGAACCTTTCCAGCCGCGCATCGGTGTAGCCGAAGAAGCCGGAGAACTCCCACCCGGTGGCCGGGCTAGCGGTTAATTCCAATTCCCCTCCCATGGTCCTCGCCTTCGGGGCGTTTGCTACCGTAAAATCAAAGCCGATCGGGGCGAATTGCTCGACCTGATAGTCGGTGACGTCGGAGTAAAACAGCGCAACATTGGCCCTGAGCTTTCCGTTCAACCAGGTGGACTTTAGCCCAATCTCGCTTGCCCACGCAGTTTCCGTATCGAACTTGGGCGAGGCGGGCGGATCCAGATAGGGCGAGTATCCACCCGGTTTAAAACCTAAACCGGTGCTCCCGTATAACAGCAGGTCGTCGGTCAGGTGATAACCAAGCGTCAGCTTGGGGGCGGCATTGAAAAAATCGCCGGCGGCGTGGACGGGTGGCGGAGTAAACAGAGTAGAATTGCGGGTCCGGTCCATTTCCCTGGCGGTATAGTCCAGCCGCAAGCCAAGGGTCACATCCAGCTTTTCGTCGATCGTTCGGGTGTACTCCCCAAACAGGGCGTAGGTGTCTGAACGCGCCGTGGAATCAATATCATTGTGGCCCGATAAAGCTAGCGGGGGCACAAAGAAGTCCGTGGGTCGCTCGGTGCGGGTGCCGGTGGTCGAAAAGAAAAAGCCAGCGTGCCAATCCCATCGGTCTCCGGGCAGGGTCGGCTTTACCCGCAGTTCCTCGCTCCACTGCACATCCGCGTAGCGGACTATGCCAGTGTTGCCAGTCAGTGGAGAAAAATCGGGGTCAAATTTCAATGGGTCCAGCCGAAAATCCCGGCGCGCAGTGATGCTTGTAACGCCCAGGGCCGGCAGCGTGCCCTGAACGCGCAGCACCTGGCTGTTGACGAATTCGGCCACTTCGCCGTCAAATTCGCTCCTGATTTGGCGCGGGCTGCCGCTTAACGGCACAAGGCCAACCCCGTCGTGGAAATCGTCCGCCGCAGCCGTGAAATCCACTTTCCAATTTTCCACCGGTGTCCAAAGCAGGAAGCCGCGGCTGTTGATTCCCTCGCGCTCATCAGCGTGGGAATGGAGGAATGTATTCCGAATGAATCCTTCGCTCACGGAGTATTGGCCGGCCAGGCTGAAATAGAGTTTGTCCTTCACCAAGGGGCCTTGCGCCAAGGCCCGATACTCCTTCGTGTCGAAACTGGCCACGCTTGCACCCGCTTCGGCCTCCAAACGATTTCCCGGTTGACGGGTAACGACGCTAATCACTCCGGCCTCCGCGTTCTTGCCGAAACGGCTTCCTTGTGGGCCCCGGTATACATCAACGCGATCAATCGCGAGCAGATCCATCGAGTAAGTAAGCGCGCTCCCAAACGGCGCGTCATCCACATACAGCACCACGGCGGGATCGCTCAGAAACTCTGTGTTGCCCAGCCCACGGACCACGTAATTATCAGAGAATGACCGAAGCCCGGCATGGCTTTGAGCGAAGTTGGGAACGGTGCGTGGCAAGTCGAGGATGGAGAACCTCGTCCCATTCTCTAGGTGCGCTCCCGAGATCGTCGAGACGGCAGCGGGAGTATCCTGCAGAAACTCTTGCCTCGAGTAGTTGGTGGCTGTCACGATCACTTGTGGCAAGGTCGCCGGTGGAATCTCCGGTTCCTGTGCGGCAATCGTGCCGCACACGCAGCTCTCGGCAAAGATGCCGAGAAGAATGACAACTGTGGGTCGCCTTGGATTCATCTGCTCATGATTAGGTCGTGCAGACGGTAGCTTTTTATGCCAGCCCTTGCTACCACAATTTTAGAACCTCTCCTATACGTTTTTCAGCCTTGCACGTCGCAACGCTCGCAGGACGCGCAATTTTGGCGTGCAGTTTTGGGATGAATTTGGCAGATTCGGCCGCTGGGAAATGAATCACTACGCTCTACCGCAAAACCTCAAGGCCGCGCTTTGCGCGTCGATCTTGTTGCACCTCGTGCTGTCGGCCGTTTTGTTCCTTTGTATCCCACGCGCTCCAAAGCCTGCGGAAAGCGTTTTGTGGGATAGCATCAACATTCATTTCCTCCCAGTGGAGTCTGTTAAGGAAAAAGGTTTAGTGATTGTCGCGGCAGCGCCGTCGGTTCGCGATCCAACACCGGACAAACCGGTTCAATCCCAGGTGGCAAAAGCAAGTTTGCCCGCCTCCGCACCGCCGATCGAACAGCAGCCTGTGGCCACGCCGGAACCCGCGCCCGCTGCCATTCTACCTCTCCCCTTGGCAACGCCTGAACTCCTGGTCACGAAGACCACATCTCAGCCCTTAACTCCTGCGCTTCAGGCTCCGAATCAACCGTCCTCGATCGGGAGTGAGGGAGTGCAATCGGCGGCCAGCCCATCCTCGGAGAGCTCCACCCAATCAGTCTCCGTTAACCTAAGACCTTCGGGTGGATTCATAAACGCTCGCCCCCGCTCCAAGTTCAGCCCAGAGCCCTTGTATCCTGTGGCCGCGCGGCGTCGCGGGTTGGAGGGCCTGGTCACACTGCGCCTGCTCGTCAACGCCTCTGGAAAAGCCGATCGCGTGGAAATCGCCAAAAGCTCGGGCTTCAGCCTGCTCGATGAAGCCGCCATCGCCGCGGTTAAAAGATGGGATTTCGAGCCTGGAGAACGTGCAGGCAAACCTGCTGCTTCCCAAGTCGATATCCCCATTAGATTCCGTCTGCAAAAATGAACACACGCTCCCGTTGACTAGAACACACTACGAACGCGGTAGAAACGCTGTGACGAACCCGGAGCCGAGGGGTAGGAGAAAATGCTCGGGCCAGTCTGGAGCTGGTTGGTTTGAATTGGGATCCATGAGATTATGTTTTCCGAGTAATCCAACGCGTAGAGACCGGGTGGAGCTGTTACGGAGAATTTGAATTCTTCCGAGGCAGAGCTCGTCCGCCACAATGGTAGAGGCTTCAGCAGCACAACATCCGGTTGCGTCTTCACCAGCCACAGGTCACCTTCGGGACTATCACCCACCGTTTTGTTGCCGTTCTGTCCAGAGAGAGTATATCCGGCGAGGAGGAAACCGCCGTCCGGTGCTACAATCACGCCTTTGCACTCATCTGACTTGGTGCCGCCAATCGTTTGTTCCCAGACGGTGTTGCCGCTTTGATCCAGGCGTAATAGCCAGTAATCTCCTGCACCCCAGTTGGTGCTAAGCTTCGTGCTCGAAGCCAAGGAGTCCGATGAACCGGCGAGCACAAAACCGTTGTCCAGCGTAAGCTGGATCGTTCCAGGCTGTTCCTGGCCGGATCCTCCGTAGGACTTGTCCCATACAATATTTCCCGCGGCGTCCAGGCGTACGACCCACAAATCGTAGGTGAACTGGGTTCCATAGTGCGGGCTGGTTTTGTTGCCGCTCGGCGTTGAGGCCGACTTTCCCAGCAGTGCAATGCCTCCATCAGGAGTCCGAATCATGCTGCGGAAAAGATCCTCACCAGTCCCTCCGTACGTTTTGTCCCAGAGCACCGTTCCGTTCGCATCCACGCGCACCAGCCAAAAATCGTTATCGGATCCAAAGCGGGGACTGGTTTTTGAACCGCTCGGTACAGAGCTGGAAGTGCCGCCGAGCAGTAGTCCGCCATCCTCCATGGGCAGAAACTGCCCAAAACCGTCGGCAGAGGTTCCACCGTAGCATCGCTCCCAAAGCGTGTGTCCACCGGAGTCAATTTTGACCAGCCAATAGTCATTCCCACCGTAGCCCGAACACGCGCGGTTCGTGGATGCTGAAGTGCCGCCGAGAAAAAAGGATCCATCACGGTTCTCAATGATCGAGGCAATGTTGTCATAGTTGCCGCTGCCTCCAATGCTGATA
>JAQGOV010000156.1 GCA_028293425.1 Verrucomicrobiales bacterium
CCCAGGTCAGCGGTTTTAGTTTCGTTGCGAATCCATTCCGGTGGTGAAATCCTAGCCTTCATAACACAGATAATTTAAGCCCAAGAAAACCGCCAGCCGAGGGCCTATATTTGTGTATAAAGATGAGTTCCGAAAGGGGAGAAGGCCAGGATGAGGTGGGCCACTCCTAGTCTCCCACTAACTGATTGCGTTTGCCCGTCTCGCTCTCTTTGAGCTGTGGCTTTGCCGCGCTGTGTTTGACGCCGCAGTTGGTGTGCTCCTGACGGCGATCTCAAGCGTGTAGTCGACTAGGCTGGGGATCAGTTCATCCCAGCTCGCTGGCGCTTCGCACCAGAATTCCCCGCCTTCGTTCCAAATCGAAAGCCAACTTCCAGAAACCCGCGCACCATGTAAAACAATGAAAGCAAAACATCTGTCCCTGGGCATAGCGGCGCTCCTCGCCGCCGGTGGATTGTGGCTCGCTCGGACGGCCTGGCGCACGCCTGCGTCCCACAAATCGAGCAGGAGCGCCGGCTTTGAAACACCAGATGGGACCAATTTTGTTTCGAACAGCCCCGCCTCTTTGGCCAAGGCTTCCCAGACGCGTGCAGCCCCTGGTGCAACCAACCGCTCCAAGCCCGGCCAGATGCTCAATGCGCCCGCGCGGCTCGCGCCTCCCGTACCGAATCGGCGGTTTACGGACTTCACTCCGGAAGAACGGGTCCAGTTCGCGAGAAAGGGGCGCGGCCCCGGAGGATGAGAAACCCGACGATCACCGATTACTCAATAATGACTATGCTTATGAAAACATACCCTATCGAGGCGAACCGCTGCACAGGAGTGCGCAACCATTCGTCTCCCCCGCATCCTTGCCACGCCTTTACTCTCATCGAATTGCTTGTGGTGATCGCCATCATTGCGATCCTGGCGGCCCTGCTGCTGCCCGTTTTGGGCCGATCGAAGGCCCAAGCCTATAACGCGGCTTGCGTGAACAATCTTCGGCAACTGGGGATTGCCACTCGTCTTTATTCCGATGATAACGAGGAACGCTTGCCGAGCGCCGAGATCCTTCCCACGCAACCAATCGATCCCCAAAATCCGTTGCCGCGTATTTGCGACGTCCTGGCGAGTTACGTTGGCAGAACCGCCGGCACGAACACAAACAGTGCAACGGTCTTCAAATGCCCCCTCGATAAAAAGGGTCGATTCACCGCCGAAAGCTCGAGCTACGAATGGAATGCCGAGCTGAACGGACGTAGCATTGATGAAACCCGAACAGACAGCGCTTTCCTTTTATTGGAACAAGGGAATCCTTCCGCCGGAATTACGAACTTCGTCGTGACGTTTCCTCCGGGAACGACTCCGCTCTTTCTCGATTACGACGATTCTCACCCTCGTCCGCCCAAACCCGGGAAGAATGTTGTCTTTATGGACGGGCACGCTGCACCTCTGGAAGCTGCTGGCGGATCGTCCGAATAAGCACGAGGACGGCGGCCTTCTTTTAAAACAAAACGGTCGTCGAGAAGCACTCACCCAGTTCGGAATGGCCGCCTCGGCTGAACATATCGGAGACCGCGCAAACAGTGGCATGGTTTCTTGCTGGGGGAATGCGACTTGGAGATACTCAAAGCAATCTGCGTACAAACATTCCGAGCGGCTTTTGAAAATTTCAACCTTCGCTGAAAATCCTCGGCTATGACTTTATCTTTGGCGATAGAGCGATTGGGCTTCGCTCGACCACCGGCCCTTGTTTGGGCAACACGCCCGTAAGAGGGCAGTCCGCTGGGCAGCAGATAAATCCAGCAATCGATTGATCCACGACAATGACACCACGGAATAAAGGCGTTTTGGATTGCGCCCTGGCAGGGCACCAGCAAAGAATCATCTGTGTCATCAACCCCCACCTGCCTGCTTTATCACCTGATCATCGCCACGAAAGATCGGGAGCCGAAAATAGCCGTGGCATGGCGCGAACGATTGCATGAACACCTCGCAGGCATTGCACGTGGGCTTGGGGCGACCTCACAGGGAGTTGGAGGCGTTGCAGACCATGTTCACCTGATCGTAAGCCTGAAACCTTCGCATTGCCTTGATGACTTTATGCGAGAACTGAAAAAGGCGTCATCGTCGTGGGTCGTAGATCAGGTTGGGGAAAAAGGCTTCCGCTGGCAGGAAGGTTATGCGGCCTTCACGATTAATTCGACGGCGCGCGAAGTCCTCCACAATTACCTTGCTCGGGAGGAGGAGCATCATCGGAAGAAAACATTTCGAGAGGAACTGATGGATTTGCTCAAGAAGGCAGGTCTGGAATACCACGAACGTTACTTGGATTGAAAGGTTGCAGAGGAGTGCTGGCGTATCGCCGGGATGCGGAGCGTGTTTCAATACGGGTTCCGTGGTGTCACTACGCTCAAGCCACCACATCCTATAAACTGCAAGCCTCCCGCTTGGGAGGCTGCAGCTAATCGAGATGATATTCGTGATTAGTAGTTAAGCAGCGACCTTGCGGCGCAGACGAAGCAGAGGCAGGGCCGCGCCAATCACGATGAGACTCACCATGGAGGGCTCGGGAACCACAACCAGGTTGCCACGGATTTCGCCAGCGCCATTCAGGGAGGTGTGGACGTTAAAGTAAAGCTGACCATTAAGCAGGCCCGGCTCATCGGCTTCGAGAATGGAAATGGTGCCACTGAAGCCGCCGGCGCTCGCGCTGCTGTTCCAGCCGGCCAAGGTGTTGAGGGGGTATTTGACGCCAGCATCCTGGGCATACGCAGCCGTGCCGCCCGAAGCCGTCAGACCGTGCAGATGGCCGGCGGTGGTGTTGCCGGTCAAATTGGCAAAGCCATTGGCCGAACCCCAAGCGACGTTCATGGTGAGCAAATTGGCGACGGTATCATATGAAATGCCTGCGCCGACTTCACCGCCGCTGCCGGGCGTGCCGCTGACGGTGCCGTTCTGATTGCCCGGGAGTAATCCGGTGCCACCTTTTCCGACCAGGTCGA
Organism: Verrucomicrobiales bacterium; assembly: GCA_028293425.1. GTDB lineage: Bacteria > Verrucomicrobiota > Verrucomicrobiia > Limisphaerales > JAQGOV01 > JAQGOV01. The sequence goes on from JAQGOV010000156.1 coordinate 2,982, forward strand.
AAAAGACGGTGCTGGCTTGGGTCTGGACCGCCAACGATGTGAGAATCGCGGCGAAGATTAGTTTTTTCATAGGTTAGTTGGGTTTTTAGGAAATGGGGTTCACCGAAGGGCATCTTGATTTCCTGACAGGGAGAGTCAAGTCTGATTTTGTGAACGCTAACGATAGGGAGAGGGCAGCGGCATGGAGGGCATGGCATGGGACACAAGGCGGAGGCGTTTAGCTGATCTGATGGTGTTGGGAGTCTCAAGCAGTTTCACGCGTTCGGTGCATTCTCTTTTGATACGCGAAGACGCAAGCAGCGCCGCAAAGAACGCAGAGATTGGGCGTTGGCATGGATACAAGATGGAGGATGCAAGGGCGTTTCCGGGTTTGCGGTTCGAGGTAGCGTTGAGCGGAAAGGAGACGTCCAAAAGCGCCAGAGGACTGGACGCAGTCCAAAACCTGGCGGAATGGTCGAAGCCGACACCTGTTTTGCCATCATAAAAAATTGAGGTGCGCCCTAGTGTTGATGGGGCTCCGGTTCGTTCTTGAGGTTCGGCGCAGGGAGAGTATAGATGGCATGAACCTTTCGTTGGGGGTTACTATGAAACAGGGCATGACGATTCATTCCGAGCGGCTGGATTTGGTTCCTTTGACTCCAGAGTTCCTGCGGGCCGGGTTGGAACAGAACCTTGCAGAGGCAGGGCGTGCGGGAGGGTTTTCGGTGCCTTCGGATTTGCTGGATTGCGCAGATGTGATGTCGTTGCGCCTCTCGCAGCTTGAAGTCGATCCTGCGTTGCAGCCGTGGTTACTGCGAGGAATGGTGCTCCGGAAGGATGCGATGATGATGATCGGCCATATTGGATTCCACACGCGGCCTGGGCCGGAATATTTGCGTGGGTTTGCGCCCGGGGCCGTTGAGTTTGGGTTTGAGGTTTATCCGACGTTCCGTCGCCAAGGCTATGCTCGTGAGGCGTCGCTGGCGCTGATGCGATGGGCAAAGGAGGTTCATGGCGTGGGTCATTTTGTGCTTTCGATTCGGCCGGATAATATTCCATCGCAAAGCCTGGCGGCATCATTGGGCTTTGTGCGCATCGGGTCGCACATGGATGAGGTGGATGGCGTGGAAGATGTGCTGGAGTTGAGGAGCCTGAGTGGGAGAGATCAGGGACTCGGCGGAAGCACTCCCCTACCGGGCGTCTGATTTTTGGGCGACCCTTGCCGCTTCTACAAAGGCTTGGTGTTCGCAGATGAGTCGAAGGGCTTTTGCGAGCAGGGTTTTGCCGGGTTCGGTGCGGTGCCAGGTGGAGGCGCCGGAAGGATGAGGCAGGGGAATGAGCGTGAATTGGGAGTTGTTCCAGGTAACTTGCCATTGTTGGCCGATGATGTTTTCGAGTTTGTCGGCGGGGAGAAATTGGCCGATGGCGAGCCGGCCCACGGGGATGACGAGTTCAGGGCGGAGAATTTCCATTTCGGCGCGCAGCCATTTGGAACAGTTCTCGATTTCCTCTTCACTCGGGACGCGGTCACCGCCCTTGGGGTTCTTCCCAGGAAAGCAGCGGCAGACGGCGGCCATGTAGATGCTTTGCCGGAAGTCGGTTTCGGAAAGGCCGCACGCTTCCTGGAACCAGCGGAAGAGGGTCTTTCCGGCGGTCCAGGCGAAGGGACGTCCGAGAACCGGCTCCTTGTCGCCGGGAGCCTGACCGACGAGGAGAATTTTGCTGAGGATGGGTCCGCCCGAAACGGAGGGACGCTGCATGCCGGGGCAGCGCTGGCATTGGCGGAGTTGTTCCACGTGCAGAGCAAGGAGGCGGGAGGCTTTGGTGGTTGCTGGGCGTTTGCTGATCACGTTCGGTAACATAGCAGAGCTTGGGGAGCCATCAACGGAGATGCCGGCACCTCGGTCCAGAGCGTGGGCGTTCAGTTAGGATTGAGTTTCAGTTCAACGCAAAGGAGCAGAGAACGCAAAGGGTAGGAATAGGAACGGATAGAAACGCGGTGGTATTCGGATGGTGATCGTGGGGTTGGCATCGGGGGACGGGTCCGTGCGTTCCGTGCAATTTTTTTTGGAACGCAAAGACGCAGGCGGGCCGCAAAGCTCGCAAAGAAGGAGGGAAACCTTCGTGTTTGCTATCGATTCATAGATGGTTCAGGCCTAATGGATCGATAGGGTTTTGGTGGAGGTCCACTTCTTCAGGCAAGCCATTCACAATCCGCTTGATACCTCATGTTATGAGATGACTTCTACCGGCGAAGGAAGTCGCCGCCGGTGGCTTGCCAGGCGGCAAGTTCGGCGGCGCGCTGGGCGGCCACGACCGCTCGCATGGAGGCCAATGGCTGGTGGCGGGGAACTTTTGCGATGGGGATGCGGATTTTGCGGGCGGCGCGGGCCCGGGCGATTTCAAGGAACGGGGATGGCCGGGAGGACGGATAGTTCATATTTTTGGTGTGAAATTGAGAGTTATGGGTTTCGCTCGAGCCTTGCCTGGCGAGCGAGGCTTGTCGGGTGTGGGTTACCTCGACATAATGGCTCCGGTTGAGAGCCTGTTTTAAAATGCGTGCTAAGCACCATTTGGTCATCACGGTGACATGATTACGACGAATAGCGCAGGGCAGCAATGGGACGAAAGGTCTAATGCGAATGCGAAAGCATTAGCGGAGACTGATCCCATGTTCCACCTCCTGTTTGAACGCACGGCGGATGCCGTATGGCTCTTTGACCCTGGCACAGGCCTGGTGGTGGACTGCAATCATGCGGCGATGGCGCTGATGCGGTGCAGCGGCAAGGAGTTGCTGATTGGGAAACGGTGGGAGGACTTGGCTCCTGCCGAGCAGCCGGATGGGTTGTCCAGCAAAGAAGCCTTTGCTCGAAGGATTGCAGAAACACTGGCGAAAACAAACGCGCGATTTGATTGGACGGCCCGCGGATTGGATGGAGCGACGTTGCCGCTGGAAGTCACCGCCACCAGCATCGAACGCGATGGCAAGCCGATGTTCGTGATGATATCCCGGGATATCTCGGAACGGAAGCAGTCGGAGAGGGAGATCCTGGAGCTGAATGAGACGCTGGAACAGCGCGTAGGGGAAAGAACCGTGGAGTTGGTGCTTGCGAACGAGCAGCTCAAAGGGGAGATCGCGGAGCGCCGGCGTCAGGAGAAGATTCAAAGAGCCACCTACCAAATTTCCGAGGCGGTGCACATGGCGGATGATCTGCCGAGCTTTTATGGCCGCGTGCACGCGATCGTAGGAACGCTGATGTCCGCGCGCAACTTTTACATCGCGCTGCTGGATGGCGCGACGGAGATAGTTTCGTTTCCGTACTTCGTGGATGAACAATCAGAAGAGGGGCCCGAGCCGCGTCCGCTGGGAACGGGTTTGACCGGGGTGGTGCTGCGCACGGGGAAGCCGTTGCTGGTGGATCGAACGATGAGCGCGCGAGCACGGCGCGAAGGTAATGCGTTGCGCCTGGAAGGGGTGGACGTCCCTTATGTGGAGGCGGGCCGCGAGGCTGCCGTTTGGCTGGGTGCACCCTTTCTGTTTCACGGCCGAGCATTCGGGATGATCGCCCTGCAGGATTACGTCAATGAAACAGCCTACGGCCAAAGTGAGAAACAGATCCTGACGTTCGTGGCGGAGCAGACGGCGCTGGCCATTACGCGCAAGCGGGCGGAGCAGGCGTTGCGCGATTCGGAGGAGCAACATCGGGCATTGTTCGAAGCGACGAGCCAAGGGGTGATGTTGCACGACGATAAGGCTTTTTTCTCGGTGAACCCGGCGGTCGTCCGGATGCTCGGTTACAAACATCCGAGCGAGTTACTGGGGCGACATCCCGCGGAACTGGCTTCGCCCTTTCAACCGGACGGACAGGAATCCCGGAAAGCGGCCGGGGCGCACATCGAGCGCTGCCTGAGGGAAGGCTCGGCTCGATTCGAGTGGCTGACGGTGCGGGCGGACGGTTCGCAAGTGATGATGGATGTGCTCCTGACGGCGATTGACCTGGGTGAGCGCAGGATTATCCAGGCGGTGGTGGATGACATCACTGAGCGCAAGCGGGCGGAGCTGGCGTTGCGGGAAAGCGAAGCACGGTTGCGAGAGAGCGAGGCACGTTTCAGCACGGCCTTCCGGGCCAGCCCGGCGTTAATCACGATCTCCCGGCTGACCGACCCGCGATTCGTGGAGGTGAACGAGGCGTTTGAAAAGTGGCTCGGGCTGGAGCGGAGCCAAATCCTGGGGCGCAGCTCCCAGGATCTGGGGATTTGGACTCGGCCGGAGGATCGGGGCCAGTTTTTGGACGAGCTGCGGCTCAAAGGATCAGTGCGCGACGTGGAACAGCAGATGCGCACCCATCACGGAACGATTCACACGTTGTTGCTGTCGGGGGACATTATTGAGATTAATCGCGAGCCGCATGTGCTGGTTTTCGCATTGGACATCACGCAGCGAAAGCAAGCCGAGGCGGAATTGCTGAAGACGCTGGCGCGAGAAAAGGAATTGGGCCAATTGCGCAGCAAGTTTGTTTCAATGGTTTCGCACGAGTTCCGCACGCCCCTGGGAATTATCCAGTCGTCCGCCGAGATTTTGCAGGATTACCTGGAGCAACTGGAACCGAGCGAGCGAAAGGAGCATCTGCAATCGATCCAGAAGAATACGCGGCGGATGGCTGGGTTGATGGAGGAAGTGCTACTGATTGGCAGCCTGGATGCGGGCAAGATGGAGTTTAGGCCAGCGGCGCTTGACTTGGCCGGTTTTGTACGACGGTTAGTGGAAGAAATCGCGAAGGCGAACAAACGGGCTTCCTCGATTCACCTTTGCCTGGGAGTGCTGCCTGGCGAACTGCCCTTAGACGAACGACTGCTGCGGCACATCCTGACCAACCTGCTGACCAACGCGCTGAAGTATTCGGAGGTCGAACGCGCGGTGCAATTCGAGGTGAAGCAGGAAGGGCTGGAGTTGGTCTTTGTGGTGCGCGACCAGGGGATTGGCATTCCCGAGGCAGACCGGGAATGGCTGTTCAACGCTTTCCATCGTGGCGGCAATGTAGGGATGCGTCCGGGGACGGGATTGGGATTGGTGATTGTGAAGCGGTGCGTGGATTTGCACGGGGGGAGTATCACGATTGACAGCGAATTAGGCAAGGGCACTTCGGTAACCGTGAGGTTGTCGATGATAAAGACGATTGGATGAACTCGGAGAACACGTGAACTTGAGGTGTAATTTCTTGTTGAAGCTGGTGCGGTTGGCGTTTTGCTGCCTGGCGTGGCTGCCTGGGTGGACTCTGCATGGAGCCTTGACGCCGGATCAGGTTCCGGGGTTCAAGGTGCGGGCGCGCGTGATGTCAGCACCCGGCGCGACGGCGGAAAAGCCGTTCCGTTTCCAGATCGGAACAGCGTCCCCGCAGAAAGCGGTGGCAGGTGCCTGGAGCGAGTGGATGGCTTTTGACCGGGCAGAGATTGAGAAGAACCTAAAAGGTTACCCGGCCATTTACCTGAACACATTTCCGATCGTGACTCATTTGCGTGTGGAACCAGCCGCCGAACTTACACTTGTGGAAGCGGAGTTGTTGTTTGAGGCGAAGCAGAGTGTGGTTGCGTTGAAGGGCGAATTGTTTGGACCCAGTTTAGGTTTCGTGGTTTGGCGGGATGAGCAGCAGGAGCCCCAAGCCGCGACGATGGCTGATTACAATCGGAGGTATTGGAAAATGTTGAAAGGGGTAGGAGGAAGCCAGGCTCGTCCGAAATATTTTCCGATCATCGACCGATTTATCGGCGGAGATGACGACCAGATCGCTTGGCGGGAGGGTATTCACGAACTGGCGACGGCAGGGTTCAATGCATTGATGTTGCCGCCCTCGGCCAAAATAAGGGAATTGCTGCTCGATGCGGGTCTCACACGGACGGCTTGGGCGACCTATAATCCACCTGGGTACGCTTTTGATTACGGGACGAACATTAATGAGGCATCTCTCAAGGAATGGGCGCAAAAGGAAGCAGCGCCTTATCTCAAAGCCAAGTACGCGCGACGTGATGTAGCGGCGTTTGCGATGTCGGATGAACCGGGGTGGTATTATCCGTCCACCTTCAAGAGCCTGACCAACTCAACAGCTGGGCTGGAACGCTTTCGTGCGTATTTGCGCGACCAAGGGTTGCGACCAGTTGATGTTGGGGCGCGGAGTTGGGCGGAGGTGCTCCCGATTGGGCAGAGCAGGGCGAGCGATTTACCTTCGAAGAAACTTTACTATTGGACGATGCGATTTTTCCCCTGGGATTCCGCGCGACATTTTGCGAACAGCACACGGGCCATGGAAAAGGCGTTTTACCCCGACATGCCGATCTTGGTGAATTGGAACTTCTTCAGCGGACGATCGTATGTGCCGGGAGCGGTGGCGAACAACCCGGACAAGCAGAGTCCCGATGCGGCGATGGGCGGACATGATTGGCTGGAGTTCGGGAAAATGCGTGGCTGCACGATGCTTTGGACGGAGGATTGGTTCCCGGACAGCATGGCTTATCAATGGTCCTTTTATTGCGCCAAGCTGCGCTCGGCGGCGGAACGAGGCGGGGTGCAATTTGGCGGGTATATCATTCCGCGCACGGCTGGCGACCGGGAGGATGGGATCTTGCAAAAGATCCTGTGCGTGGCCGGGAGCGGAGGGAAGTGCTTGAAATATTTTGTGTTCGGGCCGGAGTATAATTTCCCGGGGAATTGTTACTCGGAGAACGCTCGTGTGTTGCCGAAGATGGCGGAAGCGCATGCGATGATCGCCGCGGCGGAGGAAACGCTTTGGGCAGGGAAGCGTCCGAAATCCCAGGTGGCGATCGTGATGCCCCGGAGCTCGCAGTTCTGGGATGCAAACCCGATTTCGCCGAAAGTGGCGATCGAGGATGCGACCAACAACCATCTAAACGAGCACACGGTAGATTATATGGCGGAGGTGTTTGACCTCTACCTGGCGTTGCAACACGCCAACATCCCGGTGGATTTTGTGGACGAGGA
>JAQGOV010000170.1 GCA_028293425.1 Verrucomicrobiales bacterium
GCGCTTTCACATAATCTTGGCCGGCCTGAACGCCGGCGAGCCGGAGGTTTCTCCAGCGGGGGCGCTACCCAAATAACCAAGGCCACCGCGACCACGGCGAAGAGGAAGAAAAATTCCAAAAGCGCTAGTCTGCCGGTGATGAAGCGAACCTAACCATGGCCCACTGTAGCACGGCACTTGAGCCTAACAAGCATGTGCCTTCCGGTGGCCGCTTCAAGATCAAATCGAAGCTTTAAACTAAGCTGCGCAGAATGATGGAGAAGCGGAGATTGGACCCGCCCGACACATTTGAATTGCTGGCGGCATAAGAGCCTCGTTTACACCGGCAGGACATCAAACCTGGCACCTATGGCCAGTGGCTTGGACGCTCTCCGGCATAGCGGGCTGCTGGCAGGCAGTCCCAGGTTAGAAAAAAGTCTTTAGCAGCGGGCAGGGATTGCTATCGTGAACGCAGAATATGAAACGACATCATCTGGCTTATTTGTTTTCCACCATTCTCACGCTGGGGTTCTCCCCAGCATTTGCGGCTGACCAAAACGCCCCCGCTGCCCAGCTCGAGGAGATAAAATGGGATGCAGGGACGAAGGTGCTCGTGGCAGGCGGCGGCAGCTCGCATGATTTTCAAAAGTGGTTCAACAAGGCGGACGTGGCCACCATCCGCAAAGCGGGTCCATACGCCGTTCATTACACCGAGAGCCCAGTCACCACGGCCAAAGAACTCGGCAATGTGGATGTGTTGGTTTCAAGCACGAACCAGAAGGGCTTTGACACCCCGGAGTTACGGAAAGCACTCCTCGATTTCGCAGACGCCGGGAAAGGCATTGTGCTGATCCATCCGGGCCTTTGGTACAACTGGCCCTGGCCCGAATACAACAAGGTGCTGGCTGGGGGCGGTGCCCGCAGCCACGACGCGCTCGGGGAGTTTGAAGTCAAAGTCATCAAAGAGCATCCTGTAACCAAAGGCTTGCCTCAGAGTTTCAAGGTGACGGATGAGCTTTACCAGGTGAAGCAAGACCCCGCAGGCACCCCCATCGAAGTGCTCGCACAGACTTCCACTAGCGGAGTGACCAAAAAAGAGCATCCGAGCGTGTGGATTGTGAAGCATCCCAAGGCCCGCATCGTGTGCATTGCCCTCGGACACGATGGGCGGGTTCACAATATGACGGAATACCAAACGCTGCTAAACAATGCGGTGAGCTGGGCTGCAGGGAAGTAACGCAATGCGGCCGTAGTTGTTGGCGACAGGAGGACAGCTCCTTTGAACCTTTCAGCTGTCTAATTGGCCAAGGAGGGGTGGTAAACCCTTGCGCACTCCCATCCCTATGACCCCGCACGAACTTACGGGTAACGCGACCGGTAGAAGCGAGTTGGGGAGTCCGGCCATAGGTAAACGTGCATCTGACCCGGGTCCGCATGGGTAGATCGACCGATTTTTCGGAGCGAACGCCGTCGGTTTCCGGGGATGGCTTGCCGTGTCGGAGAATCTGTCCCGCAGGAGCAAGATGCATAACCCTCACCGAAGATTTCGGGCCGCCAGAGAATGGGTGAGTTACCCACATCCAGAAGTCAGGAGGCATAATATTGTTTGTTCGAAATTCCAAGCTTAGTTGAGCTTGAAACTCATGCGGTTTTGATTGCATCGAAAGCATTAAATCATTAATGTCCTCGAAATAGAAGTCCACGAGGTTGTAATGCTTTCATATGTGAAGAAGACATCAGGGGTAATGCTGTCCAAAGCGATGTTCGGGTTTCTGCTTTTCTCCTGTCTGTCGGCATCAAGCGAGCCTGCAAAAATGCCTTTCTCCGAGTCTTTCACCAGCAATAAGCTGGCGAACTTTTGGACTGTAAGTGGAACGGGTTCAAACCGGGTAACAGTGAGTAACAGCGGATCGCGCTCCAGCCCTTACAATGTGGTGCTCGATTCCGCGGCTCCAAACACGTACTCTCGTAACGAACTCACGCTCACGATCGACCTGTATTGGTTTACCAATGTCACTCTCTCGTTTTCTGCCAAGGGTTTCCATGACGAGCCGCACGGTCCGCCCCCGAGCCCTTTCACTGGGGGAGCTGATTTCGATGGTGTTGCAATGAGCACCGATGGCGTCAACTGGTACGAAATCCAGTCTCTTCGAGCCCTGACCACGAACTATACTCGTTTTTCAGTGTCGATGGATCCTTTCGTAAAATCGAATAACCTTAGCTACACCTCCAACTTTTTCATCCGGTTCAATCAATATGATGACTTTCCAGCACCCTCCGATGGGATCGCTATTGATGATATCGCAGTCGGTGGCGCTTTGAGGCTTCCTTTGCCCGACGCGCCCAACTTGGAGGTTTCGCCGCTCACGGGGCTAACTTTCACTGGTTTGGTCAATGGCCCATTTTCCCCTTCAGCCCAGTCGTTTGTGGTGAGTAATACCAGCATCTCCAATTTAACGTTTGCTGTGAGCTCGAATGTCAATTGGCTCAGTATTACCTCCTCGCTGCCACAGAATTTTTTCGGCTACCAATTGGCTGGCAATAAGGCAGCCGCAGTCACAGTCTCCATTGTTCCATCACAGGCCGGGTTTCTTCAGGCCGGTTCGAATGTCGGACGGGTCCAATTTATCAACAATTCCGGCGGAACCGGCAGCACGACCCAGAATGTGTCGCTGATACTGGTGAGCAATACTCCTCCAACGGCTTTTTCCCAAACCCTGATTCTGGCCGAAGACTCCATTCTTCCCATCCAACTCGATGGCTCAGACCCTGATGGCCAGCCCCTCACCACTATCATCTCCCGGCTTCCCGATCGAGGCACGCTTTATCAAACGCTGGACGGTATCAATCCAGGACCCGCCATCACCAATTCTTCTACAGCTGTCAGCAACAGCTCGCGGAGAGTCATTTACGTGCCCTATCGAAACGAGAATGGAAGCAACTACGCAAGCTTCGGCTTCCGCATGCGTGATGATCGCACCAACTCCCCGGAGGCTTCAATCGTGCTCCACGTCACACCCATGCCGGACCTCCCGCGCGCCATCGATGACCGGGTGAGCACTCTCCCTGGAGAATCTACCGCTGCCTTCGATCCAGTCGCCAATGATGAGCATCCTGATGGGGTGCCGCTCACCCTTGTTTCTTTCACGCAACCGGACCGTGGCATAGTGACACAGCGACCCGATGGGCTTTTGGTTTATACCCCACGAACCAAATTTTTGAGAGGGCTTGATACCTTCACCTACACAATTCAAGACCCTTTTGGGCAGACAAGTTCCGCGAAAGTGAACGCGTATGTCGGCGTCCTGATGAGCGGGGACTGGCCCATGGATGGCGGTGATCCTGCCCGGACGGGATATTACCCGGGCAAACTCGGCTCTGCTATCCTGCAACAAAGGTGGTTGAACCGCTTTAGCAACGATGTGGGGCAGGTTGCTATAGGCCAGGGCAAGGTCTTTATTTCTTGGCCACCTCTCTCCTACAGCCTGGTTGATACGAACCTTATTGTGCTCGGTCTGGATCTAAATACCGGGGTGAGGCTTTGGCAACGTTCGTTCACGGCGCGGGCTGCAAATCCGCCAACTTACGCTGCGGACAGAGTCTATATCCAGCCGCCGAACGATACACTGCCGAATCAACTATTCTGCCTGGACGCTTCAAACGGGCAGAGTGTCTGGGTAGCAGAATTCAGCGGTTACAACGGGTATTTGACATCTCCTGCAGTTCTTAACGACACCGTTTGGATTAGGACCGGAAGGGGTTTGCGCGGCATCAGCACAAATGGCCAGAGCCTTTTTTTAAATCCGCTGATAGGCCCCGATCTCTCCAGTTTCTGGCCATGGACTCCCAGCTACTACAAAGGCGCTATTTATTGCTGGAATGGAGCCGCTTTAACGGCCGCGGATCCTTTGACGGGCACCCCAAAATGGACAACTCCACCCTTGTACACGGACGTTTATCTCTCGGGAACTGCTACCGCGGCTGTGGATGGTGATCGAGTTGTCATTCTTGGCCCCTTTAGTTGCAGCACCATAGACCTTAACACTCATCAGGTTGCCTGGTCCATTGTAGCTACGAACGATGCACCGTATTACGGCGCCTTCAGAGGGAAACCACTCATCGCCGGTGGTGTTGTTTATTGTGTGAGCACGAATGGGGTGAAATCTTTTCGCGCATCGGATGGAACGCCTATTCACAGTTATGAAGTCGATGACTGGTCCGTTTGGCCTTGGCCTTCCAGAGGGGCGGCCCTGGTGACAGCCGATTGTTTATTCGTGGCCAGCGCGTCGAATACCTACCTCTTCAGGTTAAATGGTGAATTGCAACAGATAATTCCCTACGGCGGAGAACTCGCCCTTGCGGACGGAACATTAATTATTTCAAGTCCAGACGGCAGTGTAACAGCATGGGCTGCTCCTGTGTTGGAGGATCTAACGGTTCTTTCAAAGTCTATGGCTTCAACCGGCATTATCTGGCAGGCTTTTTTTCATCAATATTCTGTCACGAACAGTAGTTCCTCCACTTTCAGCAACATGCTATTCGTGGTGCAATATCCCACCAACGCAGTTTTCAATGGAGCGACTTCCACGCAGGGGAGTATGTCGACTGGAAATGGCTATGTCCTTTTTCTTATGGGCGATATTCAAGCGGGCTCAAGCATCTCCTTTGAGCTCTCGTTTACGGCCACGAACCTGGCAACCTTTGTTTCTAACGGTAGAATTGTTTATCCCCCAAACGATGCTATTCCGGGCAATGAGTACGCAACCGCTACAACAACCATCAGCCCCGTCACGATCAATTTTAATAGTGTTTCCATACCCGAGGGGAACTCCGGTATCTCCGAGGCGGTCTTTCCATTATGGCTGTCGAGCAGTAATCCATTCCCCGTTAGGATCCAATATTACACAATTCCATACAGCGCCACCCCAACTAATGACTACCTGCCCATTCAAGGTATATTGACGTTCCCGCCTGGAGTAATCACCCAGGTACTTCGGGTCCCAATTGTGGGGAATTCAGTTTACGAGAGCGACAAACTTTTCCGGATTGATTTTACAGGCCTGACAAATGCGACTTATGGCTTGGGATCCGACTCTACCATCAGAATTGTTAACGATGATCCCCCACCCATCTGGACCATTTCTGACGCGACCGTTTTGGAGGGAAATGAAGGCGTTAAAAACGTCCAGTTCACCGTAAGCTATTCGCTTCCTCCGTTAAACCAGTACCTTCAGCGAGAATGGCAGACCGTAGATGGGACCGCCATTGCGGGGCTGGATTATATGTCCAGCAGAGGAACGCTTTATTTTACTCCGGGAGTGACCAGCCAGGTGGTGACGGTGAGCGTCATTGGCGATAATCTTGTGGAGTCCGATGAATATTTCTACATCAAGCTTTTACCTGATACCAATTCGCTCTTTGCCAAAGATACTGCGACTTGCTGGATCTTAAACGATGATGGGGTTTCTAATAGTATCCACCATTTTGAATGGAGTGGAGTTCCATCCACCCAACCGGTGAATGCTCCATTTCCGGGCAGCCTCCTTGCCAAGGATCCTTTTGGAAACACGGTTGCAGGTTTCCAAGGGCAGGTAGATGTTTCCTGGGCAGATCTAAATCCGGAAATTCTCATCGGGACAGGTTCTTATGCTCCATACGATGGCGGTGATACGTTCAACACCGAGTATCGATATACCGCGATTTATAAAAAAGACCAGTTGGTGACCGCGAGGCGAATGACTGGATTGGCCTTGGATTTGACTCAGCCACCCCTTCAAACACTTCAACACTTCACGTTGCGCCTGAAGCACACAGCTATGAAGTTTTATTCCGGCGGTTATGGAAGTTTCGAGTCGAATGGTTGGACAACTGTTTACGAGGCTGAGCAGAGCCTTACGAAAACCGGTTGGACGTATTTTGCTTTCAGTGCTCCCTTCGATTATAACGGAGTGGATAGTCTCATGCTCGACCTGAGCTTCTTTGATCCTTCATTAGCGGTGGGCATTCCAAGCTTTCGGGCAACTCTTACACCGGAAATTCAGGCCTTGCGTTACGGTGGAAACCAGGTGCATGCCGATCTGAAACCCCTTACAGGCCCAACAACTCCCGCGAAGGAATTGCTCAACGTGAGATTTTTTGGTGATGAAAGCCCCGTGGCCAAGCAGAATATTTCCTTTACGAACGGTATTTGGACCGGTTTGGTCCAAATACCACTCCCAGGAACAAATATCTTGCTCCGTGCACAAGATTCGGAGGGTCATACGGGCATTAGCACTCCTATTTCTGCTTTCTTAACGAACGATGTTTCCATCAGTGTGAGTCATACCAATCGGGACCCGGTGGCTAATGTCCCTTACACGTTGAAAATCGCCGTCTTGAACAGCCCTGCCGCAAACGCAAGCGGTGTGATAGTCACCAATACACTGCCCGGCTCATGGAGCGTGGTGTCAGCAACTTCCTCTGCGGGGTCATGTGCCTCCTCCAACGAAACCGTGGTCTGCACCATAGGCTCAATGCAGCCGCTAGAATTAGCAGAGGTGACGATTGTTGCCATTCCCGGGGGACGAGGCTTAGGGACGAATTTCGCCTCAGTCCGAAGGGCTGAGACGGAACTTTATCTGCAAAATAACGATGCTCGAGAATCCTTCAATACTCAGCTGCCCGTTTTCTTGTCTGTTAGTGATCTCGCGACGTACGAGCCTTCCAATGGCGCATATGGGTCCTTTTTCTTCAAAATTTCATTAGCTGCACCTTCTTCGTTCCGTGAGCCGGTCACATTCTCTTATACGACCGAGGATGGGACAGCGAGTTCGAACCCGGCCAATCGCGATTATGTGGACCAGAATGGTTATCTTACGATTGTCCCGGGAACAAATAGCCAAACAATCAGGCTTGATATCCAGCGGGATGACTTGGTGGAGGAGGACGAAACCTTTACGGTCAGGATTTCTGGCGCGACCAATGCCCTTATCAGCAGGGCTTCCGCCTCAGTCACGATTGGCGACAGTACGCCGGTGATCCTGGGTTTGAGTGCAACTAATGTTGGGATCCTTGAAGGGGCAGCGGGCACCACTAATTTCCTCGCGTTCAGCGCGAACCTCCAGCGGCCCAGTGTTCGGTCGATCACAGTACATTACGAAACCTACGACATTACCGCTTTGGCAGGCTCTGATTACGTGAGCACTGCCGGCATGTTAATTTTTCCCCCGGGAATAACCAACCAAGTCATCCTGGTTCCCGTGATCGGCGATGATTTGGGCGAAACGAATGAAACCTTTGGCCTGCGCCTGAGCTCTGTCACCAACGCTAGCCTGGTGAATTCTGTAGCCGTTGGAACCATTACCAATGATGACCTACCGAGCATTAGGGTGGATGATGCAAACTTACAAGAATACACTTTCACCAACGTCGGGGGCAGTTTTCGCGTCAGCATTATGCCCGCATCTTCCAATGCCGTTCAGGTAAGCTTTTACACGATGGGTGGAAGTGCCATTGATGGGAAAGATTTTGTTGGAACAAATGGAACCCTGACCCTGCCGCCAGGCCAAACGGCCACCAACATCCCAATTACGATTCTTCCAGACCGCATAGCGGAGGGGACAAAAAGCTTTTTTCTGGTTTTGACCAATCCTTTCGGAGCAAATCTGGCTGATAACATCGCCCAGGGTTTCATCCTCGATGCCGATAGTCCGGGCCAGTTAATTGTGGATGGATTTTCCGTTGATGATTCGCTCGGCGACAAAGACGGCGGTGTTGATCCAGGCGAAACCATCAAGCTGGTGGTTAGGCTGCGGAACACCATGGGTGTCAATGTGGACGGGGCGCGCGGAACGATAATGCCACGTCCGTTCTCCCCGGCAATTGTCGACATCCTCAGGTCCAACACCGTTTTTCCCATGATGGTTCCCGGAAGCGTGGTCACCAACTCGCTTCCATACATTCTGCGATTCAAGAAAGGCCAGCACTGCGGACGTCAAATATACTTCGATCATGTAGCCGAATTTGGCGGGCAAAAATATACAAACTATCTTTCTTTAATACTCTGGACGACTAACTATTGGGGAGTTTCGAGCATAGATCCCGCGCACAACAGTGGAAAAGGATGCGCAGCGGAAATGGACGGGTCTGGGCAGCTCCACGTCACTTATATCGATAAGAGCACCCACTTCATAAGGCACGCAGTCAATTCTGGGGAAGGCTGGAGGATTGAAAATGTGGGCGCGGCGATGACGAACGCTGACGTGACTGCGTTGGGCTTGAGCTCTAACGGCACGGTTCAGATTATCTACCCTAATCCGGACGGTTCGTTGACATTGGCGTCATTGAAAGGTTCCAACTGGGTTTATGAGGCGATACCTGATTCGTTCGGAGGATTGCGCCCTTCCCTGGTGGTGAGTTCCGAGGTTGCGCACGTTTCATTTTATAATCCATCAGACCAATGCCTGCGCTATGCGAGATTCGACGGAACAAATTGGATTTCACAAGCTGTTGATTGCGGCCCGGGAGGGCGCGGTCACTTCAATTCTGTTGCTATTTACAACGGGATGCCGCGCATTGCCTATACGGATGGATGGACCAACGGGCTAAAGTTCGCGTTGTGGACCGGAAGCTCATGGTCTATCACCAATTTGGATACAGCCGAAGCACATGGTTCCTGGGCGGCGATGCGCCTGAACGCCGCGGGTGAGCCCACCATTGCGTATGCGGACATGGAGCAAAATCGCGGCTTGTTGTTGGAAAAACGCGGGGGAAAGTGGACGAATAGCATTTTTGGTTATTATATTTCACCGCCGAATACAATCTCCTTGAGATTAGACGCGCAGGGGAATCCTTATCTTGCGAATCTGGATCAAGGATATGATCGGCTGCACTACGCGTATCGAAATGGCGATTACTGGAATGGACCGTCCGTAGAGGCCCGTGATAGTTCACTGGATTCGGTCTCCCTCGTGCTGGGTTCAAACGCGGTTCCTATCATTGCTTTTCATGGCAATTTCTTCGATTTTCCAAGGATTGCTCGCCCACTCACTTGCTCAGAGTTTAATACAGCGCCTGTGGCTTTTCCCCAGATGGCCTCGGCCAAGCCGGGAACTAAAATACCGATCCAACTGATGGGTTATGATTTTGATCAGGATCCGTTGACCTGGAACATCGTTGCTTCACCATCTCATGGTGTGCTCACCAATTTCATCTCGTCCCTCGGCACTGTGAATTATCTCGCCAGTCCGGGGTTCGAGGGGCTTGATGCCTTTACTTACCAAGTCTCGGATGGCCTGGCCTTCAGTCCGCCTGCCATGGTCACATTGGAAATTTTTATCGATTCCGACGGTGATGGGATGAGCGATTCGTGGGAATTGGCTCACGGGCTGAATCCGTTGGATCCAAATGACGCCGGAGAAGACCCCGACGGAGACGGCGTCTCCAATCTGGCTGAGTTTCGAGCTCAAACTAACCAGCGTGACCCCACCCGAGCTTTCCGGATCATTAATGCTGTCCAAATAGAGCGCATTCCTCACACCTCTTTGCAGA
>JAQGOV010000180.1 GCA_028293425.1 Verrucomicrobiales bacterium
GATGGCTTTGGCGAAATCATGATCGTCATTGTTGGTCTTCCCGACGCGGCGGTGAAGGAGTCGCGCGACCGGGTGACCACCGCCATGGGAACCTCGGGTTTCAAGTTCCCGATGAGCCGCATCACCATCAATCTCGCTCCCGCCGACGTAAAGAAAGAAGGCCCGAGCTTCGACCTCCCCATTGCCGTCGGCATGCTCGCCGCCACCGAGCAAATCGAAACCGATCAACTCGAAAACTTCGCCTTGGTCGGCGAACTAGCGCTCACAGGCGCGGTCCGTCCGGTGAAAGGAGTGCTGACCATGGCCCTGCGAGCACGTGCCGATGGCAAAGTAGGATTCCTCGTTCCGGTGGAGAATGCCGCTGAAGCCGCCGTGGTGCAGGGCCTCAACGTCATCCCAGTGCAGAACCTGCGCGAAGCCACCAACTTTCTGGAAGGTTCGCTCACACTCAAGCCGACCAAAGTCGACATCGAGGCCTTGTTTGAAGAACGCGACGAAGACGAACTGGATTTTTCGGAAGTCAAAGGCCAGGAGTCAGTAAAGCGAGCGCTGGAAATCGCCGCCGCCGGTGGCCACAACGTCCTTCTGATCGGTCCTCCCGGAACCGGCAAGTCCATGCTCGCCAAACGCCTCCCCACCATTCTTCCCCCGCTCACCCTGGAAGAGGCGCTGGAAACAACCAAGATTCACAGCATCGTCGGCCTCCTCAAGCCGGGCCAGGCCCTCGTCACCAAACGCCCATTCCGCTCCCCGCATCATACCGCAAGCGACGCGGGCCTATTGGGCGGCAACGCCAATCCCACGCCCGGCGAAATCTCCCTGGCCCATCACGGGGTGCTGTTCCTCGATGAGTTGCCCGAGTTCAAGCGCAGCGTTCTGGAAACCATGCGACAGCCTTTGGAGGAAGGGCATGTCACGATCTCCCGCGCCGCAGGCACCATGACATTCCCCTCTCAGTTCATGCTGGTGGCCGCGATGAATCCCACGCCCGACGGCAAAATGCCCTCCGAGTCGAAGTCATCACCGAAAGAAATCCAAAACTACCTCGGCAGAATCTCAGGCCCATTGCTGGACAGAATCGACCTCCACGTCGAAGTGCCGCCGGTGAAGTTTCGTGAGATCACCAGCGAACGCACCGGAGAAACCTCCCAGGAAATACGGGTGCGCGTGATCGCCGCGCGGCAGCGGCAGCAGCGCCGGTTTGGCCCCAAGTCCCGCATCACCTGCAATGCCCGCATGGGCAGCAAAGAGCTGAAAGCCTATTGCCAAATCGATGAGTCCACTCTCGAACTGCTGAAGAATGCGATGAGCGAAATGAACTTCAGCGCCCGCGCCTACGACCGCATTCTCAAAGTAGCCCGCACCATCGCCGACCTCGCAGGCAGCGAACGAATCCTCCCCGACCATGTTTCGGAGGCAATCGGCCTGCGCTCGCTCGACCGACAGTTGTGGACCTGAAGCATGGACCCCTCCTTGACTCGGCGGTCCTAGAACCCCAACGCGGGTTCCGTCCTCCAGCCCAGGGTTGGACCTTGCGCTCAATTGTCTTCTTCCCGCAAGGTCCTACCCTGGGAAAGCCATCCCAAACATAACCCTCACTTTAGAGCGGAGCGAGGCGACTCCGCGAGCATCTCCTCTCTGGTAGACATCGCATTCAGGCGCATCATGTCTCGAAGGCGATCGGTCTACGCTCCATCGATCGGCAGTCGTGGATTTAGAAATGTTGGAAACAATTCATGGGAGGGTTGGGGGCAAGACGAGTTCTACGGCTGCATGTACGATATGCTCGTCAAATGTCGCGAGCTTGTGTCCATGGATAATTAGCAAGACATTCACGTCCAGCAAGTGCTTCATGGAAAATCGTCAAGAGCTTGCTTTAACACTTCTTCATCGATTGGTTGATCTAAAACTCCCACTGAGAAACCATTCCGCAATTCCACCTTTACGACTGCTGGCATCGAAGGGGCCTGGGCTAACCTGAATAGCATGAGGGTTCCGTCAGGCGCAACACGAAGGTCAAAAGAGTCTCCCGGCTGCGCGACGGGCAGAAGCACCCGCTTTTCAGAATCTGCCACTACTGTCATCAACGAACTCTTTCGCCCTTTTGCCTTTATTTCAAGTTGTTTCACCCGTTTGAAGCCGCGCAATAATGGATCCTTCTCACACTGTCGTGTTCTACTTCTCGAGACTCTGCATGGCCACCGACGGTTTAAGCTGCTCGGTCATAATAGATACTCCCATCTCAACCCTGTGCGGACTATCGGATGTGATGCGGCCACTCGCTCAACTAAACGAGGAAACGAGGCTGCATCCGCCCACGGCACCGTAATCCAGAAAATGTGATGACCACTGCCCGTGCGAAGCGTGGCACCAGCCACTCCAAAAGCGACGATGCAGTCCGGCAACTCGTCCCACTCCATCGGCAGCTCAATCTGTTCGCGCAAATCATATACTTCAGGGTTTCCAAATAGTCGGCAATACCAAGGCTGATGCCGCTCCACTGGCGCACTGACGAGGTGGGCTGGACCGTAGCGGCTCAAGTCGTCAAGCAAACGGGTGAGCACGTCATTGGCGTTTCCTTCCCAGTTCTCGTCCCCATCCCCAAAATCGGTAAAACCTGCCTCGCGAAAGCAGACATCATCGTTCACTGGGGATGGCCATAGCGCGAACATCTCCATGCCAGGCGCCGCGCCCGGAACTGGCGACCAAAGAATTCTGAATGGCTCCATATCGTGAGGATGGCCCCGTATCATCACTGTTCTTTCTGAACTGCCTCATTTAGCACCCGCGCCATCAGTTCCGGCTGCTCGAGCATCGGATAGTGGCAGGTGTCGAGTGAGACAAGCCGCACCTCCGATCCCAGATTCGCGGCCATTACCTCCTGATACTTTGGCGACAAGGGCCCCCGGTCCCGGAGGCAGTGGATATAAGTGCAGGGCTCAGGCGGACGCCCACTCCAATGCAACGGCTCCAACACCAACGACCTGGACTCCTTGGTAAATCTTGAGCACGCCAGGCGCACCCGCTCTGGGCTCACGCCATTCAGGTACCTTTGTTCCGCCATCCGGGCTGATTGGCTGAACTCCTCGCCGCTGCACCACAGCACCAGCCGGCTCGCCAGCCTCATGAAGAAGGGGAACGCTCCTGTAATCGAAGTGCCAGGCCGGGGCACTGGCCCAGCTACAACCACGAGATGCGCCACCCGCTCCCGGAGTTCCTCTGCCAAAGCCAGCACCACCGCTGCGCCCAGCGAGTGTCCAACCAAAATCAATCTCGGCTCCTTCGGCAACTCGGATTGAATACTG
Source organism: Verrucomicrobiales bacterium (assembly GCA_028293425.1). Lineage (GTDB taxonomy): Bacteria > Verrucomicrobiota > Verrucomicrobiia > Limisphaerales > JAQGOV01 > JAQGOV01. The sequence goes on from JAQGOV010000180.1 coordinate 3,306, forward strand.
CGGACGCACTCCGCCATGCTCAATGAACGCAAGTTACCCGGCCGCTGGCCATGACCCGGCAAATCGACCGCAAGGGAAGGCAACCGCAGATGCGGCCGCACCTCATCCCAAACCCAAGCCCCTGCATGCCCCCCATGCACCAGAACAAACATGACCTGCTTTGCGCTCAATGGCTGCATACGACAACATTCTCACGGGTCACCCTGCATGGTGCCCAGACCGCATTCGCACCGGAAAATAATTCCAGAACCCGGCGATCCTCCGCCCCTTCTTCAGCTCGTTTTTGCCACTAAATAGTCGCCCCTGGGCGGCTTCTCCAAAATACTGCATCACGGACATGATCTGCTCTTTCGGAATCATACCTGCAGCTTTTTGGTGCGCTTCAACGCTTTCCCAAGATTCGAGAATCACGAACTCAAGGGGGTTTGCATAGTCGCACAAGAGACGACACGAGAGGCAACCTTCTGCGTTGATGACCACCTGAATCTCATCAAACAAAAATCTGGCCAAAGCTTCGCGCTGCTCAGCCTTTGCAGCAAAATAGTTTAATCGTGTCACCGCCATAATTAGTCCTTTGTTTAAAAGGAACACCTCTTCCGCACCAGCTCTTTCTCAGTCCTGAACGCCCAACGTTGGCGAAGAACTCTCGCACGTGTCCACGACAAGCCAAGCCGCGGCCAGTTTCGTCATAACGCTGATGTTCATCTTTTCATGCGGGTGTGGAAATGCGCGCCGCAGAGCATTAGACGGCCTCGTTGTCAGTGGAAATAGGCTCGCCGAACATAATTCGGTGACCGTCCACCGTCACGATACCAAACTCCCGCATCTGCCAGGGCTCATTACGCAGCGGCTTGGAAATCTGAGCGCCCGCCTTGCGAACAGACTCATACAGTGAATCAATCTCCTGCACCTGGAGGTAAGCGAAATAGGAGTGGTCTCCCAGCTCGGCAGGAGGTATCGCCTTGGGACACTCCCCGGCCAGAATGGTACAATTGCCGTAGTGATAGTAGAGCCAGCCTGGGTCCGGAATTGTCTGAATCGTGAAGCCGAGGGCGTCGCGGTAGAAAGCCGCCGACTTTTGCAAGTCCGGGACCGCGATCACAAAGCAAGATCTGGTGATTTTAGGCATATGACAGGAGTTCTCAACCAAGCTGCCGCCCTTCCACTTTGGAGCAAGTCTAGTTTCTCCCAAGTACCTATGCTTATTGCGTTGTCTTGCGAACCATCTAAGCAACCGTCGGATTGTGCCTCAAAGCCGAGCCCTCTCGCAACATGCCAAAAATCCGTTGAGGGAAAATGTAGGGACTCAAAACCCCGTCTGGTTGGAGGATGAACCCTGTGGACTGGATGCGGGCCTTTTTGCAACCGGAACCGTCGTCACCTGCCCATCGGAATCGTCGTCCTTCGAAGTGTCCTTTTCCGAACCGTTGATAATCACAAGGTATTGGTCGTTGTGCACAACGCTGTAACGGTTGACCGTGCAGCCGGTGGTGAAGAGTCCTGTCAGGACCAGGACGATGGCGCAGAACTTGCAAATCATGCCGTAGTGTGGTCTCGACTCCGAAAGTTTGCAATCCCGCCCGTGGTCAAAATGGTTTGGTAATTTTCCATGCCGTGCGCATCGACGATCAGGGATCTATCTCCTGCTCAGGAAGCCTTCTTTCTCCAGAAGGCAGTTCCAGTTGGAGTTGGCTCCACAGCACCCACTGGAAATGGGATTTTATCCACCAACTCCTTCAAAGTGACACTCTCAGCCGCGTGCCGCTCGGCGGCCCTGATGCGGTCAAACTCAGCGCAAACGATGGAGCGGGCCGGCTCATCTTTCGTGGCGAGGTCGCGGCCATTTTTAATTCGCAGCACTTCAATAACATCTTCACAGGTGATTGTTTCAATTGGCCGGGCGGGCGCATAAGCTACCTCCTTGCCTCCAATCTCGACGGCAAGTTGAGCCTCAATCAAAGGCTGGACGATGCGGCCCACCAGCCGCGTGGGAACACCGAGCTCCGTGCCAATTTCCAGGAGCGTGGGGGGCTTGAACCCCCCGCCAAACCGTTGGGCGAGCAGTGTCATGATCCGGAGCGCCACATACTCCCGTGCTTTTTGGCTCACGTTCTCAGCTTGCTTCTCTTGAACGTAAACTTGCCGGTTTTGATAGGCGTAGGAAACTTGCGCGCCAAAGAGCAGGATCAGCCAAGAGAAATAAAGACCGAGGAGAAAGATTGGCAACACGGCCAGGGCGCTGCCGTAGATGGCGCTCATGCTAACGACTCGCGACATGTTCAGCGCATTGGCAATGTTCAAAAGCAACCACAGGGAACCACCGACCAGACCGCCGACCGCGGCTGCATTCCAATGCACCTCCGTGTTCGGCATGAGCTTGTAAAAAAGGGCAAAAGCACAACTCACCACAAAAAATGGGAGAATTTTTTGTCCAATATACGGAACGACGCTCAACTCGCTGGTGTTTAAATTGGCGACGAGAACAATAATGACGGTGAGCACGATGGGGCCGAGGGAAATGGTAGCCCAATATTGCACCACCCGCTTGAACCAGGAGCGACCTTGCGTGATGCCCCAAATGTCATTGAAGGTGTTTTCAATATTAGTGAGCAGGAGAATGGCAACGATGATCAATCCAACCATGCCGGTAATTCCCAGGGTTTTTGGTTGTACGTTATTGATAAATTTATCAACGTTATCGACCAACTGCTGGCGCAGGTCCATTTCCTGTCCGGCCGGCTTGGGCATCAGTTGCAATTGGGGAGCGACCGTATCGACCAATCGATACAAGAGCTGTTTAGTGGTACCCGTTTCCTTGAGTACTGTGGCAGTAACACCGGCAGCGATGGCCAGAATGGGAACCAGCGAGAACAAGGTGGTATAAGCTAATGCGGTGGCTCGCAGGGGCCCCTTGTTCCGATAAAAACTTTTGATCGCGAGTAACCAGAACTGGGCAAACCGTTGTATCTTGCTCGTCGTGGCTTCGCCCTCAGACTCAATGCCCTTTTCCGTGATAAACTCGTAAGCGGTAGTATAAAGCTTTCGCACTCTGGAGCCAGATTTTTCAGCCATACTTCGGAAACTTAACAGGTTCAATTTTTTCTTTCAAAGCGCAAAAGGCCCCACTTTCACGGGATCCTGCGTTTGGAGGAGCCATTTCTGCGCCAAAACTCAGCAAACTCCATTATTGCCAATCGATCCTAAAATGAGGAACTTATGCCCTCAATGCCGACCGTTGCGGAACAGCTTCGCAGAGCGCGCGAAGAGCAAAATCTGAATATTTATCAGATTGCCGAGATCACGAAGATCAAAACCGATCACATCCGCGCGTTGGAAGAAGGGTCTTATGACACCTTCTCCGCCCCCGTTTATATTCGTGGCTTCGTCCGAACCTACGCCAAAGCCCTGAAGTTGGACATCAGCCGGGTGACGGCTGACCTGGAAGGGGAGTTGAGCAAGACCAAGCGCTTCTGCGAACCTCCTCCGCTGACCCAAAAGCCCCGGACAATCGTCGATTTCCTCACATTGCAGCTTTCCAAGCTGAACTGGCGGATCCTGGCGGGCGCGATTGTGGGAATTCTGCTCATTGCTGGGCTCGGGATTTGGCTGCGGAGTTGCCACAGCCGGGCCAAAAAGGATCCTTTGCGTAAACTGGGCCCTGGCATTTACCAACCAAAACAGGACGGCGAAACCTTGCCTGTGCCACCACCCAGCGCCCCTCGGCGTAACTAAAAATAGATCGGTTCGGCGGTTGCGCCGTCCCCTTCCCCTGCTTACTTTGAGCGATCCTTTTTGAGGAATGAAACACGAAGCTCCAAAACGTCCTATCCGAGTCGGTCTTATCTCCCTGGGTTGCGCTAAAAACCTGGTGGATGCGGAGATCATGCTTGGCTCTTTGATGAAGGACGGCGTCGAGATCACAAATGACGCCACCCAGGCCGATGTGGTGATCGTAAACACCTGCTCTTTTATTGACTCCGCGCAGGAAGAAAGCGTGGACACCATCCTCGAATCCGCCCAGGTGCGCGAGGCGAACAACCGGGGCCAGGGCCTGATCGTTTCAGGTTGTTTGCCGCAGCGGTTCCGCGATGAACTGCCCAAGCTGCTCCCCGAAGTGGATGCCTTCATGGGCATCGACCAGGTTTCCCAAGTCACTGAGATCGTGCAGAAGGCCATGGCCCATCGCGCGGAGCGCCTGGCTTCCCAGCCCGCCAAAAAACCCGAGCGCGCCAAGAGCAAAGAGAAGATCGTGAACCGCTTCGCGGAGCTGGACAAGACCGGCGCCGAAAAGCACGACCATGAGGAAGGTCTGCGCGGAACGGACAAGTTCGGCAAGACCAGGATGGTCATCGCCCCATCGCAACTCGCGCCTGCTGCTCCGCTGGTGGATGTGAACGTCCGCCCGAATTACATCCAGGATTTCGGCACCCCACGGTTTCGCCTGACGCCCAAACATTTTGCCTACGTAAAGATCGCTGAAGGGTGTAATCATCCGTGCTCATTCTGCATTATTCCGCGCATGCGCGGCACGCATCGCAGCCGTGGCCAATCCGACATCGTGCAGGAGGTGCGACAACTCGTGGCGGACGGAGTCAAAGAGATAAACCTGATCTCGCAAGACACCACTTATTACGGTCTGGATTTGCGGCCTGAGCGAACCGGTTCCATCGCCTCCCCCGAGAAATTCAACGCCGCTGCCAAGGCGCTGCCAGTTAATGCCACAACCCTTTGCACGTTGATTCGGGAGTTGAATACCGTCCCTGGAGATTTTTGGATCCGCCTGCTCTATACGCACCCGGCGCACTGGACTGATGAACTCATCCAAACCATTGCTCAATCGCCCAAGGTAGCGCGTTATATCGATATGCCCTTGCAGCACATCGACCACAACATGCTCGAAAGGATGCGGCGGGAAACGACTCAGCAATATATCGTGGACCTCGTGCGAAAGATTCGCGCGGGCATTCCCGGAATCGCGCTGCGCACGACTTTCATCGTCGGTTTCCCTGGTGAGACCGAGGAATATTTTGAAACGTTGCTAAAGTTTATCCGCGAAACCAGGTTTGAACGGCTGGGAGTGTTTACCTATTCGCAGGAAGAAGGCACCCGCGCCGGCAAAATGGAAGGCCAGCTTCCCGATAAGCTCCGGAAGAAGCGCCGGGATTTGGCCATGGCCGAGCAGCACAAGGTGGCGGTGGCTGTTTCCGAATCGTTTGTCGGCCGCACGATGAAGGTACTGGTGGAGAGCGAGGCGAGCGCTAAGGACCTGAACAAAGCCAACGTCCAATCCTGGGAGCACGGTTTGATTCGGAACAACGCCAACGCTTCCCTGCCCGGCAATCGCAACTACCTGGTTGCCCGCGGCGAAGCGGACGCGCCGGACATCGATGGCCGAGTTTATATCCGGGGCAAGCTGCCGGTGAGCGAGTTCGCGCAGGTGAAGATTATCGGCCACACCGACTACGACCTCATTGCGGAACCCGCATAGAACGCTCCTGGAAGCGTTGCTCCAACCAAGCCTATCCCGCCTTTACTGGTTAATTTTTTTGCCCCATGTTTCTGTCATGTGAACTCAGTGCCCCCGGCTTGAGTTCGCGACACATCCGCTAAATCATCCGTTCGGGCTTTGACAGATTCAGCAAATAGACCAGAATACGACTACGAATGAGCTGTCCTTATTGTTTGCACATAATTGGGTGGGGCGAGTATTGAGGCGATGAACCTTCCGAACAAGCTGACGCTCTCGCGATTCGTTTTTACGATTGCGTTCCTCATTTTCATGTTCTCCGAGATGCCTTATCACGAGAGCCTGGGCCTGCTCTTTTTCTGCCTCGGAAGCATCACGGATTTTCTCGACGGTAAAATTGCAAGATCTCGCAACCTGATTACGAATTTTGGGATCCTGATGGATCCACTGGCGGACAAAATCCTGGTTTGCTCCGCGTTTATTGCCTTTGTGGAACGTTCCTGGATGCCGGCATGGATGGTAGTAATTGTCGTCGCTCGAGAACTGGCTATCACAGGCCTGCGCCTTCTCGCCGCATCAAAGAACGTGGTCCTTGCTGCCGAGGGCTACGGCAAGCACAAGACCATCTCGCAAATCACGGCCATTATCGCGATCCTGGTGCTGCATAGCTACAAGCAGATGGGGGTTGTCGGTGAAGGGGTGTTTGGCTTTTTCATCGCGGGCAAACCGTGGGTGGCATGGTTCACTCCCCTGGCAATTTGGCTTTCGGTGGTGCTGACGTTTGTTTCAGGGTGGCTTTATCTTTGGCGCAACCGCCAGCTCTATTTACAGGACATGTGATGCAAGGCTTCATTCTTTGGCTGGCACAAGGGTTCGGAATCGGGCGCATTCGCGTCATGCCGGGCACCTTCGGTTCATTGGTGGGAATCCTCTGGGTGATGCTCCTGCTCGTGCCCCGAAATTTCTGGGTCTATGTGGCTGGAACCATTTTTGGCGTAGGCATCTCCATTTGGATTTGTGGCGCTGGCGAAAGGATTTTGAAGCAACGTGATCCCTCTTCAGTGGTGATGGACGAAATCACCGCGATGCCGATCTGCTTCATGGCTTTGTTCGCAAAGGATTGGTTCAAAAACGGCCACCTACCTGAACCACAAAGTCTGGTGCTGACCCCTTATTGGAAAATGGTTCTGGTGGTGTTTGTTTTGTTTCGCATTTTCGACATCGCCAAGCCCTGGCCCGTGCGCCAAAGCCAGGACCTGCATGGAGGCTGGGGAGTGACGGTAGATGATGTTTTAGCGGCATTTTATGTGGCGGCTCTTTCTCTGATTGCAGCCATGTGGCCTTTTTATAAGGCGGTTTGAGTTTCGCCTCAGAAAAAGGTTTTCATCCCGATCCCAAAGTGCTATCGGTGAGACTATCATGACCACGCGCCAGTATCAGAATTTCATCGGTGGGGAATGGGTGCCCGCCAAATCCGGAAAAACGTTCGAAAACGTGAATCCTGCGGACATCCGGGAAAAAGTCACTCAATACCCGCAGTCTGGAACAGAAGAAGCCCAGGCGGCCATTGAAGCGGCGAAACGGGCCTATGCAGGTTGGAGTGGGATGACCTCCGTTGCGCGCGGTCGCGTCCTCAGCAAAGCGTCACAAATCCTTGAGTCACGCAAAGCTGAGCTCTCGGAACTTTTGACCCGCGAAGAAGGCAAAACGCTGACGGAAAGCCAAGGCGAGGTGCAGCGAGCCATCGATATCTTCCGGTTCTTCGGCGGGCTAAGTTACACGCTCGGAGGCCAAACCATTCCCCACGATTTGCCGGGCAACCTGCTATACACCACTCGTCAGCCGCTGGGTGTTGTGGGACTCATTACACCATGGAACTTTCCGATTGCCATTCCAGCCTGGAAGTTGGCGCCAGCCCTGGTTTCTGGAAACACGGTGGTGATTAAGCCTGCTTCCCAAGCCCCAGCCATGACGCTGGAATTGGCCAAGGCCTTGGATGAAGCCGGTCTGCCAAAGGGCGCCCTCAATGTGGTGGTCGGAGACGGACGCTCCGTCGGCGGTGAACTGGCCAAGAACCCGCAAGTCGTGGCGCTTTCTTTTACCGGCTCCTATTCGGTAGGCCACCAGATTTACGGCCAACTCGCTGCGCGCATGGCGCGTTCACAAATGGAGATGGGCGGCAAGAACCCCACTATTGTGCTCGGGGACGCAGACCTCGACCTCGCTGCCACATTGGTCGCGAAGGCGGGGTTCGGCCTCACCGGCCAGGCCTGCACCGCGACCAGCCGAGCCATTGTGGAGCGAAGTGTTGTCGAAGCTTTCACGGAAAAGTTGGTGGCCAAAGCAAAAGCCCTGAAGGTCGGGAATGGCCTCACTCCCGGTATTGAGATGGGACCAGCCGTGAACCAACAGGAGTTCGAAGGGAACTTTCAATTTGTGGAAAAGGCGGTGAAGGACGGCGCCAAGCTGGCTTATGGCGGGCAGCGTATCTCGGATGGAGAGCTCCAGCACGGCTACTTCATGCAGCCAACCGTGTTGACGAACGTAAAACCAGAAATGCAAATTGCCCGCGAGGAAGTGTTTGGCCCGGTGGTCGCAGTCCTGGCGGTGGATAACTTCGACGAAGCTCTGCAGTTGGCGAACAGCCTTGATGTGGGCTTATCAGCTTCAATCGTCACAAGGGATTTCAAAAAGGCGATGCAGTATGCCGAAAAAATCGAAGCAGGCGTGGTGAAGGTAAACCAGATTTCCACCGGGCTGGCTTTGCAGGCTCCTTTCGGCGGGGTTAAGAAATCCAGCACCGATTCCTTCAGAGAGCAGGGAGCAGGCGCTGTCGATTTTTACACCAAGCTGAAAACGGTTTACCTGGACTACTCGGCTTAACGGGCAACCATCCCGCATTGAACCTGAGACGTGGAGATAACTTCATATGAAATTATGTCGATTTGAGACCGGCGGAGAAGCTCGTGTCGGTTTAATGCTGGACGGCGACATTCTCGATCTATCCGCTGAGGGGATTGATCGACTGTCCTCGCTATTGGAGTTCGAAGGGCTCGTCGCGCAGCTCAACAACCTTGCGCAGCAGAATCTACCCAGGCACAAACTCGCCCAGGTAAAGCTCCTGTCGCCATTGGACAAGCAGGAAGTATGGGCTGCCGGGGTAACATATTTGCGCAGCAAAAAAGCGCGCATGGAGGAATCGGATTTCAGTGCGACTGCTTACGACCGCGTCTACGAAGCTCCTCGGCCGGAAATTTTCTTCAAGTCTGTTCCTGAAAAAGTCGTGCCGATGGGTGACGCTGTCGGCATCCGCAAAGATGCCAAATGGAACGTCCCAGAACCTGAGTTGGTGTTGATTCTGAATTCGCGTGGCCATCTTGTGGGCTACTCCATCGGCAACGACATGAGTTCCCGGGATATCGAGGGCGAAAATCTATTGTATTTGCCGCAGGCTAAAATCTACGACCGCTCCTGCGCCATGGGCCCTTTCATTCGGGTTGGAGCCTCGGAAGCGGAAGCTCGTACCTGGACCATTCAGGTGCAGATTCTCCGACAAGGAAATCTTGTATTCAGAGGCGACACCTCTGTGAGCCAGATCAAGAGAAGCTTTGATGAATTGGCCGGATATTTATTGCGCTCTCAAACGTTTCCGCACGGCGTAGCCTTGTTAACAGGCACCGGTGTCGTTCCGCCGAATGACTTCACGCTCCAAGTGGGTGATCGCATTACAATAGCGATTAGCGGAATCGGAGAACTGGAAAACGAAGTCCGGGAAGTTTGATCCGGAAAAGCAAAAGCTGGTGTAATGATCCACCAGCTTCGCGAAATCAGTTTCGGAGAACTTAATCCTTCTCCGGAGTATTTTGAAGCTCACCGGCGTTCATGGGCTCTCCACGGGTGCCATCCTTATCACGCCATTTCTTCACTTGGTCCGGGGTCACAGGACCCGCTTTGTTACCCCATTCGCTACGAACATAGGTGATCACCGCGGCGATCTGCGCGTCGGTGAAACTTTCCTTCCAGGGGGGCATGGCGTTGTTGAAGTCTGCACCCTTTACATTCAAAGGCCCGGCAACACCATTTAAGACAATACGAATAATCCGGTTCGGGCCTTCCGCCAAAACCCATTCCGATCCAGCAAGGGGTGGAAATTGGCCAGCCAAACCTTGGCCGTTCCCCTGATGACACGCCACGCAAGCAGTGTTGAAAACCTTTGCTCCTTCGTTTCGAACGGCTTGGATCGGATCAACCGGGTTCGCTCCCTGTACATCAGCAATTGTGTAATAAGGATCGTAAACTTCGGCGGGAAAAGCGCCTGCCTTGTTCATGACGTCTCCGCCGCGATCAAGAATATACAAATCGGCAAAATACAGCAGAACCAACGTCAGGATAATAAAGACAATCGGGATGGGCCGGCTTTCTGCGGTTGGCTCCGCAGTGTCCGCGAAAACCGCAGCTCTGGATCCGCGAGATTCTCCACGAACCGGGGACGCTGCCGAAGAGTAAGGCTGATTCTTTTTGTTCTTCTTGCTCATTTCGCAGGATTGGCTGAAGGGGCGGGAGCACTCGCGGCTGGGGCTCCACCCGCAGGCTGCGCGTTCGTGGCTGAAGCCGGGGCGGCATTAGTATCCTGGCCAGCAGGCTTCGGCTTGGGAGGCAGGGGCGCTTCAAACAAACTGACGTCTGAACGCAGGCTCAGGATGTAGGCTGCCAGCGCCCGGGCATTTTCGCTCGGAATGATTTCCCAATCCGCAGGTTCTCCTTCAACTTTCAAGGCATCCGCCGAAGGCTGTTGACCTTGTGTCAGGTGATTGCGCTGAAATAGAAAAGGGTAACCAGGCATGCCGCCCATATTCACGGACTGCGGCTTGTAGAGGAGCTTCAGCAATTCAATTTCGTTCGTGTGGCGGACGCCAGCATTGGCCAAATCGGGTCCCACCCGGAGATCACCCAGCAGCACTGGATAATCTTTAAGATAATCCTGCGCTACCGAACGGCGGTTGCCCCAGCCTCGCGCAATGTCGCCGCCGAGATTCCTCGGACGAACCTGGCGAGTATGGCATTCCACACAGCCGAGGGATCGATAAACCTCCGCACCCTGTCCGGCCATTCCAGAGTGGCCGATCGGATAAAGTTGGCCTGTTTCGGCAATTTCTGTGACCTGCTGGTTGCCCATTTTCATTTGCGGCATCAACAGAAAGCCCCAAAAGGAACTCGCCAACGTCAGGAAAATGCCAAAGAAAATCAGGGGACCAGAGTTCATCGTTTCACCCCCGCAATCGGAGCATCATTACCCGTCACAAAAGCAATCGCAGAGCGCCTGAAAGGCTCGGAATGGGTGCGCGCCAGTTTGAGCAGATTCAAAAGGAAGGCGACTTGGCCAGCCGCTATCAACGCGCCACCCAGCGCAGCGAGAATTAACCAGATATTTGTGGAGCGAAGGACATCATGAAAGGTCACGTTCGGATTATTGATTCCCTGCCCTTGGACAATGCCGGCGATGAGAAGACCAATTCCCGCTAAAAGCGTGCCGCCCGCTGTGGCCCCGAAATGTAGCTTGATCAGTTGTTCGGAAGGCCAAGCGATATTCGTCAAGCGCGGAACCGCATAATAAATTGCAGCGAACACCGCCAGTGCGAAGAAACCGAAGATGAAAAAGGTATGATAAGCGCCCCAGGCATAAGTAAACGAGGTAACCATGCTCACGCTTCGGAAACTCAGGAGAATCTGCAGAACGTTGGCGAGCAAGAAGAAAGCGGCGCTTGCGACCGTAAAATTCAAGAGTGGCGTGCGCTTTATTGTATCCATGTCGCCATCGATTGTCTGATACCAGTTCAATGCCATCCCAACCAGCGGCAAGAGGAGCATCAGATTCGCCCCGATGCTCGTGCTAATCATCCAAGCTGGGAAAGGCCCCCCCACCAGCGCACCAAAGCAAGTCCAGTTCGCGAAAAAGGCGTAAGCCCAGAAGCTGAACACAGCCAGGCCCCGGCTATAAAGCGGCCGACCCAGCAGCTTGGGCAGAAAGTAATAAATGCTCGCCAGGCCAATGGAGCCAAGCCACAGCATCAGGAAATTGTTCATGTACCAGGCATTCACCACCCCCTGCAGCACGCCACGGACCTGGACCGAATTCAGCAGGAGATACGAGGCGGAATAGATCCATGCAAACCAAAACAAACCGCCTACCAGATACCATTGGGAAACGTAAACATTGCGTTCGCGGCGTGAATGAAAGCTCACCAACGCAGCCACCGCGATCACCATGTGCGCAATGAATAAGATCGGTCCGGCCAGCCTTGGGAATTCGAGCCATTTAAAGCTCGTCGACATCCCGGCAAAGATGCCAATCACACCGAGGGTGACTCCAATGTTCCAAAAGGCCCCAGCAACTAAATAGGGAAATTGGCAGCAAAGCGTCACCCGACCCAGCCGGCAAAGCATCCAAATCAAAACGCCATACGCCGCCTGCGAAGCAAAACCATAAAGCAGCGCATTCTCAGCCACAGGTCGTAAACGGCCAAAAGTGAGGACTGGGCAACCTGACAAAAACTGCGGTGCGACGAGTTGTATCGAAGCCAACAACCCAAGCACGGTCGCGAGGACCAGCCAAACACCGGCACTGGTAAAGAAGAACAAAACCGGGGGACGACAAGAGGCATCGATCTCGGCGGCAGTCGCTCCCATTTCCACCGGCGTGACGGACGTCGCGGTTTCCACAGGGGTCGATGTTGTTGTTACGCTCATTTAGCTGGATGCTGGCGGTAAATCTCTGCCGGGGGTTACTCGTATTGGCTCGGCTTTTCCGGCGCTTTGGGCGGAACAAAATTGGCTTTATCAGCCCGGGTAATCATCGTCTTCCGCGCGGCCTCAGGGTTTTTGTAATCTTGGAGCGTGAGTTCTTTCGCGCGAGCGATTGGAAGACTCACAATTCCTTTCCCTTGATCCACCCAGCCGTATTCGTTCAGGCCTTTCGCCTCTGCCTGGTGGATGTCAGCCAATGCTTTCCTTCGCTCCTCAACCCGGGCCTGGTTCACTGGAGTTGGTTGATTATAGCGCTGCATGGCCTTCACCAGCAGAGCCACAACCAGCAAGCTGCCAACGACTCCGACTATGTAAGCTAAAGCTGATGTCCTGTTTCTCATGGTTTCTCCTTAATCCGCAGCCGCGATCGGCGGACGTCCACCACTGTGATGCACACCTAAAGCCTCGTCCATGCGAGGGTCCTTCAGGGGATACGGCGGATGTTTCTTGAAATAAAGGATGAATACAAAGGATAGCACCCCACCAATAAAAGCCATGCAGGCGATGTCCAGCCAATGAATGATAAAGCCGTCCGGGTGTATCACGGGCATGATGTTGAAAGACATATCGCAGAAATGCATCATCCAGGCCCAGATGCACAAAGGGATCATGACCGGCAGGGTCAGCTTGGCATCAATGCGAAGCATCGTCAGAAACGGCAGCAGGAAATGGCCGAAAATCATCAGCATTCCAACTTGCCACCAGGATCCCTTTTCGCGCTGCACATACCAGAATGTTTCCTCAGGCATCGCCGCGTTCCAAATCAGGAAATATTGGGAGAAAGCAATATACGCGTAGAACACAGTAAACGCGAAGAACAGAACGCCGGTGTCATGGAAAGTTCGGTTATGCACTACCCCGTTCAGCGGACCGGTTCGCTGCAACACCACCGTTATCACATATAATGTCGCCAGCGTGGTCCAGACACTGCCGGCAAAGTAGTAAACGCCATACATGGTGGAGAACCATTGGTACTCCAGGGACTTCATCCACATGATGGCGCCAAGCGTCAATGAGAACGCAAAAACGAAGATCCCGTAAGCTGCGTGCTTCCGTAACGCATAGGTGCATTTAGGATCACCCGTTTTGTCCTGGAGCAACGACCAATGCCGCATCCGAAAGGACAACCAGAACCAGGCCGCAAAAATCACCAGCGCCGAAATATAAAAACCTTTCAGCGTGAACAAAGGCTGCTTGGCGGCCAGCGCTGCATCAGGATGGCTGAGATTCTGCATCCAGGAGTAGATGTGCGTCGGCGCAAGGATGGCGATCGGCAGGAAAAGCAGGCCCATGATGGGTAGCAAACAGGCCAGATGCTCGCAAACCCGGCGGATTGGCATCGTCCAGTTCGCATCAAACAAATGATGGATGATGGAGAAGAACAATCCTCCCAGGCAAATGCTCAGGAAGAACATGTAGGCAACCAGATACGAATAACCGAACTGCCTTGGGTTGGACGCCCACCCAATGGCGCCCAGCAGGCCACCCACAGCGAGCAATATCAAGGGCAGCTTGCCCCATTTGGCGCCGATGGCTATCGGGGCCGAAGGATTGGTTGCAATGGCAGGGGAACTCATAATTATTTCTTTTGAACGCCAGCGCGAGGAGCCACAGGCCCTAATAAAGTGGGCAGCACATCTGCCGGGACGTCCTGTTCGATACCCAACCGGCTGCGCTGCAAAGCACGCAGATAGGCGATGATCGCCCAACGATCTTCAATACTGACCAGCCCACCATAAGGGCCCATCAGATTCTTGCCGTAAGTGATCGTGTTGAAAATTTCGCCATCGGACTGCTGGACGACTTTCCGAGTCTTCGAATCGTGCAGGTCTGCAATCACGGCCATGCCGAATTTTGTGGTAATGCCTTTTCCATCGCCCATTCGGCCATGACAAGGGGAGCAACTGATGTTGAACCGTTGCTCGCCTCGTTCCATCAACTGCGCCGTTACCGGCATCGGAATGGTGGCAACATAATTGGTCGTGCCAGCCACTTTTCCAGTGTTCACCGGAGAATCTTCAAACGCTGAACCGCGTGCCACTGTGCCATCCACCGGCAGTTGAGAACTCAGCCCATTCGCGAAAACTTCACCACGAGTTTGGGGACGCAGCTTGGGCTGTTTGTCCATGTCCGGGAAAATTTCCAGGGGCGGCTTTCGGGAAATTGAGCCGCGCTTGCCAGCGGTGGCAACCACCACCACAACCAGAATTACAAAGGTTAGAAAGAAGTAGCGCATTAATCTCTCACTTCCTCGATGTGCAAGCCGCCGGCTGATTCCAGCAGCTTGCGTGTTTCGATGTCGGAGAATTTCGGGTCAGCCGCCTCGATCGCGATAAAGAAGCGGTCGTGCGTAACCTTTGAAAAACGATCGCTCTTAAAGAGCGGATGATGGAAGCGCGGGAGGCGATTCAGGAACAGCATTCCAAACAGTGACCCAAAAGAGCCCAGTAGAATCGTCAATTCATAGCAGACCGGGAATGAATAGATAGGGCTGAACAACGGCTTACCGCCCACCACTATGGGGTAATCGTAAGCGTTCATCCACCAAATCATGAGCATGCCCGCCGTGAATCCAGTCAAGCCGCCGCAGAAGGCGAACCAACCCACGGGCGATTTACCCAGGCCCATTGCTTCATCCATCCCATGCACCGGGAAGGGAGTATAAACATCCCAACGCCGGTAACCGGCGTCGCGCACCATCGATGCGGCGTGCAACGCACCACCTGCCGATTCAAATTCAGCGAGCAGCCCGTATTTGACGGTTGGCACCATGGGACGTGTTTGAACAACTGGAATCGCGGTTGCAGTTGGAGCAGCCATTAGTGATGTCCTCCGTGTTTGGCGCCGCCCAACGGATGATGCGGATCGGCTTGCGGGGTTACGCCTTTGACTTCAGAAATGGCGATCATAGGCAAATACCTCATGAAAATCAGGAACAGCGTCATAAACAGCCCAAAAGTTCCAATGAACTGCCAAATATCTACCCAAGTGGGCCGGAAGTAAGCCCAGATCGCTGGGATGTAGTCACGGTGCAAGGAGGTGACGATAATCACGAACCGTTCAAACCACATCCCGATGTTCACAAAGATGGAGATAATGAATACAATCACCATGTTTCTGCGCACTTTCTTAAACCAGAAAAGCTGTGGGCAGATGACGTTGCACGTAATCATCGACCAATAGGCCCACCAATAGGGCGCGGGTTCCACGTTCCAAAGGGGTCCGAAGATGAACGGGTCGGCTGCGCGGTTGCGCATAAACACGAACCGTTCGTAAGGATTACCGCTGTACCAGGCGATAAAGAACTCCATCCCGTAGGCGTAACCAACGATTGAGCCGGTCGCCAGGATCACCTTGCCCATCAATTCGACGTGTCGGACGGTGATCAAATCCTGCAGCCTGCAAAGCACGCGCAACGGAATGAGCAGAGTCAGCACCATGCCGAATCCGGAGAAAATCGCGCCAGCTACGAAATAAGGTGGAAAGATGGTCGTGTGCCATCCAGGAACCTGCGACACGGCGAAGTCGAAAGACACGATCGAGTGCACGGAGAGCACCAGCGGCGTGGAAAGCCCAGCCAGCAACAAATACGCTTTCTCGTAATTGCTCCAGTGACGATTCGAACCAGTCCAACCGAGGGCGAACAAGCCATAAGCCACCTGGCGGATGCGGGTCTTGGCGCGATCGCGCATGGTCGCGATATCAGGAATCAATCCCATGTACCAAAACAAGAGGGAGACTGTGAAATAGGTCGAAACAGCAAACACGTCCCAAAGCAGCGGAGACCGGAACTGCGGCCAGATTGAATTCGCATTTGGCAGTGGCAGCAGCCACCAGCCATACCAAATACGACCGATATGAATGAGCGGGAAAATACCCGCGCACATCACCGCGAAGATTGTCATCGCTTCAGCAGCACGATTGATTGATGTGCGCCAGCGCTGACGGAGCAGGAACAAAATCGCGGAGATCAACGTTCCAGCGTGACCGATGCCGATCCAGAAGACGAAGTTGGTGATGTCCCATGCCCAACCCACCGGAATCATCAAGCCCCACACACCAACGCCCGTGGACATCAGGTAGGCCACCATTGAGAAGCATACTATTGTTAGCAGCACGCTCGGAACAAAAACAAACCACCACCAGGATGGGGTCTTGCCTTCGATCACGGCTGCAACCTGGTCGGAAATCCAACCGAGGCTGCGCTCATTGCTCACCAGCGGTTGACGCTCCAACTCTTTGGGAGTATGCGCCAAGGCTGGAACACTCTTGATAATCTGCTCGGCCATTAGTGCGCTCCTTTCTCGGCAGCGTGACCGGCGGCTTCATGATGTTCGCCTCCAGCGGCCGCACCGTGGTGCGATTCAAACGGATTGCCCTGGGTCTTCATATATTCCTGCAGGTTAATCGGGAATTCGTTGAAATCGGGCATCTTCGGATTTGGATTACGGATCCGCGCCAGGTAAGTCAGGCGCGGCCTGGTGTCCAGGAAACCGAGAACCGAATAATTGCGTTCCTGCTTCTTCATTTGGGAAACGCGACTGTCCGGATCCAATAGATTGCCGAACACGATCGCTTCCGCAGGGCAGGCCTGCTGGCAAGCGGTTTTTACCCCGCCATCCGGCACCTGCACATTGCCGCTCTGGCCCGCTTTGACCTTTTGGGAGATCTTCGCGCCTTCGATCCGTTGCACGCAGAAGGTGCACTTCTCCATCACGCCGCGTTCGCGCACGGACACGTCCGGATTCTTGGCCAGCTTCAGCAGCTGCCACTCATCCTCCGGCTTGGTATGGTAAGTGTAAGGATCCTTGGCCCAGCGGATCAGATTCCACTCACCATCGGTCCCACTCACTAGCGGGCTCTTGTAAAGATCCTTGAGCAGGTGCTTGTTATAATCGAAGAAATTAAAGCGTCGGACCTTATACGGGCAGTTGTTGGAACAGTAACGCGTACCAACGCAGCGGTTGTAGGCCATGATATTCAGGCCCTCCTCGTCATGCACGGTCGCATTGACGGGGCAAACACTTTCGCAAGGCGCATTTTCGCAATGCTGGCAAAGCATCGGCTGGTTCACGACCTGCGGATTATCCACCTGGTCCTTCGCAGGCTTATCCATGAGACCGCTGAAATAACGGTCGATACGCAGCCAGTGCATTTCGCGATTACGCGACACCTGATCTTTGCCGACGATCGGAACATTATTCTCACTTTGGCAGGCGAGCACGCAGGCATTGCAACCCACGCAGGTCGTGAGGTCGATCGTCATGCCCCACTGATGAATTTTGCTATCGAGCACTATTGGCCCGAGGCTCACTCCCGACTGGCCGTTTCGCTTCTCCACCCCGCGGTAAGGGTGCTCGTAAATCATCTGCGGCAGCTTGTTGGTGCCGTAAACCTGCGCCTGCTCCGGTGTCGGATCCACCAGCACGAGATGGCCAGTGTGCGCCTCAAGGTCCATGTTTTTGGCGAAACCGGGATGTTCCTTGTACTGCTGCCAGTTGGCTTCCCGGACAATCGGGCGGCCGGACATTGATCCGTGTTCCTGCGTGCAGGAGACCTTGTAAGTCTGCCCTGTTTTCTTCAGCGCGGCGCCGGAGGCAATAAAATCAACATTCGATGTACGCAGCCGATAGGCGTTATAGATGCCAACACCGTCCCCTACTCTTCCCGAGCCGCCGCTTGCTCCCGTCTTTCGTCGTCCGTAACCGAACGAGAGTACCACGGAGAATTCAGCAATGCCTGGGGTTACCCACACAGGCGCCTGGACAGAGTTTCCATCCACGGAAATCTCGACCACATCCTCATTTTTAACATTGAACGCCTCGGCCGTGGCTCGGCTCATCTGCACCACGCCATCCCACACTGTCTTGGTGATGGGGTCAGGCAATTCCTGGAGCCAGCCGTTATTATTAAACCGGCCGTCATCCATCTTGTAATCGCGGGCAAGAACAACCTCAATCTTGTCTTTTGACGGTGCGGGCAGCGCCTGGGCGTTGTTCAGCAGCGCAGTTGCCTTATCCGTGGCGATGTTCGGCGTGATAAATTTCGCGCCACTGCCTTCCAGGTATCCATCGTGGAGGAACTTCTTCCATTTCTCCTCCAGCAAATCACCACCGCTTAGCTTGCTAAAGGTCTCACGGACGATGTCGTGCGGTCGGGTTACCTCCAAGCCGCCAATCCGGGCCAGCACTTCCAAGTCTGTCAGCCCAGCAAACAACGGCGCGATCAGCGGCTGAATGGGAACAAGCGTGTTATCGCTGGTCCGGGCATCGCCCCAGGATTCAAGATAATGTGCTGCCGGGATGTGGAGATCAGAAATGGCGAATGTTTCGTCTTCGTAATAACCGAGGCGAACAATCGTTTTGACGTTTTGACGCAACGCTTTGAAATCGACATCGGCAGGCGCGTTATAAACAGGGTTGCCGCCCAGGATCACCAGCGTGTTCACTTGGCCCTGTTTCATGGACGCGCCGAGTTCCGCAATGGAACCAAAGGAACGGTTGCCTTCCACGAACTGGACGGTTTTGCCAACGTTTCCAAGGGCTGCATTAATCAGGTGCGCGAGCACGTGCACCGCTGCAGGCTGGCGATACCCAGCCATCACCAAGGTTGCTCCCTTGTTCGCTGCCAGGTCAGCAGCGCATTCTGCGATCCATTTTGGGTCAACACCCTGTGGCAACGGGAATTTACGAGCCAGACCTGAAACAGCCGCATTGTCCGGTGCGATCTGGGTTGCAATTGCGGCAGCCACAGGCAGAATCGCACTGGCAGGAACACGCAGACGATGGTCCGCATTCGCGCCTGTCAGGGTCATCATGCTCTCTACCGAATAGAGGCGGTTCATTGCATCGCCGGGCTTCGCGACCTTCCTGCCCCATGAAAACCCGCGGCAATGACGGTAAGTATCCTCTTCGCTCCCAACAAAATCCGAATCGAGCGAGAGAATGACCTTCGCTTGGTCCAGGCGGTAGAACGGCGCGACTGGCGTGCCGGCGATATCGCTCAGAACAGCAGCGTCCTTGGCCAAGTCCACCGGTTCATATTGATACCATTTGGCCTGGGGAAATTTCTGGGCGATCGCCGCCTGCAAACGGGCCCTCGAGGGCGAACTACTTTGCTCCAGCAGGAAGGCCAGCCCTTGTCCACTCGGAGTTTGTCGCGAAATATTGGCCAGAGCGTCCAGGGCCGCGGCCTTGGTCGCGGTGTTGCCGCCTTGGGCAAAGCGTTGCGCGCGGTCCGGATCGTAAAGATTCAGGATCGAAGCCTGTGCGAAGGTGTCTGTCCCGCCATGACGAAAACGCGGATCTTTGCTGTTCTGAGTGTCATGAACCGGATGCTCCGGATTGCCCTCGATCTTCGTTGGCCGTCCATCGCTCGAACGAACCAGCAGCGGAATTGCGCTTAAACGCGTGGGCATCGCTGTCGCGTAGAACTGGGGTACGCCATGGATATAATTTTCAGGCTGCTTTCCGAAAGGCAGAATCCGTTCCTCCGGTCTGCGGCAACCAGTGATGCCAATGCCCGCCAGCAAAAACGAAGCGGACATGATTTTGACGAAATGCCGCCGGGAAACAGGGTCCTTCAGCTCGCTTGCGCCGGCTGGAAACTCACGTTCCACCCATTGGTGAAATTCCGGGCTGTCAGCAAGGTCATCCATGCTGCGCCAATAGCGGATGCCGCTTTCCGGTTCGGGGCAAAGTGGGGGAATGGTTTTCATCGATGACAAGCGGAACAATTTTGAGAAGCGTTGACCTTCCAATCCTTCATTTTGTCCTTGCCCCAATCCTTGGGCAGGTTGGCATGAGGATCCCAGGCCAGATCGGTAATCTTATCAGCAGGGCGCAAATTGGGGGCTGGGTTACGATGGCATTCCAGGCAAAAGGTCATGCTTAACGGCTTCGCATGGCGCACTTCGTCCATTTTATTGATTTCACCATGGCAATGAACGCAGCTCACACCCCGGTTCACATGCACGGAATGGTTGAAGTAAACGTAGTCGGGCAACTTGTGGATTTGGACCCATGGAATGGACTTCCCAGTGGCAGCACTTTCACGCACCAGCGCCAAACGGGAATCATCCTTCAGAACCTGGTTGTGACAGTTCATGCAGGTTGAACTGGAAGGCACATTGGAATACCAGGATTTCTCGACGTGACTGTGACAATATCGGCAATCAATTCCAAGCTGATCCACGTGGACTGAGTGAGGGAAAGCGACGGGCTGAACAGGCTGATAACCCACGCGGGCGTACTTGGGGGACATGTAGTACCAAACGCCCGCGGTGGCTGCTCCGCCCAAAAGCAGCACGCCGACGAGGATCATCAGCGGCAGCCGGTTTGTCCACTTGGGAAATATTTCTGCCATCTCAGTGTATGGTTAACAGTTCAACATTCAATCCGGCCGGCTCGTGGTTTCGGTTTCTACGGGCCCTGCGACTAAGCCCCAGGTTGTCCAAGCATTAAGAGTCATTAATAAACCGTATTTTGCTCTGACGCAGCATTAGAACCACTATTCGCCCGTAAGTGATGATTAACCGTCACCCCGATGGTGGGCAAGAAAAGTTTGTGAAATTTTTCACGATTTAGGCCAACTTAATGCAGTGAATAAGGTAATCGATTAAATGGGATCATTCTCCAAGGGACCCTTCGCTTACCATCAACTCATTTTATTTTGCGCCGCTCGAAGGTCCAGTCGTGCTCAAATAAATTCGTCGTTGCGCCTTGAGACTCAAAGGATAACCGCATGCGTACAGGCCCCTGCTTCCAACTCCAGATGGGTGCGTCTTCGTCGTCGTAATAGTAATAATTGTGCGGCCCATAAACGGGATCATACATTCCGACCGAAGCAGCGTGCGGGTAACCCACATGGCCGAAACCAATTCCCAACCCGAACGCGGGAGCGGCACGAACGATCTTGTGCTCAGGCGGCAAGATTAAGGTCACGTAACTGCGCGGAGCAATGTTCCCCGGCTTTATGGGATGCGTTTTGCCATCCGGATCAACGACAAAACTTTTCTTCTCATTGATGGCCACCGGGGTTTCCGTGGGATTGGACACCGCTATTGCGAGGCGATGGTCGGTCTCGGTAAATTGGTAGCTCAGCGGTTCCCGTTGGAGGCGCATGGCTTTCTCAGAGACTTGCTGAGCCAGGGTGGCCGGTTCGGTAATAAAGTAGTGGTAGCTGGCACAACCAGTCAAAAGCGTGCCAAGCAGAACTCCTGAAAAGGCGGTGCTCATCACCCTCTTGGCTCTTGAAGTTGTGTGCTGCGCTGGCCTCCAAGCAGTTCGCCTTTTTTCAGATGATTTCCCGCCTAAACACAGGAAAAGCTCGCTAAAGACCCGCATAAAACGTTTCTTCATCGAAGCAACCTCGCAAACGGATTGTGTTAATCTAATGGGGGGAATACCTGACACGGCCGGGAAACCGCGACGTGATGCCAGAAAGGCTAGGCTTTGAAATGGACGGGTGTTACCAAATCGGAATTCAAAGACACACGTTACCCATCGGCAGCAAGCCTCACCAGGTGCTCGAACCTTTTGACAGTCCAAGAAATCCGACGACAAAAGCCATCAAACCGCCCATCTCAAGACCGGTTACACTGGCGGTGCCGGACAAAGGAAGCCCGCCACCCAATGGTGCCATCACGCTAAAAATCATCAAGAGCAAGCCACCCAGTAAAACAGCAAAGGACCTGGCCTTATTCATAAACGTACTCTGCCTTGAAAAGCTCCAAATCTCATCTCAGCTCTTTACCCCATAAGCACCGGAAATCCATCTGCCTGCTCCTCCGGACTAGGCGGCTGTAGCAGTTCAGCTAGTGTCAGGATCAGCAAGAATTCCAGAGACCGCCTCACAACTCACCTTCTCTTGCCTGTCCTCCAACAAAAAATACGAACTCCCATTACAGCAGCCTGCAATTCTAAGTTTTCTAGGTCCTTGTTCCCAGGCCGGAACCATTTTCCTTTCAAAACCCTAATTTTCTAGCATAGTTCGATTACCTAAGCCTATGCGTATCCTGGTCGCGGAAGATGTCGGAAAGGTCGCTGAGCACATCCGGCAAGGTCTGGAAGCCGAAGGTTACTCAGTTGATATAGCCGTCAACGGCGAGGAAGCACTCTGGTTGGCGGAAATTCACCCCTACGATCTACTGGTGCTGGATGTGATGATGCCAGGCAAAGATGGATTCACCGTTGTACGGCAGCTCCGGCGCAAGCAGATTGTCACTCCCGTCATATTTCTTACCTCGCGCGGGGAAGTCGAAGATCGTATCCGGGGTCTGGACGCTGGAGGAGATGATTACCTGACCAAACCATTCTCTATGGCCGAACTCCTCGCGCGCATGCGAGCATTGCTCCGCCGCCAACGCGGTCAAGGGTGCAACGAACTACGGGTGGCAGATCTGGAGCTTAATTTGGTGGAGCATCAGGCGACGCGCGGAGGCGCGGAAATCGAGCTTACGCGTCGCGAATTTGCCCTCTTGGAGTTTCTGATGGTTTCCTCCCCGAAACCCGTGAGCAAGACCGCGATTCTGGAACACGTTTGGAACCAACAGTTCGACTCCGAAACCAACGTGGTCAGCGTTTACGTGAAACATCTCCGGCGGAAAATTGATCGCCCCGGCTGGAAACCGCTGCTCCATACCTTGCGCGGGGTTGGGTTCGCCCTCCGGGAGGAGACCGCGTGAAATCCATTCGCAGCCGGCTCACATTGCACTTGCTGCTCGGGCTTTTTTTCCTGCTCGGCTCCGTTGGCGCGCTGATCTATTTTAATTTCCGAGGCTTGTTGCAAAAGCAATTCGATGCCGCACTCCAGGGTCAAGCCCTGGCCATGGCTGGCGCCATTAAGCAGGAAGGAGATAAGCTCGAATTCGAGTTCCGGGACAACACCAAACAGCCGCTGGGCGGCACTAACCGCACTGAGTTCTACGAGGTCCGTTTAGCCGGGGGGGCATCTTTGCGAAAGTCCCATTCTCTTGGCACAATCAATTTGGGCTGCGAACTTGGCTCACTTGAGACTCCGAAGTTTAGCGATCTCGGGTTGCCTGGAGGAGGAAAAGGCCGCGCCATAGGCGTCAAGTTCACGCCGCGTTATGAACGACGGGGAAATAAGGAGGTAAAGGTGCCTGAACTAAGCCTGGTAGTAGCCCTGGATCGCCGGGGATTGGACCAGGCTATGCAATCTTTATTACTTTTCGTCCTCCTCGCGGGGGTAATTACCCTTGCCGCCGCCGCATCTCTGGTGGCAATCACATTGTATCGCGGTATGACCCCGCTCGATCAACTGGCGGGCGAAGCTGAGCGGATCGACGCTGGGTCCCTTGAAAAGAGGTTTCGCATCGAGGGCCTGCCTGCCGAATTGCAACCGATCTCTATTCGGCTAAACGATTTGCTTGCGAGGCTCGAGCAATCCTTCAACGAAATCAGTGAATATTCAGCCAAGGTTGCGCACGAACTGCGCACGCCATTGACCATTCTCCGCCTTAAGGTTGAACAGGCCAGCGACCGGATCCCTCACGATATCGCTGAAGAGTTGCAAACCTCCCTGCATCACCTTCACCACGTGGTTGACCAATCCCTGCTCATCGCACGCGCGGAGCAAGGCCGGTTGGCTGTGGAACCTCAGCCATTTGATTTGGCCGCGCTCGTCGCCGACATCACCACCGACTTTTCGCTTGTTGCCGATGAAGATGGGCGCCAGGTCCACTACCAATCATCAGGTCCCAGCTGGGTCATGGCCGATCCAAAGCACGCTCGACAAATTATTCACAACCTCCTGAGCAATGCTCTCAAACATGGACGAGGAGATATCCAGGTCATGATCACCAGCTTGCCGACAGAATGCGGGCTCACTATCTCCAACTGGGTCGCCACTCATCCCGCTCCCGCGGATGAAACGCTTGGATTGGGCCTTAGAGTCGTTAATTCCCTCCTCGCACTTCAGCCAGGCGTGAGTTGTGACCGGCAACGCACGGATGACACCTACGTCGTGCACTTGATTTTCCCCGCCTTAACGGAATCCAACCTGGTTGTTCCATCATCCACAACAACGGGTTAATATCCTGCGCCTTTTTTGCTATCCCAGAGCCAACGAATGGTGTCAAAAAAAGCCGGCTGCTTGCAACAGGGCCTGGTAACTTAAATTTTTTTTAATCCTGCATTCCCTATTTTGTTACATGGCCTGCCTTAGACTCTGGGCATTGATGAATCCTTTCCCGAACGAGCTCAAGAGCAATCATTATAGAGCGGGCCGTCGACACCGCATTTCCGCACTTGGCTTGGCGGCTGCATTGCAACTGCTCCCGATTTGCCGGGTTCGAGCCGAAGATCACGTCGATTATCGTTATGAGAATTACGGGGAGGAAAACCATCGCATCAAAGTCGAGACTCACTCGCTCCTCTTCGAGACACGGTTGAAGCCTTGGCTTTCCGCCAAGGGTGAAGTTGTTTACGATGCGATCTCAGGAGCCTCACCCACCGGCGCTCCCCCGCCCTCCACCATTAATTTTGTTCCGGCCGAAGAAGGTGGACCAGCCGGCCCCTTCAGCAATCGAGTCCCGCTGTCCAAGTTGCAGGACACTCGTTACGCGGTCACTTTCGAACTGCCGGCGACTTATCAACAACATCATCTTTCCCCTCAATTCTCTTACAGCGAGGAAGATGACTACCTTTCCCTTGCCGCGGCCCTGAACTACTCCATCGATCTGAACCAAAAGAATACTACGCTCAACACCGGCTGGGCACATAACTGGGACACTATCCGCCCAAAAGGATTTCTCTTCTCCACCGCGCATAAAGATTCTGACGACTTTCTCATCGGTGTGAACCAGTTGCTCGGGCCCGCCACGGTGATGACCGTTAACTTAAGCTACGGGCGCTCGCACGGGTATCTAAACGATCAATACAAAGGCGTCCTATTCGATAACGATGTTCAATTGGATCCCGTCTCTCCGGCGCTTACCGCGGAGAAACGGCCAGAAACCCGGAACCGTTACATCGCATACACATCCCTCACGCAAGATATTGCACCATTGGATGCCAGCATCGAGGGTTCCTACAGGTTTTTTCATGATTCCTACGGGATCAATGCCCACACGCTCGGGCTGGCTTGGTTTCAGAAGCTCGGCTCTGCCATTGTGCTGTCGCCCATCTTTCGATATTACTGGCAAACTGAGGCTGGCTTTTACGCGACACGCTTTCCAAATTCCGCCGCGCGACCCGAGTTTTACTCCGCGGATTATCGACTTTCCCATTTACAAAGCCTTACTTATGGGTTTGTGGTGAGCATTAAGCCGGTGGACTGGATCACCCTGGATGCCGGTTTCAGGCGCTATACCATGAGAGGCCTGGACAATGTAACCTCACAAAGCGCCTATCCGAAGGCGAACATCTTTACCCTGGGTGCACGCGTATGGTTTTAAGCTCCACCGATTCCACCCAAATGGTTTACGAGCGCATCAAACGTTCCGCTGGCCTCGAGTGTTCAGCGGGCTACTATAAACTTACATTCACAGCCATGAGCACCATTTGCCGCGTCAATTTCAGGACCCTTGAACCGGTGCTCGCTCGTGATTTTCAAACCGAGGTCCTGCGCTGGGTGGCCTGGTTTGAGGCCCGCTACTCCCGGTTTATCGAGGACAGCCTCATCAGCCGCATCAATGCCGCCGCTGGCAAACATTGGGTGGATGTGGATGGCGAAACGGACGCGCTCCTGGATCTGTGTCAGGAAATGCTCTTTTTTACGCGCGGAGTTTTTGATCCAACCTCGCTGCCGCTGATCCGATTATGGAATTGGAAAGCAGTCCCGCCTGTCATCCCCACGGATGCTCAAATCAACGCCGCGCGCGCCATAACAGGCTGGGGCAAAGTTCAGCGGCGCAAAGGCGCAATTTTCCTGCCACGGGAAGGGATGTGCCTGGACCTCGGCGGCATCGGCAAGGAATACGCGGTGGATAGAGTCCTGACCATGGCGATGCAACGAGGCATTCAAAATGTGTTGGTGGACTTCGGCAACGACGTCCGCGTTCATGGCCAGCCTCCTGAAAAAGGGGCATGGCACATTGGCTTGGAAGATCCCAAGCGCCCGGGCCAGTGCTGGACAGGAGTGGCCGTCACCAATCATGCGGTGGCGACCTCGGGCGATTACGTCCGGCACTTTACTCGGGATGGCCGGCGCTACGGGCATATTATCGACCCGCGATCAGGCTTGCCCGTAAATAATGGCTGCCTTGCGGTATCTGTTATTGCCCCGCACTGCACGGTGGCGGGAATTCTTTCCACGAGTGCGTTCGTTTTAGGTCCAAAGGAGGGCCTTAATTTGATCAGCCTTTGCCCGGGCGCGGAAGGCTGTGTCATCACCGAGAACGCCCGAAACCACACCCCTCGATTCCATGCTTATGCGACTTCTTAACCTGCGCCTCACCGCTGTTGCCTTGGCGGTTGTCCTGCTCGGCGCGCTGCCCAGCCCGAGCGATGCTGCTCTCAAAACGGGAGATGCACTTCCGGATCTCAGTAGTTATAAACTTGAAGGCGCTTTGCCCGCATCTTTTAAAGACAAAGTGGTGATGCTCGATTTCTGGGCTTCCTGGTGCGATCCGTGCAAAGAATCCTTCCCAACCATGGAAGATCTCCACCAACGCTATGGCCCGAAAGGCCTTGTCGTGATCGCGGTGAATGTGGATGAGAATCGAGCGGATATGGAAGAGTTCCTGAAAAAACATCCCGCAACTTTCTTATTGGTCCGCGACGGCTCGCAAAAGCTGGTTGAAAAAGCCGGCATTTCCACCATGCCCGGCTCGTTCCTGATCGATCGGCAGGGAAAGATCCGGTTCATCCACGCCGGCTATAAAGGCACGGAAACCAAAAAGAAATACGAACAGGAGATCGAAACCCTGCTGAAGCAATAAGTCATGAACACTCGATTCTTTTTTACAATGGCACTGGGTGCCGGATTAGCGGTTCTCGTTGGATGCACGCCAGTCAAGCCCTGGCAAAGGGGCAGATTGGCTGGCTACACCATGCGGGCTGACCGTGACCCGCTCGGAGTCGCCCAGGATGAGCATATTTTCTTCTCGCGCGAGGGCGCGTCTGGCGGTCGCGGTGTCGGCGGCGGAGGATGCGGCTGCAACTAATAATCAAAATGCGTAACCGACAGGCTCCAATCGTGATTCCGGGACTGCTCAAACAACTATCGGCAGCAGCCGGGATTCTCTGGATGGTGTTTGCAGCCTCAGGGGCGGACCTGCCCCGTAGTCCATTCGAAGTAAAGACGGCATGGCTGGCTCGCGGCAGCAACCCGGTGATACGGGTCAGCTTTACAGTGCCGCCAGAACATGTCCTCTACGCGGACCGTTTGAAATTTGAAATGGACGACGGCGCTGTCCTTGCACCAACCACTACCCCCGCGCCGAGCCTGAGCATCGACAAGGTGACCGGCAAAGAGAAAAAGCTGTTCGAGCGCGCATTCGTCGCCGATTTAAAACCGGGCACCAACCCAGTGGCCGTGCTCATGGTCAAATTTCAAGGCTGCAGCAATTCAGCCTGCTACTTCCCGGACAAAAGGATTTTCCGTCCAACCGAAGCCGGGACCTTTGCGGAGCAGACCACGCCCGCTCCAGATAGCGAAGAAATGAAGGCCGGGCCCGGAAATACCAGCGCAGGCTGGCAAGTCATGGCTGAAGACTTCAAGGTAGTGGCTCGAGAAACGGGGTACCTTTCCGGGTCGGATTTTCTGGCTTTTTTAGACAACGCAGCCAAGGCCGAGGGATCCGCCGAGGCCGATCCCCTGGCCCGCTTCAAAAAGCTTGGCGCGGTAGCAACGATCTTCCTGATCATGCTTGGAGGGGCTGCATTGAACCTGACCCCTTGCGTGCTCCCGCTTATCCCGATCAATCTTGCCATTATCGGAGCCGGCTCGAGCGCGCAATCCAGGAGGCACGGCTTTTGGCACGGCGGAATTTATGGTGCCGGAATGGCTCTGGTTTACGGTGGCCTTGGGCTGGTCGCTGTGCTGACGGGTTCGAAATTCGGCACACTGAATTCCTCCATCTGGTTCAATGTGGCCATTGCCCTTGTGTTCGTTGTGTTGTCACTGGGCATGTTCGACGTTTTCCACCTCGACTTCGCACGCTTCAGCAACGGTGTGGGAAGAATGGAGAGCGATTCAAGCAACGGTTCGAAAAGCCGGTCGCTTGTCGCATTCACTCTGGGGGCGGTGGCGGCGCTGCTGGCGGGAGCCTGCGTGGCGCCAGTAGTCATTTCTGTTTTGCTTCTCTCCACCTCGCTTTACAGCAAAGGAATGATGACAGGTTTGGCCCTCCCCTTTCTGTTGGGCGTGGGAATGGCTTTGCCTTGGCCGTTCGCGGGAGCGGGCCTCGCCTGCCTCCCCAAGCCAGGCCGCTGGATGATCCGGGTAAAGCAGGGTTTTGGAGTGTTGATTTTGCTCTTCGCCTTTTATTACGGGCACCTCGCATTTGGTCTCGCGCGCACCTCGCATTTGACTCGTCTGGACGGCATTACTGCGGGTCAAGGCAGCGCCGCACCAGGTTCGGAGGATTCGTTGCGTCTTGGGTTTGCAAGGGCCAAAAACGAGCATCGTCCTCTCCTCATCGATTTTCAGGCGAGCTGGTGCAAAAATTGCGAAGCCATGGAAGAAACCGTTTTTAGCCAGAACAGAGTTCAGTCACGCCTAAAGGATTTTGTGGTGGTCAAGTACCAGGCTGAAAGGCCCAACCAATCCCCGGCCAGGGAAGTCCTGGATCGCTTCGGCGTGCT
This sequence comes from Verrucomicrobiales bacterium, assembly GCA_028293425.1. Classification (GTDB taxonomy): domain Bacteria; phylum Verrucomicrobiota; class Verrucomicrobiia; order Limisphaerales; family JAQGOV01; genus JAQGOV01. The sequence goes on from JAQGOV010000180.1 coordinate 32,346, forward strand.
GGGCTTGCCTACCTACGTGGTTCTTAAGTCGACCGAAAAGTGAAATGGGAACCGCTGCAAATTTAATGCTTTTGCGACAAAAATTGCGAATGGAATGAAAAGCTCAACATCATGAATGCGAAGAAGGTATTTCCTCTGTTACTCGCGGCGGCATTGCAGTTCATGCCAATGGTCCGGGTTGCCCTGCCTGTCATGCAGTCCCACGCATCGGCCCCGGCTTGGGCCATTGTCATGCGGGTGGCTGCGGGCGCTGTTGCGCTGCTCGGCAGTTATCACGCGGTGTCTGCCGCCACTGCCATTGTGGCCCCGTACACCGTCAACGCCACAAACGGAGTGCGCTATATTCGCCAGCTTGGCACCAGCGTCAGGACCGCTTACTCCTGGACTGCCAACACGGCTCCCACGCATACCTCTGTTTACCCCCTCACTCCGGGGCTGTATCTGACCAACCTTACGGGAAAAATAGGCGGTACTCCCACTTGGGCGGGTACTTCCAACATCACCATCAGCGCATGGGAAAACGCCGACAACAGTGGGGGGCAGGTGAGTTCTGTCTTTACGTTCACCATCGCGCCAGGATCAGGTCCGCCGGTCATCTCGGCATCGTCCGGCACTCTTTCGGTGCTACGCGGGGGCACCGCCGCCCTCACCGCGGGCGCCAGCGGGACCGATCCGCTCAGTTATCGATGGCAGTTCTTAGGCTTGGATATTCCCAATGCTACCAACAGCATCCTGACGCTTTCGAATGTTCAAGCCACCAACACGGGTGTTTACACCGTTTTTGTTACCAACGCATTCGGCTCTGCCGTCACAAATGTCAGCCTGATCGTGCTGTTGCCGCCAACCATTACGGATGCGCCTCCCAGCCAGGCGGTCGCCCCGGGCTCCACGGTCAGCCTCACAGTGGGTGCCAGCGGCACCTCGCCGCTCCTTTACCGCTGGCAGTACAACGGGGCGAACATTCTCGGGGGCACAAACGCAACCCTCACTCTGCCCAATGCGCAGTCCACCAACTCCGGGACCTACAACGTGCTTATTTCCAATCCCTACGGCACCGTAAGCAATTCTTTAACGCTGACCGTGACCGGCTCACCCGGCATCATTTCACAACCACAGGACAAAGCGATCGGCCAGGGAGGAAGCGCCACTTTCAGCGTTGTGGCCGGCGGGGCGACCCCCCTCAGTTATCAGTGGTTCCGGGATGGAGCGCTTTTGGCTGGAAAAACTTCGGCCACGCTCTCTATCGCCGGTGTGAAAGCATCCGATGCCGGACGCTACTCTGTGATCGTTTCAAATGCGCTCGGTTTTATTACGAGCACACAGGCATTTCTGCGCCTGTCCCCGAGCAGCGTGAATACTTCCATCCCGCTCTTTCCGCTCTCGAAAATGTGGCAATTCAATACCAATGGTCTCGATTTGGGCACCGCTTGGCGCGATATCGACTATGACGATTCGAACTGGGCTTCAGGACCAGGAATCATAGCCAAGGAAGATTCCGGCAACCCGACGGTTTATGCTCTGATTCGGACGCCAATCAGCATCACCAGCGGTGGCCTGTTCCTCACGAACATTTATTTTCGCACCCATTTCTCCATCACCAACAAGGCTTTTGTGACCAGCCTTACCTTCTCGAACGTCATTGATGATGGATGCGTGTTCTACCTGAATGGGACCGAAATTTTCCGTTACAACATGCCATCTGGCATCATCACCGCCTCTACCTTGGCAAGCGCAAACCTTTCGGAGGGAGTGTTCACAATCCAGTCTGTTTCCCCTGCCCTTTTGATCCAAGGGGACAATGTGCTCGCTGCCGAGGTGCATCAGGTCAACAACACCAGTTCCGACATCGTGATGGGCAGCGCCCTCTTCAACACCATCAGCATACCCAATACAGTGCCGCTCATCCTAAATAATCCAACAGGGCAGAGCGCGCCAGCCGGAAATACCGTCGCTTTGTCCGCATCGGCCGACGGCACTGCGCCGCTGACCTACCAGTGGTATAAAGGCACCTCACCCGTTCCTGGAGGCAATGGCGCAACGCTATACATCGTCGGCGCACAGGGGGGTGATTCGGGAGATTACACCTTGGTGGCTATGAACTCGTTTGGCAGCGCTACAAGCCAGGTCGCCACCGTTTCCATCGCCACCCCCAATACGGCCCCTACCCTCGACTTTCTGGCCGATCAATTGGTCCTCTCGGGCAGCGTACTTACGCTCACCGCGCACGCTTCGGATGCAGATATTCCGGCGCAATCTTTGAGCTTTAGTCTGGATCCTGACGCCCCTGCAGGCGCCTCGATCGATCCCGTGACTGGCGTGCTTACGTGGTCATCCGCCGGCACGCCCTTGCTTGGCACGGTCACTTTTACCGTGCGGGTGACAGACAATGGCAGCCCAGCATTGAGCCAGACTAGGACGTTTCACGCCACTGTCACCGGCAATCACCCTCCGTCGCTGGAATCCATCCCAAATCTCGTAGCGGATGTTCTATTGCCTTTGCGCTATACGAATTCCGCGGCGGACGCGGACCAGGGAATCGACAAGCTCACCTTCAGCCTGGCACCGGGTGCGCCTGCGGGGGCTCGTGTTCACCCTACTAAGGGCATCTTCTCCTGGCGCCCCTCGCGTGCACAGGCCGCCTCCACCAACCTCATCAGCGTAGTTGTCACCGATGACGGAGCCCCGGCACGAAGCGACAGCAAACCTTTCCAGGTCGTCGTGGGCGACTATGCGGAAATCAGCCTGGGTCGAGCCGTTCTCCTGGTGGGGGACTCGACCAATCTTCCCATCACTCTCGGCAGCAGCGCATTGCTCAGCAATGTGAGCTTTACGGTGGATTACCCCGGGTTATTGACCGGATGGTCCGTCCAGCCGTCTGCTGGTTTAAATGTTCAAGCCAATGTGGACACCCAAACTCCCAACCACCTCCTCGTCACGCTTTCCGGGAATCCTTTGCCCACTGGGACCCAGCCGCTGGCCACTCTGAGCTTCACTGTGGCTCCGCAACAGGGTTCCGCGTTTCTTTACCTCACGAATGACAATCTCTCGGCCACTCGTATGGATGGAACCATTGTGACACGCACACTCGTCAGCAATGGCCGCGTCGTAGCTATCGCCCAGGTGCCCCTCGTGGAGGCGTTGATGGATTCTGACCAGACTCCCTCTCTGGTTCTTTATGGACACATCGGCGCAACCCACTTCATCGAAGCGTCTGCGGATTTTGGCTCCAACGCCTCCTGGAACACCAAACTGCAGCACACCCTCACCAATTTATCCAACACCATCCCGTTCACCAAAGATCCAAACCCCGCCATTTTCTATCGCCTCCGCTGAAGCAAAAGGGAAATTCTCCCCCGTTTCCACTAATGGGCCTCGACTGGCTTGCATAGGTATAAACCGGACAAGCGCTGCCGTTGCTTGGTGCGTTTGAGGTGGTAGTTTAGGGTTGGGTTATTGCCCGATTTGAGGCTGCCACTCTCGATCAAGCTCACCCAAAACTCCATTATGAAGGCGCGATTCATTATCGTTCTTCTGGTTTTATTTTGGTCGTTGTCTATGTCTCGCGCGGACGAACCGGTTGCCTCAATCCGCATCTCTGGCGCAATTAGCCCCGCTACGGTCGGCTATGTGGAACGCGCCATCCGTGCCGCTACGTCCCAAAGTGCCCAATGCCTCATTATCGAGCTGGATACCCCGGGTGGTTTACTCGAATCCACCAAGGAAATCATCCAGGCGTTTTATGCATCCGCCGTTCCTATTGTGGTTTACGTCTCACCTTCCGGCGCGACTGCGGCAAGCGCGGGGTGCTTCATTACCATGGCTGCAGATGTCGCCGCCATGGCACCCGACACGACCATCGGCGCGGCGCATCCCGTCGGGCTCGGTCCGGGTGAGGCAACAAAGGGGGATGAGGTAATGAAACAGAAAATGGAAAGTTTTGCCGCCACCTATATCGAGGCTGTTGCTCAAAAACATGGCCGGAACTCCGCTTGGGCGCAGGCGGCGGTCCGACAGAGCGCCTCGCTCACCGCCCGGGCTGCCAAGGCCAGCAACGTGGTTGAAATTCTTGCCGTGGATCTACCCGATTTGCTGAAACAACTCGATGGGCACAAGGTGCGAGACCATCGATTGCGAACGGCCGGAGCTGCAATACATCCAATTTCCATCCACATGCGCGAGCGGATGTTTCAAATGCTCTGGCGCCCCGAAATTTTAACACTGCTCATGCTCGTTGCCATTTACGGAATCATCGCCGAGTTTAGCCACCCCGGGGCAGTCTTGCCGGGCGTTGCCGGGTTTATCGCCTTGGTCTTGGCGCTTTATATGTCTTCCGTGCTGCCCATCAACCTGGCTGGCGTTGCCCTTGTTCTGTTGGCCGTCGGATTATTCCTGACCGAGGCTTTCACGGGAGCGAGCGGATGGTTAACCGTCGGCGGTATCGTCTCCTTTTTCTTTGGTCTGCTCATGCTCTTCGACAGAGCCGACCCTGTCTTCCGCCTTTCCCTTCGTTTCATACTTCCCGCCACCCTTATTACAGCCTCGTTCTTCATATTTATTGTGGCCGCCGGGTGGAGAGCACAGCGTTTACCCGTGAAGTCAGGCCCCGAAACCATGATCGGAAAAATCATTCCAGCTATCACCCCCATTAACTCTCAAGGTGGAAAAGTCTTTGTAGAGGGTGAATATTGGAACGCTGTTAGCAAGGAACCAGCGCCGGAAGGTGCATTGGTAAAGATTTTGGCCGTCCGCGGCCTCACACTTGACGTGACACTAAACACTCAATAAAGGATCAATTATGCCAGGTTTTGAAACTTTGATTGCCTCCATCGTGTGGCTGGTTCCGCTGCTCATCATAGGAATGATTATCCTCCGGCAGATGATCCGAATCCTCCGCGAATACGAACGGGCTGTTGTTTTCCGCCTCGGCA
>JAQGOV010000184.1 GCA_028293425.1 Verrucomicrobiales bacterium
ACCAGTTCTCAAGAACGGCAGCCAGGCTCCCCAAACTACCTATGACTATCGGTTGGCTCGAATCGGCGTTTCTCACATTTTTGACCAGCCTTCTCTCGCTGCATGTCTTGACTGCGGCGTCCAAGCCGACCGCGCCGACTAATCTAAGCGCGACCGCCCTTTCCAGCAGCCAGATTAAGGTGACGTGGAAGGATAACTCTAACAATGAGCAGCAATTCTACATGGAGCGTAGCACAAACAATTTCAAATCCATAACACAGTTCATCCTTTCAGCCACCGTGACTGCGTATACGGACACCAACCTTGCCGCTTCAAAAACCTACAACTACCGCGTGCGGGCCCGAAATAGTTCCGGGTACTCGGTCTACTCAAACACAGGCAGCGCCACCACCCTCCCTTCAGGTCCTCCATTGGTGCCGGGCAATCTAACTGCCACACCGACGGCCAGCACCCAAATCCGATTATCCTGGCAGGACACTTCCAACAACGAACAACAGTTCCGTTTGGAACGTTCCACCAACGGTTTTCTGGATATCATCGAACTAGTTTTTGCGGACAACGTCACTACCTGCACGGATAGCAATCTCGTGCCCGGTATCTCTTATGACTATCGACTCCACGCCTGCAACGGTACTGGCTGCTCAGCCTATGGCAACGTGGTGCGGACAAATACAGGCACCATCAGCACCTGGACCCCCCTGTTCCAGGGAATAGATCATGCCTCCGGGGCCACCAGTATAGGCGTCTCCCCAACCCAGAAAGTGCAAATCTTACGCGTAGACCTGACTGCGCCCGGTATCCAGGTCATGACCACACCTCGAGCAGAAAACTATATTCCAGAGTCGAGCGAGACCATTGGTCTGACAACCAGCCATTTTCTGCTCACCCATGGTTTGCAGGCCGCTATCAATGGGCAGTGGTTCGCACCCTGTTGCTCGGATGTGGATGGAACCCCAGAGGAAATCTGGGGGATGGCCCTTTCGAGTAACATCGTTGTCTCCTCCCAAGAGTCGAATACATTCTCGGCAACTATGCTCTTCAGCCAGGACAACGTTCCTGCCATAATTGGTACAAATTGGCCGTCAATACAGCCAGCAGGGATCTGGACAGCCGTCTCGGGCAAGAACCCTATTCTTTACCGCGGGAACTACGCCGGAACCAATGATACTGTCGCTCCGCGAACTGCCATTGGCATTTCAGAGGACAAACGATACTTGTTTATGCTCACAATTGATGGACGACAGGCAGGTTATAGCGATGGAGCATCCGACTTGGACACAGCCGCCTGGTTCCGCACTTGCGGGACTTTTGACGCGGCGATGCTCGATGGTGGAGGCTCAACCACCATGGCCATTTCGGATGGCATGGGAGGAGCCACCCTGCTCAACCGTCCAATCCATAACAACCTTCCGGGAACAGAGCGCCCAGTGGGCAACCACCTTGGGATTTATGCGCTACTGCTCCCGACCGCCACCCCTGGAACCGTTGCTGCAGCGGCTCCCGCCGAGGCGTCAGCCCCACAGGAAACCCGCTTAAACCCCCGGTTGCCGACGATTACAGATTTTAAGATTTCGCACGCTGCCTCAGGTGCCAGTTTACTGAGACTACGTGGAAAGCCAGACTACACCTTCACCCTTCAGTATAATGAGCAGGGTAATGCAGAGATTTGGGGGATGTTGACCACCGGGCGATTTGACGAGTCTGGAGTATTCGAGTTCGTGGATAAAAACCCCGAGCCAGGGCGAACTTACCGCGCCCTCGTTCCTTGATGCTGACGCAGAACCTCATGTTCAGCTTCACAGTTCCCATTTGGAGGACTCATGCGAACGCATCAATCAAACGATTGTGCGTTGACTTCGGCAGCGTTCAGGCCCTTTACAATAAATAAGAGCGCGCACACTCATTCAGTATAGCGCAGCGTAACTCAAACGCGCGGTGGGAATTAAGGAGCAAATCGAAGAACTTGAAAAGGAACTCACCGGATTTTTGGGCATTCCGGAACCGCTCACGGTTGGAGGGATTGTTCGCCACAGCAGGAAGATGTCCGCCGCAGCCAGGGCAAAAATCTCGGCGGGTGCCAAGGCTCGTTGGGCAAAGATCAGAAACAAAGGTTGATCATCAGAATCGACCGCGACTCTTGCCGCAAGTTGATTTCGACACTCGCGAATCATTCCAAAACATTCCCAAATTAGCCAGCGCCCCGTCGGCAATACCGAAACGGAGCGCTGAGATAGTGATTTTCGCACAGGAGGACTAACCACGCTTGTAAGGTTAGCCACTAAGCTGGGCAAGCTATACAGCACCTCTTTGTCCGGACCTCATTCCACCCACCGACATAACACAACGGAGGGCGCTTAGCCGATTGGCGCCAACCGGTCGGCAATGCTGCGAACGCAACGCGGTTGCGGGGAGTAGGCCTTTAGTCCCACTCGATTCGGAAACAAACCGGCAGCGAATCAGCTAATCCTTCGGTGGGGGTGGCACGCCAGGGAAATAAACATCTGCCGCCATGCCGGCGCGCAACTTGTCTTCGGAATTGAGCAGTTCCACCTTGATGGCGAACACTTGTTTAATCCGCTCGGCGACGGTTTGGGTGTTTCGAGGAGTAAACTCGGCGGTGCGGCTGACTTGTTCGACCCGGCCTTCGAAATCTGTGCCGGGAAAAGAGTCAACTCGCACTTTCACAGCTGCATTGAGTTTGATGAATCCGAGCCACGTTTCGGGGACGTAAACTCGGACCCAGAGATGCTGCGGGAACAGCACGGTGGCAACTTCACGGTTCGGCGCAAGGACGTCCCCGACTTTCACGTTTAGGACTTCAAGGACACAATTGGTGGGCGCATAAATCAGCATTTCCTTGATGTGGGATTCGATTTCATCCAGCCGGCTTTCGGCCTGGGTAATCCGCTCGGCACGGGTTCCGGCGAGGAGCAGATCATAACGGCTCTTGGCTGCGGCCACCGATTTCTCCAGGGTAGCTGCACGGCTGGTGAGCCGATCGCGTTCGGCGGCGGAAATGGTTTTGCCTTCGAAAAGTTCCCTGCCTCGGGTGGCTTCGGCCTTGGCGAGATCCAACTCGGCAATTTGCGCTTCCCATTCATTTTTAGCGGCTGCTTTTTCTTCCGAGCGCGGCCCGGCTTTGAGTTCGGCTAATTGCGCGGCGGCTTCCGCGCGGGTGGCACGGAGTTCGGACGCTGCCAATTCCACGATGGGCTGGCCGTTCGTGAGGATAGCGCCTTCGCGGGCCAGCACCCTTTCCACTCGGCCGCCGTAACGCGACGCCAGGTGCGCCTCGTCCGTTTCAATGGTGCCGGAAACGGTGGGTGGCAGCTTCGAGGAATGACACGCCGTCAAAAGAAGGCTGAGCCCGCCAATTAATATGGACAAAGTGTTTCGCACTTGCGCTGGGAGGATAGCAGCCGCTGCTTTTGATTCAACAGCGGCAAAATGCTAATTTACAACCGGCACTGATTAAGCGGGGAGAACAGGGGGAATATCAGGCGTCATGCGGGAGGGAAGCGGCGATGCCTTCGCGGGGCGCACGATATCAAAGGATTGCGCGGCGATTTCACGAAAGTCCCGGTACAGCCTGTGCCGTGACCAGAAGATAAAAGTGGCATCTTTCATCAAAAATGCGACTGCTGCGAGCAGAGCTGTCCAGTAGAAGGAAATCTTCATCCAAATGGTGGCCATCATGAGCACGCCTTGCAGGATGGCTACCGCAAGCCAAGGCAGAACCTGCACCAGAACGACGGTTTTCATCAGGGCGGCGCTTGTCTTCTTCGAGCGGAGTCCCATGAGCATGCCAAACCAGCCGAGAGCCGCCAGAGTGGTCAGGAAGACCACTGTTCCGGAAATCGCCGAAACAAGCTGGTAAATTTCCATGTCTTTGTTTACCTGCGAGTTAGCCACGGGCACGTTTCCAATCAAAATCATCCATGCCTGGTACTGCTGGAAAGCGCTCATTCCCAGAATGACCAACAGCGGCAGAAACGTCATTCGCAAGAGGGCAATCCATTGGCCTCGGATCATTTGAGCAATCGTCACTGGTGTGCAGAGGACTAATTCCAAAGCGCCATTGCGCCGCGCATCGGATGGAAACCTCGTGGCTTGAGCCGCCACCCAAATGTAAAGAATGAGCCCGAGCAGACTATGGGTTGCGGTCATGAACCCTTGAAACCCATTGGAGCCGAGCTTCCACCAAAGATAAAATCCGAGGCCACCAAAGGCCAAAAAGACCATTCGCGCGCACTGGGTGACCCATTGGTCTCGACTAGCCAGCCAAATGATTGGATTGAGTTCAAGCCACTTTATTCGTTGCCTGCGTCCGCCGAAGCGCCATCGTCCCCTGCCCCTCGATGCGTTTCCACTCGAGACCTTTGATTTTTCCTGCCAGGTGCGCGGCACGAAAAAACAGGCCAACGCCAGGCATAGCCAGGCGGTCAAATTGGGCCAGAACAAAGCAGGCCAGAACATCGGGGAGTTTCGTTGCGGAGCGACAATCAAGGCATACGCCGGGCTGGCCACCAGGAATTTCGGAACGAAATTGTTTGCAGTCCAATCTGCCCGCCAATAATCCAGCAACGGTGGCGCGGCCAAGGCGATGGTGCAAAAAGCCATAACAGCCGTAATCGCTTTCAGTGTATCCCTGCTGAAGGCAGAAACAAACACCCCGGCCGCCAGGGAGAAAAAAAGAGCGTTGCAAAGAGCCGTGAGCGTCCGCCAGAACTCCAGGCCGGAAACGCCCCCTGCCATCAGGGTGAGGCCAAGCACAGGAAAGCAGGCCAGCAAGCCAAAAAAGGCGCGCAACGAACTTGCCATGAGTTTGCCGAGAACGACATCGTATCCACGCAGATCGGTCAGGAACAGCAGGCCCATGGTGCCTTCGCGCTTTTCCTCGCTAAGACAGTCGGAGGTGAGGAACAACCCTGTGCTGCAAACAAAGGCGAAGCAGAGCCACTTGAGAATGGAAAAAAGCATCTGGCCTGTATTGCCCCCGATCGCCATCGGGTTATTCATCCACACCAGGATGAAGCCGCCGCTCACAACGATGGCGAGGCCCGCCGCGGCCACACGCGTCCAATAAGTGCCGCCCTGGCGGGAGGCCACCCGGAGTTCACGTGCAGCGATGGGCAATAAGGTCATCGAATCGGGTTCTCACAAGCTGCCAGTCTTTTTGCGAGGAACGTTTTTTCGGACTTGAGCTCTGCCAGGTCCCTGGCTTTGCGAAAATGCGCGGCAGCGGCTGTGAAGTTGCCCAACTGTTCTTCAAAATCCCCGCGGACTGCATGCAGGAGATGATAAGACTCAAGTTCGTTCCGGTCCCATCCCGGCAGCGCATCCAGGCCCGCCCGGGGACCGGAAACCTTGGCCACAGCCACCGCGCGATTCAGCGCCACGATCGGCGAACGATCGAATTTCATCAGTCGGTCGTAGAGCAATTGGATTTGCCGCCAATCCGTGCTCGCATAATCCGGGGCGGTGCCATGGCATGCGGCGATGGCAGCCTGGATGTGATACTCGGTCATATCAGGACCGGTAGCCGAAAGTGCGAGGTGGAACATGCCACGGGCGATCATGGATCGATCCCATTGCTGGCGGTCCTGTTCCTGGAGACGCAGGAGGTTTCCCTCGCCATCGACACGGCTGGCTAGGCGGGCGCCGTTCAAAAGCATGAGGGCGAGCAAGGCGTGCGTTCGGGGCTGGTTGCCGGCCGGATGTTGCGCAAGCAGCGCCGTCAAATCGATTGCTTCCTGGCATAGTTCCTTGCGAACCAGGGTGTCACCGCTCGAGGCCTTGTAGCCCTCGTTGAAAAGCAGGTAGAGCGTTTTCAAGACTCCCTCCAATCGCTCCGCCAGCGCAGCACCTTCGGGAATCTCGAAGGGAACCCGCGCTTCCTGGAGCTTTTGTTTGGCCCGGGTCAAACGTTTGGCGATCACCGCTTCATTCGTGAGAAAAGCGCTGCTGATCTCGCCAACACTGAAGCCGCACAGGATCTTAAGGGCCAAGGCGACCTGGGCCTCGCCGTTGAGCAGCGGATGGCAACACACGAACATCATGCGCAGGCGGTCATCCCGGATTTCCTGATCGAGGGAGGCAGCCGATTCCGGGGTTGGCTCGCTCTGCTCGATCAGCCGTGCGATTTCGGGCTCCTTTCCCCGGAACACCTTCTCCCGGCGCACTACGTCCAACGCAAGGTTCCGCGCCACCCTCATAATCCATGCGGAAGGATTCTGTGGCAGCCCATGGTACGGCCACGTCTGCAACGCTTTTGCGAGCGCTTCCTGGACCACGTCCTCAGCGAGACTTAGGTGCTCCACCCCGAAGATCCTTGTCAAAATCGCCACCATCTTCGCAGCCTCTTCACGGAAAAGGTGCTCCACCACCTGGGAAATATCTCCGGGTGGTTTCGTTGGCGCATTTTTCTCAGACGAGCTCACTAAACTTGTTTGGCCACGGCGGACAGTCGAACCGAGGCCCCCGCATGAGCCGGGCTCATACCTCGGTCAAACTCAGCTCCAGGATAACCTCGCTCGCGGGTCGGGCACTAAAATTTCATGTTAAACTCGACCATAAAGCCGTGGACCTCCGAGCGGCCGATTTGGATGCCGTCCTTCACTCCAGCGAATTCCCACGAAGCTGGGTCGGTGCGATAATATTTGTAGCTTGCTCCCACGGACATCTTGTCGTTGAGCTTGTAACGCAACCCGCCAAATGCTTGCCACGCAAATTGAATTGTGGCGTCCGAACCATCCGCGAACACGCTATTGAAGGTGACGTGGTCGAGATTCACCACGCTGATATCTCCGCCTGCTCCAGCTCCGATGTACGGTATGACCGGGCAATTCCCCTGGTCGTATCGCAGGACCAGGTTCGCCATGAGCGGGACGTGAGACAACTCGGCATCCCCATTACCGGTGCCACTGCCCAGGCGTCTCACCGTGTTGTGCATAAAGCCGGTTTCGAATTCAATTCCGCCGATTGGGCAAAAATTATAGCCACCAGCCGCTCCGAACCGGACTCCGGGATCGAATTTCACCTTTTCGCCCGGGGTTGCCCCGAAGAAGCTTCGCAAGTTGACGTCTTTAGCAATCGTGCCACCCGCATCGGCATTAAAATAGAAATTCTGACTGAAAGCGGGAGCTGCTGCCATCGTGAGGCAGAAGAGGCTGCCGGAGATCCATGACGTTGAACGAATGTTCTTTCCCATATTGTATCCTGATTTCGGTTTGTTTATTCCCTCACAATCGCCGCCACACACGTAGAGGTGAAAGACGAGCAGAGGGTGCCTTGAGCAATGCCTTCGGAATACCCGCTGCCCTAAGCTGTGTCAATAATGGAATGAGGGCCAGCCGTGCGGTTCAATGTAGGATTTTGCAAGAGCATGTCGGGCAGTGGCATGGAACAGGAAGATAGGGTCGGGAACTCAATCCTGGCATGCGCTCACTTCATTTTGGCACTGGTAACGACATCTTTTGGGTCCACGAGGAACTCGAATGTGAGTGGCCGGCTTACCCTCACCTGAACTGTCACAAATTTGGCATCTGGAGGTGGGTTAAAGGGGCCTTTGTAGAGACGACGCTGACCAACCAGGCTTTCGGAGCTGAGCATTCCCTCCTGAAGCTCCCTTCCCCGGTCATCTCTGATATTGTATTTTAACTCGTCATCCGGTCGAACGTTTTGCGCCTCGACCAGTAGGAACGGAGTCATGTTCCCCCAGGTTTCTATTTTGTTACGCCCGTCTGAAGAAACGGAATGGCCCGTTGCTCCTTGGGGCGGCGACCGCATAAAGCGGGTCACACCGTTGCTGATCCCAAACATCCCGGAGCTAGCCAGGACCAGAACTTTGATACCCACACCCGCACAATCGGCCTCTTGGTCAATCGCCGTAAAATTGCCCGCAGTCGGCAGAGCCACGTTGGTCAGGACCAATTGTTCGTTTGGCGCAAAGTCCTGCGGACGCTCGCGATAAACGAGGGTCCGAACCTTCCAAGCTGGCTCGTGGGGAGATAATTTGAATCCTTCATTTCCGGAGGCATCCAAAAAGCTTTGGTGGCTGGTTTTGCCATTTGCCCATGCAGGGTCGTTCGCTTCCAACTGCCATCTAGCCTCAATATTCGTCCATCGCCCCTGAACGTGTTCTTCGAATCCTTTCAGGGTCAGCGTCACTGGACCATTTGTCTGGGTCTGCGGGAAAGGAGCCGGCTTCCACTCGGGGAATGGACCTGCAAGCGGGTTCGCAACGCGCAAGGTTCCCATCACCGCCCCGGTCTGGTCCAGTAATTGGACCAGAAATTCCTTTTGTCGGCGGGGAAAGGCCACCATTGCGACCGAATAATTCAGATTACCCGAGCTGTCCAAGCTGTAAGTTGCACCTCCATTTTGAGGATACCGAAACCCGGTTTCGTCATCGGTTGCAACCGTGCTCCACGGCACGTTGGCTCCCATCGCCTGGCTGGATTTCACCCCCAAGTGAACAGCAATACTATTGGAGGTCCCGCATATCACGCCGCGGATCGGGGGTGGAAACCACTTTTGCAATTGCGCGGGAAGATAGCGTGCTACGGGATGCCATTTGGATTGATAGCTGAAAGGGGTCACTCCAACAATCGTGCCGAGAAACTCCACCGTGCGGCCATCCGGCAACGTGGTATGATGCGCCGAATAACCGGCTCGGAGCCGCAGACCGAGGAGCACCACCCCAATGAGCACACAAATCAGGAGGACGAGGGGCACCTTCCGGACCGGCCGTTTAGCCAGATGATCGTCGTCATTCATGGCCTTTATGCCTCAAATAGATCAAGGATATCAGGTCTTGTTAGCACCCTATATTGCCAGATCACAAATGCGAAATGGCAGGCTGCAGCTCCCAACGCGACTTGCTGTGGGACGAAGCCCAAATTCAGTCCGGAGATTGTAAATGGAACGGGATGCACGCTGTCGAGGACCGTCAGCATAAAGACCGGGTCAACGATAAGCCCGATCCAAGTAAATACGAGTGCAGCAGTCCGCCATCCAGGCCGGAAGCGCATTAGCCCTGGCGCAATCAAGAACCCAAGCACGCCAAAGCTAATACTTAATTTGTGCTGATTCCAGGCTGTCCAAACCTCCACTACGGCAAGGATGCCGTTAAGAATGAATACAGCGGCCACAATCTTGAGCGCAACCGGAGCTTGTTTGGAATGATTCATTGGCGCTAGCTGATTGGGCACCTCCGAATCAGCCTTCGAATGGAGCTTAATCGAGCTAGCGGCGGGTGCAAATCAGAACTCTACCCTCAACCTGCGGTTCTTACCCCCATCAGATCCCCGATCCGTGCGTAAAGCTCGATGCCCGCTTTTGAAGTTTCTACAAGGTCCTTGGCCAGCTCGATGCGTCCGCGCTCGAAGAGCGTAATCGTCGAAGAACCGCCAAACTTGAAATAACCCTTCTCTGCACCCTTCCCGACACGCGCTCCCGGTTTGAACGTGTATTCAAAGCTGCCCACATTAGTGGCGCCCACCTCGAGCATCGCCACCACCCCAAACTCGGGCGACTCGATGCGCGTCACAGCACGTTTGTTCTCCGTAAAGATATGGATATTCTGGCGCAGGGCGATCGGGCTGACCGAAAACAGCGGACCATTTATCAACCGTGGCTGACTCGGCACCCCGCCGACTGGAAAATGGAAACGATGATAATCCACGGGGCATAGTCGCGACAGCACCATGGCGCCATTGTGAAAGCGGGAAGCGAGCGCATCATCCCCGACGAGCTTTCGCAGATCGAACACCGCGCCCTTCACGAAGATGCCTTCCAGCTGGGAGACATCCTGGAATCCCAGGTGCCGGCCGTCGGCTGGAAACACGGCGCTGTTTGGATCGGGGTCGATCGGCCGGGCTGCTGGCTTCAGTTTGCGATAGAAAAACTCATTGAAGGTGCGAAAGGAATCCGCGGCGTCCGCAAACTCCTCAGCCTTGACCTTATATTGGAGGATAAATGGAGCGACCTTGCTCCGGCTCCCTGGCGCATCCATGCGGCGGCCGTACCACCGGGAAAAAGCGGCGCGCTTCACCAGCGCGTGCACAGTTAGCCGACCGAACGGGTTGCCGTACGCCCACCGCATGAACGGCTCGCCATAAATCTCTTCCGTCTCAACCTGTCCCGTATATCGATTTAAATATTGGATTGGCGCTGATGCCATGCCAAGAGCTTAAAGGCTGATGGGAGATTGGGAAAGTTTTACCGTGAGGGTGGAAGTTTTCGGGCGGTTTTAGAGCCTTTTGAACCGCCAGCAAAAGCCGGTGCGCTCGTATCGCCAAAAAAGGCGTAGAGTTCCTCCTTGGATTTGAATCCCTGCTTTGTCGCCCCGATTCCATTTTTCGTAGGAGAAAAATCGGGCACATAAGTCCCAGCAGTCACACGGTCATAGAGCGTCACTCCACGAATGCCGACCGCCAGAACCAGAGGGTCCCCCTCAACCCCGCTGGAACGGATCGTTTCCTGGAGCATTTTCCAGGCGAGCTCACTGACGAGAGTTTTGGCCTCATGATCATAATGCCTGAGCTCCGGAACATGCATCAGGACAACGCATTGACCGGGGCGCAAGCTGCAATACGTCAGGAATTCGTGTTTGGTGACGGAGATGCCAGCTTCGTTTCCCCCGGTGAATTTGGTGGTATCCAACTCCTTCATCTTCGCCGAAAGGATCGTCGCGATTTGCTTCGCTGTAGGGGTATTTCCAAAAGCTACTTCCCCACGGTTGAAATCTATCAGCCCATTTGCCGCCTCGAACGTGGCTCGGCCAGAATCCTTAGAGTCGTAGGACGAAGTGTACTCGGCGTCACGGCTTCGATAATTCCTACTCGCCACGAAAATGACGAAAACTATGTTGGCCACGAGGAGACCAAGCCCGATCCAAAGAGCATAGCGCCAGGCCATCAACATGCCGCCAGGGGCGGCCAACTTGCCGCGCTGGGCTAAAATTGCAGAAGCCCTGGCCGGGCCCAACCTTTGGCTCAAAACTTCGGGGGTCACATCTTTGCCGCCATGCGCGTTGGTGAAAATAGTCGAGATCGTCCAGATCGGTCCCCACGGAATACCCCACCAACCCGCCACCAGGGAAATTAAGGAATACGAAAAGGCCTGCAAAAAACCGCTCTCCCCGGGCTTCAAGTAGATTACGTCCGAAGGGCGCTTGAAGCTCATTATCAGCACCGAAAAACAATACGTGAAAATGACATAGCGCCCACCCGCCAGGATCTCACGTTCCAGTTCGTCATTGGCCATCCTGGCAACGTCTGAGTTCGGAACGATCGGCGGGATGCGTGGAGGTATGACGGGGATGGGCGGCGGCCCGGCAATCGGTTTGGGCACGCCGGTTTCCGGTTGTTTCGCCGGAGCTGGCTGTTGTGCCGCCAAATACGTCGAGAGCGAAACCCATCCCTGGGCGCCCCGATGCCAGACATCGTCGGTGAGTTGCACCGTTCCTGAGCGCAACAGTGCCTCAATTTGCTCAGACTCATACGGACCAAACTGTTTTCTAGCACGAGCAAAGTGAATCTTCATGGTTTGGTTAACCTCCATTGCCAAACGGTCTGTCTCACATGAGCCAGACGCATTGGATTGGGCTTTCGGGAGAATAATAATGAAATAATCACAGGCGCAAGCAGGTTTTCGGTGCAGGATTTATGTTTCTACCCGTCCCTAAAGATTTCCTGTTACCTTTCGGCCCGAGCGGGTGTTATTCATATGATGCAGGTTATGGAACCAAATGACACGGAGTTGTTGAGCCAATATGTGCGCGACAATTCCGAGCAGGCGTTCCGCACCCTTGTGGAGCGGCACGTCAACATGGTTCATGCCGTGGCGCTGCGTCAAACCGCTCGCGCGGACTTGGCGGAAGATGTTACCCAGGCGGTCTTTATCGTCCTGGCGCAGAAGGCTGCATCCCTTCCCTCGAACACCATCCTGACCGGATGGCTCTTTCGCGCCGCGCGTTTCGCGGCGGCCAATGCCAGGCGCGCTGAAGCCCGTCGTGAACATTGGGAACAGAAGGCGGCCGAAATCGAACCCACCATGCCACCCGAACCCGAGGCTGAGCAAATTACGCCTCTCCTGAATGAAGCCCTGGAAGAACTTCCGGAGCTGGACCGAGTTGCAATTCTCCTGCGCTTTTTCGAAAGTAAAAGCATGGAGGAAGTGGGCCGCACGCTTGGCACCACCGAAGACGCGGCCAAGATGCGCCTGTCCCGCGCCATGGAAAAGCTCCGTCTGATCTTTCGCAAACGTGGTATCGTGGTGTCATCGTCAGCGCTCCTCGCGGTGATCTCGGCACAATCAGCCTCGGCGGCCCCCGCTGGATTGGCTGGCACAGTGGCGACCTTGGCTTTCCTGAAACAAACTTCCGCGTCAACCCTTCCCCTGGTGAAAGGAATCACTCTCTTTATGGCACAAACAAAATCCAATACTCTCCTGATTGCGGCACTGATGCTCCTCCTCGGCGGCACGGCGCTCGTGGTCGTTCAACAATCACTAGCCCAAAAGACCGCACCTGCGGCCCCTGCCCCAGTTCAAGCAGCAGTGCCAGCCACGACAAAGCCGGCAGCGGCCGCACAGCTGAAGGTGCTCATCTTCCGCGATGTTCCATCCTGGGATCGTAATCCAGACTTCGAAGATGCCCTTGAGTCCATGGGAGTAGTGCCCGATGTTAAGCCTTCGGTGGAAATGAACACCACTGATTTAACACCCTACCGTTTCATTATCATTCCGGGATCCCAGAGTAAGGGAAAATTCTACCCCCGATACGCGATCGAAGCCGGTCGTTTCGAGAATTATGTGACCAACGGAGGCACGCTGGTCTTGGAGTTGAATGGCGCGGAAAATGACAACATCCCCCTGCCCCGCGGTGTCAGCATGGTGAAACACGGTTCCAAAGAAAACACCATCCTGATGCCCAGTCATCCGATTCTCACTCCGATGGCCAGCAAGACCATCCGGGCTACCTTCGCCAGTCACGGTTACCTGACCGGAATTCCGCAGGATGCACTGGTGCTGGTGGCGGAGTCCGTCAATGGCGAGGTCGATGCGACCAAACCCACGTTTGTGGAATACACCTATGGCGCTGGCCGCGTCATTGCCGCCTGCCAATGCTTCCACGACCGAGACAACTCCGGGCGAGGGCCGATGATGGATACCGTGATCAGCTACGCCACGGACAGGCAGTGGTTCACGCCGAAGAAACAGAAATAGCGACAACCCTTACTTCGCCAGCAGCTCCTTGAGCGCGTTGCCCAGAGCGTCACCCACGAGAAGATACGTTTTCGCGTTGCCGAACTCATGGTGTCCATGAGTCGGGTTCGGTGAATCCTCAGGCTTCTGCACAAAATCACGGGTCGACACGAACGCAACATTGCCGGTGAACTCCGGATGCGCCGCCGCAGCCGCTTGAGCCTCGCGCAGTTTTGTCCAGTCCGGAGGCGCTTTCACCCATGGTCCGGTGAGTTCGCCGATCACCACCGGCAGCTTGGGAACACCAAGGTCCTTGCGCACATCCTTGATAAGATTCACCAGGTTGGCCTCGTACTCTGGAATGGCAGTGTTGGGGTTCACACCATCATTCCAACCCTGATACCAGACAAATCCCGCGAGTTCATAGCCGCCACCGTCATAGGTCGGAAAGTCCTTTGGCAGGTTCGACAGAGCCTCTTGAATCTCCGTAATCATTTTGGTGTAGTATGGCCCCACCTTGCCGCCTGAACTCGGCGGCCGAAAATCTTCGAAGAGGCTTTTTCCACCCCAGGCCGTTTTAATCAGGAGCACCTGGTTTTCAAAATGATCCCCCATGGCGTGACCGAACTGCAACTCAGGTCCAAAGTGGTGCTTATCGCCGTAGACTGAGAAACCAAATCCGAGCGGACCCGCAAGCAGCGGCCCATGCTCGCGCTGGTAACGAACCCAAACATCATCACGCACCACCCATTTGCCTTGGGTGTCTTTTAGGTGGCGGAATCTTTGGGCCATGGCCGGCTCGCGCATGACCATGTCGAGTGTTCCTTTGCCTTCGTTGTAATCTTTGCCTTCCAGGTCCACTACGGCCTGCCCCTCCATGTTTGACTGACCAGCCAAAACAAAGACTTTCACCGGGCTTTTGCCAGCCTGCTTGGCAGTTCGGCCCGGTTGACCGAGGCTGGCAGATGTTTGCCGGGCTGGTGCGGAAACATCTCCCGGCGGACGCGCGTGAGTGGGCTTCGTGCCGGTAAGTGTATCACCGAGGTCTGCTCGTGCCCTGTCGACTTCCGTCTGCAAGCGCGTGACGATTTCGGGATGCGCACTGGCCACGTCGTGTGTTTCACCGGGGTCGTCCTTCAGGTTGAAGAGCGCCAGACCAATCTTTTCCACACGATAACCGTGTCGACTGGCTATGCCACGAATGCCGGAGAGTTCGATTGCCTCTGGCTTCAGATTCTCCCAGTTGGACGGTTTGCCATTTTTGCCCGGGCTCGCAGCGACCGTGAGATACTCATGCGGCAGGTGCAGCTTCCAGTCACCCACGCGAACGGCTTGTAATTCATCACCGGAGTAGAACCAAAAAGATTCCCTGCCCTTTGCACCCTTTACGCCGAGCAAAAACGGGGTGAGATCGGTGCCATCGATTTTTTGCTGTGGCAACGGAGCTTTCATCCAGCGGGCAAACGAGACAAACAAATCCATGGTGGTGACAAGTTCATCCGTCACCCGTCCGGCGGGAATGTGGCCCGGCCACCGCATAACGCACGGCACCTGCACGCCGCCACCAAACGTTGTGAGCTTGCCTTCCCGCAAAGGCCGGGCAGAGCCAGCGTGCTCGCCATAGGAAAGGAATGGCCCGTTGTCTGAGGTGAACACCACAATGGTTCGTTCCTCAAGTCCATGCTTGCGGAGGGCAGCCATGATTTCCCCGACCGACCAGTCGAGTTCCTGCACCACGTCGCCATAGAGTCCACGCTTGCTCGTCCCCTTAAACCGGGCCGATGCGAAGATCGGCACGTGGGGCATGATGTGTGGCAGATAAAGAAAGAAAGGCTTGTCGCGATTTTTTTCGATGAAACCAACCGCACGTTCGGTTAACCGTCGAGTGAATTGCGATTGATCCGGGTCGAGTTCGACAACCTTGTCATTTTCATACATGGGAAGCGAAGGGATCCCGCGCGTGACCGGATGGAGCGGCCCATTGTCGTTCGAGTACGGAATTCCAAACCATTCATCGAAGCCCCGATGCGTCGGCAGGAACGGCTCCCGATGCCCCAAATGCCATTTGCCGTAGATGGCGGTCGCGTAGCCCTGTCGCTTGAACATCTCGCTGAGCATTGTTTCGCGGGTGTTGATGCCCGTGTTGCTCGTGTGATTCAGTGCGCCGGCCATTCCGACTCGGTTCGCATAGCAACCGGTCAGAAAAGCCGCACGCGACGCCGTGCAAACCGCCTGCGCCACGTAGAAACTGGTGAAGCGCGTCCCCTGGCGGGCGAGTTTGTCTATGTTTGGTGTGCGGATGTCCTTCGCGCCGTAACAGCCGATATCACCGTAGCCGAGATCATCCGCAAAAATAAAAACCACGTTTGGCCGAGTCGCATCGGCCGCGCGCGAATCGACGCTGCTCCACACAAGAAAGATGAGCAGGAGCCGGACGAGGTTGGTCATTGGAATGGTGTTCATGGTTCAAAAAGGACAGTCCCTTCAGCATCGACGCTATAGCCCCACTTGCGGATGTATTCGGGCCCGGGCCGGAAATCATCGTGTTGTTCAACAAGTTTTTTTCTTAAGGTGATGTCTAATTTCGCCTGCAAGGTAGCGTATTCCTCTTTTGCCACCAGGTTGTTGATCTGATACGGATCGGCTTCGTTGTCGTAGAGTAGCCATGGGCCTTTCAAATCTCGGGCATAGGTGTATTTGGCGGTGCGCAGGACGCGATACTCACGGCCGCCCCGCTGGCGAACGAATTCTCCAAAGGGCGAAATGCAGCGAATGATGGTGCCGCCCCCGGAGGGGTCCGGTTCTCCGCGCATCGCGGCGGTGAAATCGAGACCCTCAACGGTTTTCGGAATCGGATGACCGCAAAGACTCAGCAGGGTCGGCATCACATCCTCGCTGTTGATGGCCGCCGCCAGGCGTTGCGGTTTGAGACCCAGGGCACCCGGCAAACGGAACAACATCGGGATGCGGGCCGATTCCTCCCAGGGACGTTGTTTGCGCTGCTGGTCGTGAGACCAAAGCATATCCCCATGATCGGAGGTGAAAACGACAATGGTATTGGTGGCCAAGCCTGTTTCATCCAGCGTTCTTAACAAGTCGGCGAAGCAATCATCAAGCGCGGTGCAGTGCGCGTAGTAGCCGGCCAGTTCCTTTCGCGCCCTCGCCTGCGCGGACGCGGGCACGTTGGGATGAAGTTTGATTTTTTCCGGGGAATACATCGCGCGGTATTGCAGCGGGGCGGTTTCGTAGGGATTATGAGGAGGCCCCCAGGCGAGCCACAACAAAAACGGCTTTTTGGATTTCCCGCGCTCGCGGAGCCAGGACTCCGCATCATGGGTCTGCGCGATCGCGTCATACCCCGGCCACTTCAGTTTCGTGGGACCATCCGCGTAGTAGGCGGAATTATTATACTCATGGCTGCATTCGAGAACCTTCCAGTAATCGAAACCTTGCCGGCGCTCCCGCGGAATAAATGCGGAGCGGCTGCCGTGACCGTCGATGTGCCACTTGCCGATACACGCTGTTTCATAACCAGCGGCTTTGTAAATTTTTGCGAGAGTCACGGCATTGGTGCTCAAGGGCACGTCGTTGAGGAAAACGCCGTGAGTCTGCGGCCGCTGGCCCGTGAGCAAGGATGCGCGTGTCGGTGAACAAACCGGCAGGCCAGAAACGGCCTGGGTAAAATTGACACACTGCCGTTCGAAGCGGTCAATGTGGGGAGTCTTCACGTTCGGGTCGCCCGCATAACCGAAAGCCTGCGCCCGCCACTGATCGGCCATCACGAATAGAATGTTCAGCGGAGGATTGAATTTGTCGGCTGCACGCAGGTCCGCACCCGCCAGGCAAAGCGCGGCGCTTAGAACCAGCTTTCCAAATGCTACCAGAAAAGGTTTCATTTAGCTTCTCCTTCTCCGATTGGTGGCACGGCTGATAATGAAATCACCGCCATTATATTCCCATCCCAGGTCTTTCGATTCGCCGCGCCGAAAAATATCTGCCAGGCGTTCCCGGCATGCACGAGGTGAGGCGTCACCTGACCGTATCGATCCGAGTCCGAGCCGGACAAGTGAGTCACCAGTCCACGAACCTTCCAGACGACGCCATCGCCGCTCACCGCAGCGCCGACTCCCGTGTGACCTTCGTAGAGTAGCAAGTATCCCTTCTCCACACGCGCCACATCAACTGCACCGGCGCCTTGTTGGAAAACTGGGTTTGCCGAATGACGCTGCCAATGGACACCGTCGGGAGATGTCGCCAGTCCAACCGCGCGGGCTCCTTCCAACTTCGCCGCAGGACGGTCCTCCTTCGTCGGCTGGCCGTCATACCACATGCGAAATTGGCCGTTCTCGTGCAGGACGGAAGGACGTCCGAGCAGGCGTGAATCCCACGAGCCTTTTGGACCCGGCTGCAGCACCACGCCTTTTTTCTCCCATTTCAAACCGTCGGAGGAGGTTGCAAGGGCAATCGCATCCTCGGTGCCCTGTTCCGCAACTGTGTAGAACATAAACCACTTGCCATCGACCCGAAGCACGGATGGATCATTCACGTGATTGGCTGAACCATTTTCCAGCGCGAGTCCGCACTTCGTCCAGGAGCGGCCAGAATTACGCGACTCAGCATAATGAATCCGATCATGACCATCCTTCCCCTGCCCTCCATACCACATCCGCCAGAGGTCTCCCTCAAGGACAACACTCGGAGCATAGATATTTCCCGTGCCGTGAGGCGCCAGTTCCGTGATGGCTTCGCCGCGAAACAAGATGCGGAACGAAGGGTCTAAATCGGCAGCGGTGAGCGACTGATAAAGCAGCACGAACGAGAGCCATGACAGGATCCAAAAGTAGATCAAAACCTGAGCCCTACCCTGGCGTTCGGCGGGAACCAATCCTTCACGCTTCAGCCGGTCCTGCCAGAACGGCAAATCGGCTGTGCCCCGGAGCGAAACTTCCTCCACGTGCTTTGGCTCGGCGACATAGCGCACAGTCGGGTTCATGGATCGGACAACTGGTGAATCGTTCCATGCAGCGAGCGTTCCACAATCCCTCCGTCCGCATTCAGAAGGTTCAACTTGAGTTCGTAACACTGGGTGGGCGCAAGGGCTGGAATCTCGAGCACCACCGAGCGGTTGTCCGCGCCGAGCCGCGCGGAAGCGATTTCGAGCGAGTGTTCGTTGTAATGGTTCGAACCGTAGTTGGCACTGCGTATTAAGGACCAGATTTTGAAGGAGAAGTTTTCGGCTTTTACGCTGTTCGAATCGA